>NZ_JBIVOI010000010.1:0-266163 GCF_044754045.1 Neobacillus sp. NPDC093182
TCGACTTGCATGTATTAGGCACGCCGCCAGCGTTCGTCCTGAGCCAGGATCAAACTCTCCAAGAAAGTTGATTAGCTCATTTTGTTACGTTGGCTTAGCTTTTATAAAAAGCTAAAAAATTGTTTGTTGACGTTCTTGTTTGTTTAGTTTTCAAAGAACAAGAGATTACTATTTTTAAAAAAGCGAGAAAATTTATTATAACACAATAACGATATTAATGTCAATAATATGTTTCGTTTTTGTTTGCCCCTCTGAAGGGAACTTTTATATAATAACACCCTCTCACATCTAGTTCAATAGAAATATTATCCAAATAGAATATAAAAAAGGAGTTGTTGCCTTTGCAACAACCCCCTGATGTTTATTTATTGTCCTTGCCCGCCATTTGGGGTTACTCTGCGCGTATGATCATCTTCAAAATTGTTTTTTCGTGCATTTTCCACTTTATCATTTAGTAATTGTTTTTGGTCTACGTCTGATGAAGGGGTGTACTTTTTCTTAGACATTGGAATCCTCCTATAAAATCGTATTTTCCCCTCTTATTTTGCATTCTTTTTTTCAATTTAATCATTAATATATTCTGGATTTAGGTTTATGCTAAATAATAAAACCAATAGCAGCGGTTAAAATACTTACTATTACTGAAGTTAATACATATATCCCAGCTAAAAATTTTTTATTTGATTGCAATAAGGTAATCGTTTCATAACCGAATGTCGAGAAAGTGGTATAGGATCCGCAAAAACCAATTCCCAAAAACAGCCACACCCAATTACTTATTTCATTTGTCATATGTAGCTTATAAAGGATCCCTAAAAGAAAGGATCCAGTAATATTTATTATCCAAGTTCCCAATGGAAAATGTCCAGGTTTCTTTTTTTTATTAATAAAATTGCCTAATAAATATCTACCTGATGCGCCTAAAGATCCTCCAAGACCAATTAACCAAATCAATGTGTTTCTCCTTTTTCCTCATAAATTAATGCTAATTTTAGTCCTAAATAAGCCAACAGTATTCCAAAAATAATGCTAAATAAAACATATATGGTCCCATAAACAGCGAGTCCATTTTGAAATAAAAGGATCGTCTCTATAGAAAAGGTTGAAAAAGTAGTAAATGACCCGATAAAACCCGTTCCGATTAGTAACGTAAATTCCGGTTTTATATTTTTCCTGAACGTGATGAACGTAAGAAACCACCCAAGGAAAAAGCAACCTATGAGGTTTATTATTAAGGTTCCAAGAGGAAACCCATTATCTGTTGGAATCCATTCTCCTATTCCATATCTTGTTAATGCTCCAAAAAACCCTCCAAGCATAACAGAAATTAATTTCAATACGTTCAGCCTTCTTTCACATGAGAACATTCTTATTTCGAGAAGTTGACTCCTTATTATTCATCAGCCAAATTTCAATTTATATATTATATAGGATATCAAAAGTGTCATAAATGAAAAAAGGAGCGCAATACTAGAAAAAGCTAGTACATAGGCATTATATTCGGTCAATCTGACGATAAATCTATACGTATCTATATTAAATAAACCAGCGATAAGATTTACTATAAACAAGACGCAAAATATCATGAGCAGCCCTTTGGAAGACCCATTAATGTCGGCCTTACTTAAAGCTATATGTGATGAAATACTGACAGCAAACAAAAGAAATAGCCAAAATAACGGATTGAGTAAATTTTCTAATGTAAAGAGACTTTTCGTAATGGCAAGTGTTGCACTCACGATTACCATTAAATCATCGCTTCCAGGAGAAACATGGTTATCAATGTACGCACTAAAAGTGAAATAGGATTTAGGTACCAATACGTACATCCCCAGCATTAATGCACCAATCCCACTGAAAATGGGTCCCATTCCAATGAAAAAATTTCCAATCTGTTGATAGATACTACTCGGATTATATTGGTGCTCCACATATCCAAGAATACCATTAGGATTGTTTAATTGAAGGAATTTTACCTTTGTTACTCGATGTCCCCAAATGAAACACTGAAGAAGGTGCCCGAGTTCGTGGACCGGTGTACCTATCCAAGCGGTAGCCAATACTCCACGTGGTCCCAATGCTTTATATAGAAACTTATTCGAGTATTTTTCTAACACGCCCAATAAGAAACCAACACCAATTAAGAACCCTAAAAGGAAAAATAATTCTACTAGACTTAACATTAAAGTATTTAAAACAGACTCAAGAAACCTCACCTATTCATTATCCCCTCCTTAGATCATCATCTATGTCAATGATATATCGTTCAACAAGGTGATGAATGATGATCTTGTTTTACTGCATTTAAAAAAGATATACCGAAAATTATACCATATTTTTCTTTTTCCCTTATTTTTGTCTGCTTTTGGAGTATAAGTGCAGGAATATCCGTTAACAAATGCATATCCTGTTAATGGAAAAACTAGTAAAGGAGCGATTAGTGGTGAGTGATTCAAATCAAAACCCATTACTAACAGGTAAAATTATCGATTTACTCGTTAGTGATATTTTTAAAAAAAATGGAATTAATTTAGATCAAGGGAAGTCGAATTTATCTCCAGAGCAAAAACAATTAATAAAGGAATTAGTAAATGACTTATCCCAGCAGGTCGATGCCTTCGTCAATAAAGAGAATCCAACAAAGAAAGCAGAAGATACGGAATAAACCATTCTAAAGAACGCTAGATTAGGCGTTCTTTTCATTTTTTATAAAAAAGCCAAATTCAGCTGATACACACAAACCATTATTGGACAACTCCATATATTATATTGAAAACAAACTACAACAAAGGAGTGTAAAAAACAATGCCATCCAACAACAAAAAGGATAAAAAGGATAAAAAGTATCAGAAGGATGAATCTTCAGATATGTTTTATGAGGACAAGCCAGCCGCAGAAAAAACTTATGAGGAAGCACCGCAATATGGTTTCGTTTATCATGATCCAGCGGTTTTTCAAGACACACCAACACACCATGAACCAGAGCATCACTCTCATGATTCTCATGAAGCTGATGTATTCCAAGATGCAGATCAGGTTTCATTAATGGAACAAGATTCCGAGGAATTAATCTTCATTAAAGATTCTTGCAATATCTGTGTTCATACTACTAATACGCAAGCAGCTGTTTCCTTGCAAATTGCATTACAGCTTTGTATCGCATTAGTCCTTCGAATTACTATCCTTGATTCTGATAAAGGTCAAAGTGTAGCAGAAGATCTTCTTCAATATTTCGATTCCGAACAAAATAACTTCCAAAAAATCAGCATCGAAAATTCTAAAGATATCAACATCACAACAACTGACACAGACGTTGCTGCAAACATCCAAGCTTTATTACAAGTCCTTCTCACATTAGTTGCAAAAGTTGATATTGCTTAAAAAATATATTAATAAGAGGTGAAAATAAAATGACTGAAAAGAAATGGAAAGCATTAGACTCTTGTGACGATAAAGGTAAAGCCGCTGATGTGATGCAAGAAGCAGATCAATTTGTTTCTAACAAACAACAATCTTTTGAATGGATTATCATTAAGGATTCTGAAGGAATTGATGTACAAACTACTGATACTCAAGTCGCTATATCTTTGCAAGCCGCCATTCAAGTAGCCATCGCAATTGTAATTAGCATTACACTTGGCGATACAGAAAAAGGTAAAGCAGTTGTTCAGGACCTTAAACAATTATTTAAAAACAAGCAAAAGAACTCTCAAAAAACAGTAATTCAAGGTTCTAAACATATCAAAGTTGTTACAACTGACACTCAAGTTGCTGTAAATATCCAAGCACTTCTTCAAATCCTTGTAACAATCGTTGCTAAATTAGACGTTCTATAATATTAAACGCCATATTTAGTATAGGAGAACATAAGATATTATGTTTCTCCTTTCCTCGTTGGCAAAAATTGCAGTTAATGATTTACTTAATAACGTTCTAACAATTTATATTTTTTCTAAAAAGGACACCTATAGGCTGTCCTTTTTATGTTAAATATGCATAGCGAGTAGAAGTTTAAATGCAATGCGTCTATAATTTCCTGCTTTCGGGTTTTTGTCTCAAGCAAAAAGAAACCCCTAAATTAAATTAATTTTCTTTTAGTTTTTCCTTCAGTTTAATTAATAATCCCGGTGTAGAGGGAACAAGATTTTCCACCATTCGATTCTGCATCACCCACTTATTCCCTCAAATTTATTTGTTAGGCTAGGTCAAACTATTTTTTGTGTGGCAAATATTATTCCCAAGGAGGAAATGCAGTGAACACACATTATTTAGCACCGCATGAGACATACGAATTACATGAATTATTAACGTTTAAAAACCTTTGTTTAACGAAATCATCGACAATGAGTGCACTTGTCCAGGACCCGCAGCTTAAGAATATCTTGCAGCAAGATGTTACTAAAACCACTGGTCAAATCCAACGCATACAAGAATTTATGACGAACCGAGGTGAACAATAATGAATGGAATGGTACAGGATATGGTAGGTATGGGGTCAATGACAGATCAAGTCATTGCAACGGATTTTTTAATCGCTGCTAAAACAGGGGTAAAGAATATTGCACTTGCTTTAACTGAAACCTCTACTCCTGAAGTTAGAGATACATTAAAACAGTATTTAATGGACGCAGTGGATACACACGAACAAATATCAAAGTATATGGTAAATAAGGGCTACTATCACCCAAATAATCTGTCAGAGCAGCTTAACGTTGATTTAAAGGCTGCTCAAACTGCGCTAAATCTAAACCAGTCCCAAAATACTTCTTCTTAAGGTAAAAAACACCCGCCTTTTCGATAGGCGGGTGAAAATATATTAGTTACATCACTTGGAGTCAACGTTTTTTAAAAAGTCACCTACTACTTGTAAAAACTCTTCCTTCTCTTCAAAATAAGCCATATGAGCACTATTTTCGTAAACATGGAATTTCCCATTTGGTACAAGGCTGCTAAAGTATTCCGTCGATTCAGGTGTTGCCTCATCATATCGTCCACAAGTAAATAAGGTTGGGCAGCTGATTTCATTCAATCGAGATGTACAATCAAAATACTTTAAATTTCCCTTTACACTGAATTCAGATGGACCCCACATAATGTTGTAAATCTCAGGATTTCGATAACCTGACCCTTTTTTAACCCATTTAGGATCTGGTTCTTTCTGCACTCTACAAACAAACACTTTGTTAAATTCCTGAATGGCCGCTTTGAATTCCTCGGAATCCGTCGTTCCCTCTTCTTCACATCGTGTAATGGTTTCCTGAATATCAATAGGAAGCTTTTTTAAATTCTCCGCCTGGTCCTGTTCCCAACGCGGTGCGCTTAGACATGGACTTGAAAAGATAACACTTTTCACACCACTAGGTTTTGTTAAACAATAGGCAGCCGCAAGGGTTGTACCCCATGAATGGCCTAAAATATGAACTTCCTCCAATTTTAAAGCTTCTCTTATCTGTGCTAATTCCTCGACAAAACGATCAAGCTGCCAAAGTGAGGTATCACTGGGACGGTCTGACCTGCCGCAGCCTAATTGATCGTATAAAATAACCGGTCTATCTTTTTCAAGCGCTTGTAGTCCTTCTAATGAATAACTTGAAGAACCCGGACCACCATGTAATATGATGACTGGAGTAACTTCAGAATTCTTATTAAATATTTGATACCAGACTCTCCCCCCTGTAACCTTTATGTATCCCTCTTCACGCATAAAACTTCCCCCTAAGACAACAAAAAATTATAGGTAATGGTTATTATTTTAACCTATTTAAAAATAATTAGAAAACTCTTAAATTTATTTCATATGGTTAAAATTTCCAGTATAATCTAGTAACAGATACTTTAAATCATCAAATTTTACTATAGGGGAGAGATTGCAAATGAAAACCCAAAGCACAGAGGACAATTGGAATGCAAATTTATACGACCAGAATCATTCATTTGTTTCAATGTTCGGAACGAATCTAATAGAATTATTAGCTATTACAGCAGGCGAGAAAATCCTTGATCTTGGTTGTGGAACTGGAGATTTAACAAAAAAATTATATGATATTGGAGGAGATGTTATTGGGGCAGACAAATCTCAAAATATGATTACCCAAGCAGTGAGTAAGTACTCTAATATTAAGTTTTTCGTTCGAGATGTGACAGCCCTAGGATACAATGCGGAATTCGATGCTGTATTTTCGAATGCAACACTTCATTGGGTAAAACAGCCAAAGGACGCGCTAAGTTGTATTTATCAAAGTTTAAAACCAGGCGGAAGATTTGTTGCCGAATTTGGCGGTAAAGGAAACGTCCACATCATAACAAGTGAAATTATTGAGCAAATAAAACAATCAGGAATTGAATATAAGATAGAACAGTTCCCTTGGTTTTATCCAAGTATTGGTGAATATACATCTTTAATGGAGGAAGCAGGATTTAGGGTTACCTTTGCAGAGCACTTCGATCGACCGACCCCCTTAGTAGGTGAATATGGATTGAAAAATTGGATTGAGATGTTTGGCAGTCTTTTGTTTGAAGGGATTTCCCAAGATAAAAAAGATGAGATTGTTACAAAGGTAGAGAATAATCTAAAAGAAATTTTATATAAAGATGGAAATTGGATAGCTGATTATAAAAGAATACGTGTACGCGGAATTAAGAATAACAAGCCAAGCTACTAATAAAAAATGACTATCAAAAGGACAATTTGATAGTCATTTTCTTTTTATAAAAGTGTTAGGTTTGGTTTATTTCGTTGCCAACTTCCCCTTTAAAAAATGTACCAGGAAAGTTCCTAAGAAGATTCCTATTAATAGACTAAAAAAGATCACTTCGTGCATATGAAAGCCAAATACTGCACCTATCATTCTTAATCCAATCATGCCAATTAACACGAATGCAGTCGTTTCAAACTCAGGTATTCTTTCAATAAGGGCTAAGAATAATTGTGCGACACCACGCATCATTAAAATTCCAAGGATTCCTCCTAAGAACAGTACCCAGACCTGGTTCGATACACCAAACGCAGCGATGACACTATCGATACTAAACGCAATATCCATAAGTTCTACGGTTAAGACGGTGCTCCAAAAACCCACTTGTTTGGTGGGAATCTCTTCCTCCCCGTCTCTTTTGTTGATAAAGTGTTGGAGAACCAGCCAAAGGAGATAGTGACCGCCAACAATCTTGATCCAGCCAATATTAATTAACGTAACACCTATTCCAATTGCAATAACCCGAAATAGATATGCTCCTATAATTCCGTAGAAAAGTGCTTTCCTTCGTTGTTTTTCCGGCAAGTGCTTTACCAAAACAGCAAGTACTAACGCATTATCAGCCGATAATAACCCTTCGAGAATAACTAAGGTACCAATGATTCCCCAACTAGCAGGATCTGTTACTACATCCCACAAGGCGTCTAATGATAAAAATGAACCATAATTCGCAATGATTTCTTGTAAGAACTCCATTCCCTTGCACTTATCTCCTTTTCATGGATTTTCGTTAACGTAACTGCTTGTCATCTTACTGTATATGTATGTTAAGCAACCGATTATATGAATCTTAAATAGATAGGGACTATGAAGGGAACTTCTAACATATTTCTTATGGTTTGTAAAATGTATATAATGAAGGAATCAGGTGATGGGACTTTTTTTACTAATTGTAATAAAATAAAAAAGAAGGAGGAATGTACTATGCGTAAGATAGTTATATACACACAAGAAAGCTGTGGTCCATGTACAGCTGAGAAGTTATGGTTAAAAGATAATGGTATTGAGTTTGAAGAAAAAAATATTAGAGAAAATCCTAAATACCTAGATGAAATTGTTGAATTAGGTGCATCAGCCACACCAGCAACTGTCGTGGAGGATGAAAAAGGTTCAGAGGTTGTTTTTGGCTTTAACCAAGAGAAGTTAGCGGAACTTCTAGGAATATAAGTAGAACGTCTTGATGGGTCACTCTAAATTAGGAGTGACCGTTTTTTTTTATTTTTGGGGCATTCTTGTTTAATAATCTTCCATACAATCGTGTCAGCAGACTCGCTTAAATAACTAAATAAATCATATTTGAATTTTTTCTATCATAGATAAAAGAGTGTGATTTAACTTTAATATTAAGGAGGGGTTCCTCAAATGGTACTAAAGACAATTCAACTTAATCGAAAGTCTGGTTTAGACAGTCGCGCAATTAACCAGCTCGTCCAGGTAACATCGCAATTTGAATCAGATATCTACCTTACCTACAATGGACATAAAGTTAATTGTAAATCTATAATGGGAGTTTTATCACTCGCCATACCAAACAATGCAGAAATTAGTTTAGAAGCATCTGGCTCTGATGATCACGAAGCAATTAGGCAATTAATAGAAACAATACAATCATTAACGTAAACCCTGAAAAAAAGTAAGAGTGATCAAATTGCCACTCTTACTTCTTTGTTTTATTTATGTTTTTAACAACCCTATTTTATCATAATTCTTCCACATTCTTCATGTTTCATCCGGATTAATAGGGGTTATATTTCATAATATAAGTACAAAGATGATCATCCAGGAGGTTATTATGTTTTTATCCTGTCCGATAGTAGCTGCTTTTTTGGGCATGTTCCTTGCACAATTTGTAAAAGTACCGATTCACTTTTTAGCTTCTAAAGAATTGAAATGGAAATTAATGTTTAGCACTGGCGGTATGCCTAGTTCACATACTGCGATGATTGTTTCATTAACGACAGCAATCGGATTAATGACAGGGTTCCAATCAAATGAGTTTGCTATTTGCGTTGTAGTAGCTGCGATCGTTATGCATGATGCGATGGGAGTTCGGAGGCATGCAGGTTATCATGCGGAGATTCTGAATACGCTTTTAGCCGATTTTAACAGTCTGATTGAAACACTAAAAGACCCCAATTTAAAGAAACCGGAGTCTAGAGAAAAATTAAAAGAATTATTAGGTCATCAGCCAACTGAGGTCTTTTTTGGGGCCATAACTGGAATCATTGTCGGCATCATTACTTACTATATATATCCCTTTTAATTATGTCATGTTACTTTTGTTTTAAGTTCACGATTTAAGTCATTTGCATACCAATATGCCACACCGGTTGCAGCCAGTAGTAAGAACCCTGTTACCACAAACACAGTTTGTACAGGAAAAATACCGCCAAGGATACCTCCGATTATCGGGCCAATCATCCCGCCAATTTGATTAGAGGTTTGGTGTAAACCAAACGCCCGCCCGCGGAAATCGCTCTGTGTTGACCTTACGACTAGTCCATTTAACGCTGGGAATACGGCGCAGAAAAAGACACCAAAAATAAATCGAGTAATGGAGAATCCCCAAATATTACTGAAAACAATTTGAGCGATGGTTCCGATTCCTCCACCCATTAACCCGATAAAAAGAATTTTTTGGAAACCAACTTTGTCAGCCCATTTCCCCCACATTGGGGCAAAAACGACACTTGCGATACCAGGAAGAGAAAAAACGATCCCTGCTAGTAATGAAGCATGCTGGGAAGAACCGCCAAGGTCCACTATATATAATGGAAGTACTGGTTCAATGGTCATAATCGAAGCAGATGTAAGGCTGGTTAATCCAAGAACCATCATCAATGAACGGTTTAGAGTGCCAATTTAAAATCATTCCTTATCGATCCCTTCTCTTTACTCGGAATGAAATTTTCCTCCGTTACAAAAAATATGACCAGTAGTGTTGAAATGAGCGAGAACATTCCAGCACTTCCAAACGCCACTCGATTTCCCACTAATGAGGCAATACCCCCTCCTAAAAGTGGTCCAATAATTCCACCTGACGCAGAAGCAGAGGATATCATCGATAGCGCGTATCCAACTTTATTACTTGGTGTATTCGTACCGACTAAGGCGATTGCGCCCGGAATGAATCCACTTAACAACCCCTGCATGATACGTAATCCTAATAGCTGATAAGGATTTGTAACAAAAGCAGTTAATGTATAAACAATAAAAAGAACAAATCCGGCTCGAATTAGCAGGGGTTTTCTCCCATATTTATCTGCTACTCTCCCCCAAAACGGAGAAGCAATCGCACCTGCAAAAAATGCTGCACTAAATAACAAACCAGCCCAAACTTCCGTGTGATCATGCACACCAATTTCTAGCAGGAATATTGGTAAGAACGGGATGACCATGGAAAAGCTTGCTGATACGAAGAATACCCCTATCCATAGTACCCACAAATTACGCTTCCAAATAAGCACGAAAATCCATCTCCAATAATATTGATAATTTAATATTGTAATAGTAGCATAATCCCCATTTATTTTCATTTTCGAAATATTAGATTATAGAAATAATTTCTTCATCCTGCCTTTTTCATACAATATATTCCTCTATACCGTAAAATTGGTTTGATTATGACAAAATCATAGGTATAATGTCATATTCACATCGCAGCTGTAATGTTGTTCATCAAACCATAATGAAATGTAACCTTATCGTTCTGTATATAGTGTGTATACCCATGTTAGTGTTATATCATACAAAACATCAGGAGGTAGCACACATGAAAAACACTTATTTTAAAAAAGTTGCTGTAGCTTGTGTAGCTACATTTGCATTTATCGGATTACACAACACGACAGTTGAAGCGATAACGCAATATCAAATTGTAAATGTAGACAGCTTGGCTGATATTGGACAAGCATATGGTCCGATCATGTATGAAATGAAACAAGAAAACAATCAATATGATGACGAAAAGGAATTCATTCTTAATAAACCGGATTTAGCAGCAGAAAAATCTGCCGAAACGGAGGTTGAAGTAGCAGCTGCTTCGGAGTCTCAAGCAGAAGAATCGGAAACGGTAACGCCTGAGCCAGCAGCAGAACCGGCCCCGCCTGCTGTTACTATTTCAAATGAAGAGAAAGACTTATTTGCTAGATTAGTAGAAGCAGAAGCGAAAGGCGAATCATATGAAGGAAAAGTTGCGGTGGCAACAGTTGTATTAAACCGAGTTGATTCACCAGAATTTCCAAATACCGTAACAGAAGTTATTAATGAAGTAGTTGGTGACGCTTATGCCTTTTCTCCTGTGCAAAATGGTGAAATTAATAATCCGGCATCAGATGAAGCAATTCGAGCAGTTGAAGAGGCTTTAACACGACAAGATCGTTTAAATGATAGCGTATATTTTTATAATCCAGAAATTGCAACTGATTCTTGGATTAGGACTCGCGAAGTAGTAAAGACAGTTGGAAATCATGTATTTGCAAAATAAAGGTAAGAGCCGTGGTTAACGGCTCTTTTTTGCTGTATTATTTGTCTTTTTCGTAAGCAATAACCACAACTTCTTTATTGGCTTGTTCGCTTAATTTTTCTTCAAGTGATTTGATTTCATTTACTAAATTTGATGATAAGTCAGCAGCTACGTAGTCCTTTTCATTGTTCATACTTATCTCTCCTTTTTATTTTTAGTATTCATCATAAAGGAGAAAGTATTACAATCGTTTTTTCAAAATGTAATGGATAAAACTATTTTTATCATTAGAAACTTTTTCATTTTATTTTTTTCTCAGCAATTTCACAGACCTCTTTAGATTGTCACAGCAGCTAGAGTTTTTCCGGTTTCTAAAAGGCTTTTCAAATTGCTTACTATCGCTGGCCAGCCATTGTTCAAACCTTCAAAGGTATCATCTCGATCCACTAAATCACCAGGCTGGAGATCTTCATGTCTAAGTGTTAGTTTTACGGTTTCCTTCATCGGTTTTAATTCAAATGTCACACGTGAAGGCAGTTTCCCATCTACACCATCTCCAACATAAGTCCATGTAAAGGAAAGTACACGATTACGTTCAATCTTTAGGATCTTTCCATAATCGGAAACCTGCCCATTGCGAGAATAGGTAAGTTCACTCCCTTCCTGCCAATCTGATTGAATACTGCTTCCAAAGAAGTATTGTTCGGTATACTTGCTGCTCGTCAAAGCTTCCCAAAGCTTTTCAGGTGTAGTCGCTATGTATGTAACGTAAACAAATGAATTTTCAGTCATGGTATCTCTCCTCCGTATGTTTTCAGTCTTTATTACTAGTACTTCATAATTAATTCTCTTTCCTTTCCACTTATCCTTCATTATTTTACCTAAACGCTTCATATACTAATATAGATAAGTAACAAAAATACCTGAGATGAGTGGTGAATATGAGAGATTTAACCTTTAAAGCTTTTGCCATAACCAATGAAATTGATCTGAACAAAATCGCCGTTCATTGTGGAATACCAAAGAAATTCACCTGGGAGGAGCCATTAATTTTAAGGGGTGAAATATTAAAATCAATCCTCTATAAAGATGTGGACGACTCACAAATGGTTCTAGTATTTTCCTTCGGCAGCATTGTCTTCATTAATCACTCAACTCCAAATGAGATAACTGCTTTATTGAACTACCTCTACTCCTTCGAGCCAGACATTGAGGTTAAAAACGCAGACCGATACAGCGATGATTACAGCTTGCATATAAAAGAAACCGAAAGCATTGAGTTAACAGATGAATATGTGGTCGTTCCTGAATATGAGGATTACTATCCTGAATTAATTTCTACTGTATTGGCAAAGTCTGTTGCTTTGGAAAAAACTGAGGAACAGCTGGGGCAAATTAATGATAAGCTCGAAACGATGATTGACCGGTTAGAGAAAGGTAAGCTGCGAATCGGTAATAAGGAACTCGCAAGGACAACAGCAAAAATTATCCGTCATGAGTATAATACCCTTGCTTACATCATGATTCTCGATAAACCCGACATCACTTGGACAAGCAGTTCAGCCGGTGAATTTTATGATCGTATGCTCGAGTTTTTCGAATTGAATGATCGTTATAAGATTTTGAAGAGTAAAACTGAAATACTCTATAACATTATGGATGGATTTTCGACTATCAGCCACTCCATTCGCGGACTTTTCGTAGAATGGATTATTGTGATTCTCATTCTTTTTGAAATTGTTTTATCATTATTAGGAATAGCAGGGTTGCTGCCATAAAAGAATTGAAATAGAGCCCCTTATTTAGCAAATGAATGGACTGCTGGATATAGGGCTCACTGGTCTTATTTAGCTGGATACATTGCTTGCAAAAAAGATACAGATTCATTAATCAATGCTTTTAAAACATCTACATCAATATCTGCCACTTTATTAATGTACACACACGCTTTCCCTGTAGTGTGTTTTCCAAACTGTTTTAACAATTCTTCCCGCTTTGTTTCACCTGGTGCAAAATACAAGCTGATTTTTGCTTTTCTCGGAGAAAAGCCAACAAGAGGTGCGTCTCCTTCGTGACCAGATTCATATTTGTAATGGTAGGCTCCAAAACCAATAATACTTGGCCCCCACATCTTTGCTTCTATACCTGTGGTCTCTGTAAAGATATCTAATAATTTGTATGCATCCTCACGCTTTTTAGGGCTGTCGACTTGTTCGATAAACTCAATCACACTATTGTCTGTTTCCTTTGTTTTTACTTCGTACATTGGTCATGCTCCTTTCGTTTATAAGTGTTCTCATTACTACCCATTCTACCATAATTCCCCACTAGAGGAGACGCATAGAAAAGACCTAAAAAAGAACCTAAGTTTTTGGGCTTAGGTTCTTACTATACATTATTTAAAAAGAGGTTCTATAGCAATTTTTTATTCATGTTGTACCACTGGACGCCGCCATGCTCCGATTTCGAAACACCTCTATTTTTGTATCCTAAGTTTTCATAAAAACGTATTAAGTCCTCTTTACAAGTAAGTGTAATACTCTCGCGATTTTTTGATATTGCTTCTATTTCAAGATGTGCTAGTAAAGCTGTCGCCACTCCCCGGGTTTGGAAATGCGGTGTCACCGCTACACCTAAAACCGTTTGATGACCGCCAGATGCAGGATTTGGCTTAATCTTCTCGAATAAATCATCTGTAATAAATTCTTTTTCAATCACTGGTCCATTCACTAAACCCACAATCACACCACACTCTTCCGCTACAAAAAAGCTATCTGGAATTAATTGAATACGCTGTTTAAAGGCTTCTTCCGTCGCTGCTTCTTCTATTGGAAAGCAAAGGTGTTCAATGATTAAAAGGTCAGGTAAATCATTCATCGTCACGTTCCGTATGGTTAACATTTTAACACTCCATTTTCCAAAGTATCATTTGTGTTTGAATTTAAAAACTCTTATAATATAAAATTATACAAAACTATTGAGTGAGATATAAGGGAAAATAACCACTTATTAAAAATAACTAAAAGAAAAAGCTAGGCTAATCACCTAGCTTTTTAAATAGTATTAGTAGTCTGATTATTTAATAGCACTATTTCTATGAAAGAAGTGAAGAGAAAGAAGCCATTCGCTGCTGTTCTTGTTACATTATAACTAATAATAATTGGAAGAAGGTGTAAATAATCTTTAGTAAAAAGCTATGATTTAAACCATTCTTTCTACCTTATCTGATTCGATCCCTCTTCGGTCAATTTCTTCTTCTAACAATTTAATAAAGTCTTCGTCTAACTTAAGCTTTACTGCATTAAAATATGTGTCTATTAAAACTTTGTTGCTCATGCTTGAAAACATATCCTACTCCTCAAAGCGAATGGCTTTCTGTCCCTTCACCTATTTTCATTATATTTTTATTCCGAGTAACAAACCATGCTAATTATTTCCAGTGAAAGGGGTAAACTAAGGTATAAATACCTAGTTAGAAAAAGGAGTTTCGCAAAAATGGAAATCCCAATTTATAAAAAATCTGCCGAGTTAAGTAGCTACATAAGTAAGATTCTCCGTGATCATTTTGGCAAAGGACCGGAATCGGTACATGTTTCGTTAGGTAAAACATTTATGATCGTGTATATTCGAAATTTCCTTACTCCAACAGAAAAGGTACTTATGAACCAAAGACAAGATGAAAGTGTTCAACAAACTAGAGATTTAGTCATGCAGACGCTAATCCCTGAAATAAAGGCATATATAAAGATTGTTACTGGTATGGAAATAAGAGAATTCTACTATGACTGGAGTCTACAAAATAAATCTGCGATGTTCACAGGGATATCCACGGATTCAACGAGTACCGACTATCCCATTACAGAAGAGTTTACTGGTAAAGCAGAACTTATTAATGAGATGATTCATTTAAGCTCTGAATCAGAAAAGAAACCTGAAGAGATTTATGCATGCCAAGTAAATCAGCGCACCATCCTAGTTATTCGAAATGGAATATTGGTTAGGATTGAAAAGCAATTAATCAGACAAGGGATGCAGGAACAACTCAAGCTCGCAAAGCGGATACTCGAAAAAGGGCTGCTTCATAACAATAACCATTTTGAAGCGATTTTGGATACGAAAGTCATTGATATTTTTGTCGACTGGGACTTTGACTTAGATAAAAGTGTGATTGTCTTCGTCATTAATCCAACAAAATAATGAATTAGATATGAAAAAAATCAGAGGCAAAGTGCACTCTGATTCATAAAACTACATGCTTACAGCATTCATGAATACTTCCGTGATTCTATTTTTGTGAGAATCTTTGTCAAACTGAGTATTATCAATTTTAACCTTTTTAATGGCCAATGCATTAAAAATGGAGGACTCTAATTGTTTTCTTGCTTCCAGAACTGCAATGGTTCCTTCGATTCCTTCTGCACCATGAATTTTCCCGTAGCCTTGGTTAGTATAGTAATCCATAAAACCAGTAGACCATTCTTTCGGTCGTTCTTGAACAGCCTTTTTAAAGGAACGCGACAGATCTTGTTGTTCTACATAAAGTAAAACGGGGTTTAAAGGCTCAATAATTTCAGCTAATTGTTTTACATAATTCATAACAACTTCCTGAGACGCACCATATTTGATCATGCCGATGGTTACAGGATTTTGGATAAAGCAGGATTCAAATATATACGTTTGATTTCCAATCATCGCCTGTTCGACGAACCTTTGCCATTTATCAGTTATTAATTCCATGTTTTTTTCTAACGGCAGCTCATAGATATCATGATTCCAAATAACTTCCCAAAAAGAATCGGAAACCATTGTCTCATCAAGTTCTTCTTTCAGCTTATATTGCGGCAATACAAATCCACCACAGCGTTCAATGGCATGTTTTACTAAAATAGGCTGAAATTCATTATACTGTTCTAAAAGCTGGGCAAATTCAGTTTTTGAATAGTAAGAGCCTCCTTCATAATCGGCTGGATGTTCGACATTTCCCTCAAGAAATAAGTTTGTATCTACATTCCATTCTTTTAAAATATCATTTGTCAATTCTGCTGTTGTAGATTTTCCTGAACCTGGCAATCCCTCTATTAAAATTAATTTTGTGATTATCATGTAAATGTCTCCTCTGTTTTATATTTCAACCAATAAAAAAATCGCAGATTTCTCTGCGACTTGTGAATTTAGATTTATATGGCATGCTTAACAGGACGAAACAAATTACTCTATGTAAATGGAGCATGCAAAAAAAGTCCATTACAAAGAGTCAGTCTAGTTCGGATATCTGTAAAATGACATAGTAATCCCGTTCACTCATCCGCAGAGAGTTTAAAATGGTTCGTATTAAAAACGGCCATTAATGGGATTAGTTTAACATGTCTACAGATAACCTCCTTAAAATAACTATCATCATTATAGTATCAACTGGAATTTAATGTCAACTATTTTATTTAGAGAAACCGCCAATAGCCATTCAACAATTCAAAAAAGCTGTTTTGGTCAGCTTGGCTTATTTTCACTAAAAAAGGAGTTTCTCCTCTTTCATGTAAGACCTTTTCTGCCGGCCCTTTTCCCAGCGGTGTACAGAATAAGAGCTGGGTGCCAGGCAATTCTAATGTTTGATATCTTGCATGTAAGGCTTGGTCCCTGAACTCTTCACCTGGTGTTAGATTTAATAACCTTCCCCAAGTTTTTATCGTTTTGTCTAAATCCTTTACAACAAACCCGACACTTTCAAATTTCAAATTTTCCTCGTTATGCCTTCCTAACATTCCTAGTTCCTTAAACGAAGATAATCTATCCTCATCACTTTTTTCCCATTGGATGAAAAAAGGAAATGAAAGCTGATCAGAGTGATCTTGGATGAAAAGAAGTTCCCATCTGATCACTTCACCGGCAGTTGTCACTCGTTGTCCAGGAAGTGGACCATAAACGGTATGACCGTCTTGTCTCAGCTTTATAGCTAATTCGTGAATCTGATCTGTTCGGATTGCGATTTTAGCAGGTCCTTCCCGGTTCTCTTTTGCGAGCTGCTCTACAATTTGGGTAATTAATCGATTTTCTTCATGCTGCTCAGCGATTGATAGTACTTCAATCCCTAAAAATTCTATATAGCTTAAACCAAAATAACTAAGTGTATTATAGGTTCCCCATGCTTCATGACGGCCGCCGTGGGCAACATGGATTCCTTTTTCTGTAAGAGGTGGTATTGCATTTTCCGGTTTATGATGGAACCAAACTAAGTGATCGAATGAAAATTTCATCTTTACTCCCCATTCTCAATATAAAAAATGGCTTGGTATGCTTCCAAGCCATTCTCTGTTTGATAAAACTTACGTAGATTGTTCTGTCTTCTTTCCTGATAAGAACCAGCCGCCTAAAGCAATTAAAAGCATAACAGACCAGAAGATGGTATTCCAAATCGGACCTTCTACAAAATCATGAGGAATAATGTGTAAGGCTGGATGCGCAAGTGTATGCATTAATAGCTTAACTCCTACCCAGCCAACAAGTAACATGGCTGCTGTTTCAAGGGTAGGACGTTGTGTCAGGATTTTAACAAAGAATCCTGCTGCAAAGCGAATCACGATTAATCCAGCGATTGCACCGATCAATATGACAATAAATTGCGCGCCATCCATGCCGCCGATTTCACCCATTGGCGTACCCGGCAATGCAATGACAAGAGCGACAGCAGCTAAAATTGAATCAACTGCAAAGGCGATATCAGCTAATGCGATCTGAGCTACAGTAGCTCGGTAGCTTTTTCCTGCTTTCTCTCTACCGCCATGGTCCTTTTTAAGCAAATGTTTTAATGCGATGAAAATTAAATACGCAGCCCCAATCGCTTGAATCCACCAAACATGAAACAAAAACGAAATAATAAAAATAGCACCAATCCTAAAGATGAAGGCTAGCATTAAGCCGATATTTATCGCCTTTTTTTGCTGGTCTGGAGGCAAATGCTTTGCCATGATCGCTAACACCAAAGCATTATCCGCAGATAATAACCCTTCCAACAAAATCAAAATAAGTAATACCCATCCATACTCTAATAACAATGATAGTTCCATTTTATCCCCCTATGTATGATTAAATCACAGTATTAGTATAAATTATGTTCATACTGGTTTAATACTATTTTGCACTATTTTCTTGATAAAAATTTCCATTATTAAAATAAAAATAGAAATTCATATAGATGATATACCCCGAACATAGTTAAAATAATCTAGGAAATCGAAAATAAATTCGCATAATTGATTTTACTCTCGGAAAAGTGAAATTTACTTTCACATTATTATTATTATTTGATTTCAGTTACAATAACGCCATCAATATTATTACCTGAGATCTCATATATGCTATTCTTTGGTACCTTTATTGCACTACTAGTTTTAATGTGATAATAAGTAACTGTATATTCTTCCCCATTAACGGTAGCCGTCAAGTTCTTTTCTTCTTTTAGATAATCTATATATTCTTCCAAAGCGAAGTTCTTTTCTTGTATGATCGCACTGTGGGGCAGTCCCACATAGCGGATATGCCACGGTTCATATTCAATTCCAGTAATATGCGTTTTATCCTTTGGATAGCGTAAAATGAAACCGTATTTCCAAGCATTTTTTTCAATCCACTTGCCTTCAGGAGCCTCACTCATTTTCATTTGTGTCGAACCTACATCCAATGATAAACCTAGATTGTGTTCACTATGTCCCGCAGGCAAAGCTAAGCTAGAGCCCATTTGTTGATAAAGTACATTCTGCTCATTAAAGTCTCGAAAGCCACTATTAATAGAAAAATAACGAACCCCTTCATCACCTGCAGCATCTATCATCTCAGAAAACGCATTTGCAACTTCTTCTGACAAATAAATTTCACTATCTAATAGCCTATAACCCTCTGTTAATTCCCTGTGCTCAAATAAATTTACGACATCTGATTTGATACTCTCCTTGTGAACAGGATACTCATTGTTGACCAAAAGTAAATTCCCTTGATATACGAGTTCCTTTCTTATTTCTACCAATTCAGTACTTTCATCTAATTTATGATCTGGCTCAAAATGTTTAATCTCTACTTTATCTTTAAAAAACTCAAATCTATCTGCTAGTGTAATCCCCATACTTATTACAACTAATAGTAAAAATCCCCACTTTTTCATATTAAATATCCTCCTATTTCTATCTTGGTACTAGAATAGGAAAAACTATTTAAATAAAAAGTGGGGTAAAGTTTAAATTTTTCTTAAGTTTTTACTCTGTTTGATCATCTACGTTCACTTGTGGTAAACGAACCTCAAATACCGTACGAATGAAACTGCTTTCTACTGAAATGGTCCCATTATGCTGCTCGACAATATTCTTCGCTATGAATAAACCAAGGCCAGTACTATTCTCTTGATGTGTTCGAGCTTTATCTCCGGTATAAAACATATCAAAAATATGCGGAAGTTCATTAGGAGGTATGCTGTCTCCATAATTAACGATTTGAACAACTACTTCCCCTTCCTCGATAAAACCGTTAATATCGACATATTGACCATCAATACCATACCGATTTGCGTTGGTTAACAGGTTTTCAAACACACGTGCTAACAGATCGCCATCACCTAAAATAGATAGAGCAGGCGGAATATTGATACGAGCCTTCAAATCATTTCTTTCAAAGACTGGATACATTTCTTCCTTTAATTGATTCAGCAGGTCACTTAAATTAAGTGGTTTTTTCTCAATATGTAACATTCCATAATTCATTCTAGTTATTTCAAATAATTCATCAATCAAACGCTCTAAACGTTGTGACTTCGTATAGGCAATGGTTAAATAATGTTTTGCTTGATCCTTCGTCAAATAATCATCATTAAGGATTAAATCCAAATACCCGAGAACGGAGGTGAGTGGTGTCCTTAAATCATGGGCCAAATTGACGACTAATTGATCCTTGCTGCTTTCTGAAAAATCACCTCTTAAAATCGCTTCTTCTAATTTTTCACTAGTGAGATTAATATCATGGGCAATATCACTAAATTCATCATTGGATTGGATCGTAACCCGGTGTTTAAAGTCCCCAAGCGCGAGCTTGTGGATTCCATTTGAAATCTCATTAAAATACGTAGTATAAGGCTTAGTGAGTAAATAGAAAAAAAGAATAGAAAGCGGAATAAATATTATTAAGAAGAAATTCATGTCACCAATTGTACTCATATAAATCCGAAGCCACGACAGCGGATCGCCCCATTCGACCCAATTGTGATAGTACCATTGAAGTCCCTTATAAGTAATGAATGTTATGGTACCAGCCGACAACATGCTTAAGCCAAATAATAGAACCATTCTAGAACGGAAACTTCGTGCGATCTTAACCATTGAATGTATACCCGACTCCCCACACGGTTTTGATTAATTTGTTTTTCCGTTTATCTTCTTCCAGTTTTTTTCGCAGCGTACGTATATGGACCATTACGGTATTAGCCCCTTCATAGTATGCTTCGCCCCATACCTGTTGAAAAATATTTTCCACACTGAACACTTTCTTTGGCTGCCGTGCTAATAAATATAGAATGTCAAATTCCTTTGGCGTTAAGTCGATGGATTCACCATATAGAGTAACGGTCCTTTGTTCAGGAGAAATAACCAATCCGCCAAATTCCAAGCCAGAAATGTGATTAACTTTAGGTTGATTTAACTTCATAAACCGGCGAAGCTGTGCGTTTACGCGAGCAACCAATTCAATGGGAGTGAAGGGTTTCGTCATATAATCATCTGCTCCAATCACCAAACCGTGGACCTTGTCAAAATCAGATGTTTTGGCACTCAAAAAAATGATCGGCATGTTGTGTTGTTCACGAGTTTGGCGGGTTACTTCATAACCATCCAATTTCGGCATCATGATATCCAAAATAACTAAGTCAATCGATTGAGTCTGGATTACGTGTATAGCTTCCTCCCCGTCCAATGCTTTAAAAACACGATACCCTTCCTTTTCTAAATGGATGGCAATTAAATTGGCAATCTCTTCTTCATCATCTGCAACTAAAATCGATATACTTTTCATCTATACACTCCTATTACATTCCATTCATTAAAAATTATAATGGATTGTTTATAGGTTAGGAAGTTTTAACCTAATTACATCCATTATACTTCGCCAATGTAAAAAGAAAAAACACCCTTTTCAGGTGTTTTTAGTGTAAGGATATCTAGCTCATCACATTTTGTTTCATTAATTTCTTTTGCTGACGATAACCGAAAAATTTTATACCTAAATAAATCAAAGTAATTAAGCCAAACAAAATGAATAGTAATAGTTGATAATCCTTTACTGTATTCATAACGCTGCTGAAATCACCGGGATAAGAATGACCAATACTTAAAAACAGAAAGGTGGATGGGGCAATTCCAATCATCGTAAGTAGTGTATAGGTTCGAAGTTTCATATGAGACATTCCAGCTAAAAAAGGAACAAAATTCCCTAAATGAAGCGGACTCGAAATGGCAACACTCCAAACTCCATTCTTGCTAAAAGCCTTCTTAGCCTTTGTTAATTTCTCTCTTTTTGCATCACTCAACCGGCCTTCCACAGATTTACCAAATTTATATCCAATAAAAAAGGGAATCCAACTCCCTATCGCGTATAGAAAGCTGCCTGCTATTGAGATCCAGACCATCTCGAACCAGGTCAAATCTAAAATAAATCCCACTGTAACCATGATAAACGAGCCGATAAAGGGAAGAGCACTTCCTTCAATAAATAAGGAAATGAACACTCCCCATATCCCCCATTCTTTGATTAGGGACAATACTGATTCAGTCATACTTCTCACTCCACTATATAAAGTAATTATAGTATAGTGGAGTTTTAAAATGACTTTAAGATACTGAAGTAGTAAATTTATCTAAGTCTTGAGGCGTAGATGGCTATGTCGGACCTACAATGGTCCCGTACTATTTTCGTAAAACAGTAATAAAACCATCCAAAATTGAATGACTTACTGAAAACCCTTTATGTTTATAGAATTCTAAGGCGTTATCATTACCATTCGAGACAAAGATAAAATAATCCTCAACATCCTCAAATTGCTTCAGCCAATCCATTGACATATCAAAGAGCTTGGATCCAATCCCATACTGTCTATATTCTTCTTTTATAAAAAATTGAGAAAGACAACCGACATTCTTTTTCCGAACAGAAGATAAATCAAAAAAAGTGGCGAAATTATTGGAATAGGCTTCTTTCGGTGAGATATTGGAATAGACGTAAGCTACAATTTTTTCACCATCTTTGACGATAACCGTATAATTGTGCAATGCACTGTTTATAGAAGGAACCATCCGAGTGTCAAAATTCATATTATCAAATAACTCGGGGGTTATATGAGCTTTAGATTTTTGAAAGGCCATTAGTTCATTACATAAATCTCTACAGTGTTCAATTTCTTCATCGGTGATTATTTCATATTTTAACTCCATATTCCCCACTCCTTTAATAATCAGATTAACAGGCACCTATTCTATCTCTTACACTTAATATTCGTTTTAACTCTTCAAGTTTGTGAATTTGGTAGGTTGGAATAATATCTGAATCAATGGGTTTCATTTTTGGATTAAACCAGCATGTATCCATTCCAGCTGCAGTCCCGCCAAGAATATCTGCACTTAAAGAATCACCGATTATTAATGCTTGATTCACTTCAAAATGAGGAATTCTGGCAAAAACATAATCGAAAAATTCCTTCATTGGCTTTTGGAAACCTGTATCTTCGGAAACGAAGATACCTTTGAATAGTGGATATAAACCTGAAGCACGTAATCGTTTATCCTGTGTGCTAGACACACCATTTGTGACAATATATAAGTCATATTGTGAATTAAGTTCCGTAATAAGTTCAAAAGCACCGTTCACCAATTGATGTCCTTGTTCTAGAAACGATCGATAGTTTTTTTCTAGTAAGGTCCCATCGGCTTCTTTTCCATATTGATTAAAAAGAAGAGAAAAGCGTGTATTGACAACCTCGTCCCGGCTCAATTCTCCTCCTTCAAACCTCTTCCAAAGACCTTGATTTATTCTTTTATACTTCTCTTCTATTTCGGAAGTAAGCGGAATATTCTGCTCCTCGAATAGGAGTTGTAACGCTATTTTTTCTGCTGCACCAAAATCCAATAAAGTATCATCTACATCAAAAAACAAAGTTTTATATTCTTTCAAAAGTATCCCTCCATCCCGTTTTTACTTTTCTGCATGGACACTTTTTAAGCCATTGGTCATTTTAGCCGGCTTAGGTTCACCACTCATTTTAAAAATAAGAATGCCAGCAATAATTACTAATACACCTATAAATTGTTGAAGGGTAAAAGGTACCTTTTCAATTCCCATCCAGCCAAATGTATCCCACAATAAGGCAATTCCCAGTTGTGATGTAAGCAAAATTGAAATCGCATAGGTTGGACCAAGCAGCTTTATTCCTTGGACGACACAAGTTACTACTCCAATTCCTATTAATCCGCTAAACCAGTACCATGTCTTCATATTTTGTAATTCAAATAATTGTTTACCTTCGAACAGAAAACCTATAGTAAATGAAGCGGCAAATCCCAAACCTAATACTAAGGTGGTTGTTGTCGATGAACCAGCGTGTTCACCAACTTTACTATTGAATATATTTTGCAGACTGACTAAAGCTCCAGCCAGTATGGCAAATAATAGTCCTAGAATCATATCTGATACACTCCAATGTGTTATAGTTTAATAGAAACTCATGAATGGCTGCAATGATTTGACGGGAACGTTCGTTTTATGTCCTCCATCTGTTTACTCGTAAATATTTCCTCCAGCCAAAGTCTTTAAGGCCTCTCTATTTTTAATAAGAATGAATCCTTTACTGCGCTCAACTAGTCCATCGGAACAAAACTGCCGTATAACCCGATTTAGGTGCCGATAACTGGTACCGATCAGGTTTGCAGTATCCGTCAAACTTGTGGTACTTAGCTGCCCAGAAAATAATGTTTCATTTTCATCTGGGGTAACCGACAATAAATAACTGGCTAAACGAACTTCAACTGGATACATCAAATTGAAGCTCATCGAATTATTCTTCAAGTAAAACTTTTCGGTAATGATTTTTAAAATAAATTGCAAAAATGGTGAAAAATCATTTGTGAATTTTTTCAGCATAATATGCTGCACACCGATCATATAAACCGATGAAACAGCCTCCACCGTATTGATCGTATCTATCTCCTGCACATATTCAATATCACCTATCACTTCAATCGGTGATTTAAAAGACAAAATAAGCGTTTTCCCTTCGGCTGAAGAGGTGTAGATTTTTATTTTCCCTTTTACCAGGACATACAAATACTTGGATGGTTCACCTTGGGATAAGATAAGTTCTCCTTGCTCAAAATGGTATAGAGACAAATAGGGCATGATAGCTTCATTAAAAATGGATTCTATTTGATTAACCTGCAAATAGGACTGCACTAACTTAGGATCTTTTATTTCTTTCATGTTTCCACCTCCAACACGGGCAAATTCTTTGCATCAAAACCGTAATATGACAACACCCACGATCATCATCGCAATTCCTACAAACTGAGGTATCCTCATCTTTTGTTTCGGCATACCAAACCAGCCCTTGCCATCAATTAAAAAGGTCAAACTCAACTGTGCTATTAATAGGACGGAAATAGAAAGGGTAACACCTACGTATTCAATGGATGCGACATTACTAAAGATAATAATTGCTGCAAAAGCGCCACTAGTCAAGTATAGGGGTTTTACATTCTTTAACCTTTTCCATTTCTTATCTCTTGCAAACATCAAGATCAGTAAACTTACAAGAAATCCCGTAAATTGTGTAATGGCTGCCGTCTGCCACGTGCCAATATCCTGGCTAATACGTGTATTTGCTACGCCCTGTACCGTAATAAAAGCCCCGCCTAAAAATGCAAATAAACTCCCTTTCATCTCTCTTCTCTCCAATTTATCTAGATTTATAATCTAATTAAATGATAAATCAGGAGTTTTTCGATAGGACATATGTCCTCAAATATAAAAGTTTTCATCTACTTTCTCTTGGTACGTAATGTAGCCTAATTTGATCCTATATAACATACATTATTACTGACGGATTCTGAAAAGGAGGAAATTATGTCCGATCCAAAACATCACGTTGAAAAGCCTTATTTAATAACACGCAGGTTAAAGCCTGAGAATCAGGAAACACCTATACAGTTTATTGAGAATGATTTTATCTCTAACAATTTATTCTATAGACGTAACCACTTTACTTATCCAAAGCTGACCTTTTCAAACTATTTCCTCTCAATAAATGGGTTGGTTACTACCCCCTTACTGCTTTCCATGCATAATATCCTTCAATTACCTTCGAAAACCGTTGAAGTTGTTCTTGAATGTTCCGGAAATAAGCGCAGCCTATTTGAGCCTAGAGTGTTTGGCGAACAATGGGGTAAGGGAGCAATGAGCCAAGGCGTTTGGAAAGGTGTTCCCTTACGTACTTTGCTTGAAATTTCCGGAATAAAAGAAGCCGCTAAAGAGGTGGTCGTAGAAGGATATGATTTCGGAGTAAGAACGGACTTAGACAAGGTTTTCTCTTATACTAGGAGTTTACCTTTAAAGAATGCCTTACATCCCGATACAATTATCGCCTATGAATATAATAAACAACCTTTATCCTTTATACATGGATTTCCATTTAGATTAATCGTTCCACAATGGTATGGTATGGCGTCAGTTAAATGGATTAAGCAAATAAGCGTGATAGGTTCTCATTTTACTGGACCTTACCAGAACATTGACTATATGTATTATCCAAACGAGGAAAATGACGATGGGGCTCATCCTGTTACTACCATAAATGTAAACTCGACGATTCAAAAACCGCTAGATATGGCTAGGTTAAATACCGGAAAACATGTTATAAAAGGCATTGCTTGGACAGGCAAAGGCTGCATAACAAAGGTAGAAATCAGTAAGGATAATGGGAGTACATGGTCGGAAGCGCAAGTATATGATTCGAAATCCAGCTACAAATGGGTATCTTGGTCATATGAATGGGATTCTGTTGAAAAAGGTATTTTTACCATTCTGTCAAAAGCAACAGATTCTACTGGTCAAACACAGCCCATTAAACCTTATTGGAATAGAAATGGGTATGGATATAATGCTATCGATCAAATTAAAGTAAAGGTTGAATAGTAAAAAGAGCAGGACTTGATTCCCTGCTCTACTTTACATATTATCTTCCTCACATTACTAATGTTCTCTTAAAATATCATCGACAGTCATTTTCATTGAATCAATGACTGTTTTTTTATAGCGCGCAGCTAAAAGAAGGACTCTTATTTGTTGCGATCGGGATAATTGTTTAAATCGAGGCTCTTGTTTTAAAAAGGAACGTACAATAGACCAGCTAGATGGCATTAATGGAAAATCATCCAGCGGTTGTTTTCTGCGAAAGCGATGAAACCAGGATATAGTTTCAGAAGGAGGACTTTTATCGACGATACAGGGAGCATAAATACTTTTTGTATGTTTGCGAAGGGATTCATAACGATCTTGACCGCTAATAATCGTATAGCTGTTATCCTTCCGATTTTTTCTGACAACCAAAACGAACATGCAATCCCACATCAATCTTTGAAGTTTTTTAATATGCTCTGTTACTTTTAATGATACGTCAGGTTTGATTTTGTTCAGGGGTATATATTGAATGGTAAATTTCACTAACATCCCCTCCTGTTCGAATAAATCTTACCTTAACTGTGTAATCACAACAGGTTTGGATAAATATTTAGTTTTTCATAACTATTTCCCTTTAGCATTATATGAAAGAACTGGGCACAAGTGACCTGCAAACAACCTTCCATTTGTTTTCATACTTGCCCCCTCTTTTTGTTATATAACAAAATTTACACTGTTATATATCAAGCTTAAAATCCTCCATTTGATAAGACCAACTCCATTTGGGTTCCACATCTGAATACAAAAATCTGTTGTATTTGTTTTCGTGTCCTGTTACAATTAAAATAATTTAATTTATAGAATATTTATAATATTCTATATTAAACTCCGTTTTCATTGATAGGAGGAATACTTTTGTCAAAATTGCCAAAAACAAATGAATTAGGTTTTTTTGAAATCCGCCTTGAGTCCATTGGCGGGTTGGGAGCTAATCTGGCTGGAAAAATGCTTTCCGAGGATGGAGTTGTTGGAAACGGACTGAATGGAGTCGGTTTTTCATCATACGGTTCAGAGAAAAAAGGTTCTCCAGTAAAAGCGCATATTCGTTTTTGCGAGCCAGAAACAAACATACGAGACACCACACCAATAGAACGCCCTCATGTTGTCGGCATTTTCCATGATGCCCTTTTTAAAACCATCGACTGCACAAGCGGGATCTTTCCTGACAGCACGATCCTAGTAAACTCACAAAAATCCCCAGACGAACTTAAAAATCTCATGAAAATTGCTGGCGGAACCATTGCCATCATTGATGCCACTGGTATCGCGTTAGAAGAACAAACAAAAGCCAACACCGCAATGCTCGGTGCTCTATATCGTATCTTGGACTTTTTAGATCCAGAATCGATGAAACAAACAATCCGACGTACCTTTGAAAAAAAATATCCACATCTGGTTGACCCAAATATTCGTACATTTGATCGTGGATTTAATGAAGTGGAATTTAAAACGTATCTTCCGGAAGATGGCGTTGAACCAAAGCCTTTTTCAAGACCAGAACCTGTTCTTGGTTATGAAACTCAGGCGATTGGCGGTACGATTATCAATCCAGGTAACAGTATGCTAAAGGATTTAAGTATTTCACGCGCGGGTATGCTCCCTCATTTTCATGAGGAAAAATGTATCAATTGCGCTGCATGTGATACAGCCTGCCCAGATTTTTGCTTTGTATGGGAAGAAAAAGCGGATAAAAAAGGTCGACCGCAAATGTTCCTTAAAGGGATTGACTACCAATACTGCAAAGGCTGTTTGAAATGTGTAACGGCCTGTCCAGTGGAAGCGCTATCAGGAGAACGAGAATATAATGATGGCTATGCGGATAAAAACCGTGTTCCCCATTTATTTGATTTAGTGACTCAAAACTAAGGAAAGGACGGGATCTTAATGTCCATTGAAATAAACCAAGAAAATCTTAAAACTGAAATGGGTACAGTTGAGCAAAGCTTTGTATTTGAATCAGGTAATGAAATGGCGGCCTATGCTGCCCACCAAATTAATTACCATGTAATGGGATACTTCCCAATTTCCCCATCAACAGAGGTTGCCCAATTCCTTGATGGAATGAAATCCAGAGGTGAACATGATATCGTTTTAATTCCAGCGGATGGTGAACATGGCTCTGCAGGTATCTGCTACGGGGCTTCAACTGGAGGCGGCCGTGTTTTTAACGCTACTAGCGCTAATGGATTCCTCTATATGTTAGAGCAGCTTCCTGTTCAATCCGGAACCCGGTTTCCGATGGTATTAAATTTAGTAAACCGCTCTGTTTCAGGTCCATTAAATATCCATGGTGATCATTCTGATTTATATTTCGGTTTGAATACAGGATGGCCAATCCTAATGGCCCGCGATCCGCAAATCGTTTATGATATGAACATTATTGCGATTAAATTAGCAGAAGATCCTGAGGTACGACTTCCTGTCATTGTGTCATTCGATGGGTATTTCACCTCTCACCAAAAACGCCGTGTACAAGTGATAAAAAATAGAAGTGATGTCCAAAAATTCATTGGGGAACCTCCGAGGTACTTCCCTCATGCCTTGGATCGTGAAAACCCTGTTACCATCGGTCCATATATGAATGAACCTGATTATATTAATAACTGTTATCAACAATCAGAAGCAATGTACAATGCAGAAGCGGTATTCGAGCGAATTTCGAAAGAATATGCTGAATTAACCGGACGAGAGTATCCGATCCTTGATTTATATCGTATGGAGGATGCTGAGGTTGCGGTATTCATGTTGAATTCTGCTGCTGAGGTTTGTAAAGACGTGGTCGACCGCCTACGTTTGAAAGGGATTAAAGCAGGCGTCATTTCACCAAATATGATACGTCCCTTCCCTCAAAAACAATTAGCAGAAGCCTTGAAAAACGTAAAAGCTGTTACAGTTGGTGACCGTGCAGATTCTTACGGAGCGCATGGTGGAAACATGGCCCTTGAACTAAGAGCAGCTTTGCAAACCGTTGGAAATGCTCATACAAAGGTGATCAACCGAATTTACGGTTTAGGTGGAAAAGACTTTTATGCAGATGACGCTGAACACTTTTTCGAGTTAGCTATAGAAGCTGCTGAAAAAGGATTTGCAGAAAAGCCGTTCGACTACTTCGGGCATAATCCAGGTAGGGCTGAATTTGCACCTAAACGTGTTCTAAATCCTATGAAAAAAGAAGATTTAAATACTGGTCTAATAACGGTAACCCCTGATGAAAAAACGGGTGAACTCAAAGTAAAAATCCCGCCATTAAGGAGTTTAACGAAAAAACCAAAGCGACTGGCATCAGGTCACGGTGCCTGTCCAGGGTGCGGCATTTTCTCTGGACTTGAATTGTTTTTTAAAGGAATTGAAGGTGATATTGTTGCATTATTCCATACTGGATGTGCAATGGTCGTAACTACAGGTTTCCCTTACAGTTCGCATAAAGCCACCTACATCCATAACCTTTTCCAAAATGGCTCTGCTACCCTCTCTGGTCTTGTGGAAATGTTTCATGAAAGAAAAAGACGCGGTGAATTAGCGGAATTAGGACTGAGTGATGACTTTACTTTTGTGATGGTTACTGGTGACGGTGGAATGGACATCGGAATGGGTCCTGCAATTGGAACGGCTTTACGAAACCATAAAATGATCATCCTTGAGTATGATAATGAAGGTTACATGAATACAGGCAGCCAGCTGTCCTACTCTACTCCGATGGGACATATGACGAGTACATCCAATATTGGCGGCTTCCAAAACGGAAAGCCATTCCATCATAAAGATACTGCTCAAATTATGGCAGCTACTCATATTCCATATGTATTTACCGGTACCGAAGCATTCGATCGCGACCTTTTAAAGAAAGCGGCAAAAGCACAGTGGTATGCAAATAATGAAGGCTTGGTATATGGAAAAATATTAATTACCTGTCCATTGAACTGGAAATCAAAGGATGAGTTAGGACAAACGATTGTCGAGGCTGCTGTCAACTCCTGCTTCTTCCCCCTTTATGAGGTTGAGCATGGTATTACAACCGTTACCTATAATCCTGAGGAAAAAAATAAACGCTTAGCTGTTTCAGAATGGTTAAAGCTGATGGGCAAAACAAAACATTTGCTTAATGAAAATAGCAAAGACATGCTGGAGATGTTTGATAAAGAAGTTGATCGCCGTTGGAATATGCTAAAGGCGAAGCATGAAAGTCCATATCTATAATAGAAACAGTCCCGAGTACTGGTATAGTACTTGGGACTGTTTTTTTTACCTTAAATAGTTACTGTGTTGAATTTCGGAAATTTTACTTAACCATTTGTTGGGTCATTATTCTCTTCAGATTCTTACCCAAATGCAGCTCTCCCCTAATTTCCGGTCAAAATTCATCTGCTAGGTTTTTTAAGTATCATTTAATAAAGTCTTTTATTATAACTTTCTGTAAGCCTTTCCTCTATAGATTCGATACTGCTGCCCGGCAGATTAGCGTGTTCAAATATAATTTTCGCTGCAGTTGGTAATGTTTCTTTTTCCGCCCAAGAACTTGCTTTCCATAGTCCTGAACGTTTAAAGGCTTTTGCACAATGGATAAAACATTCCTCCACCTCTACTCCAATTCCAAGTAGCGGCTTGCGTCCTTTTACTTCCATTTGTTCAAGCAGCTCGCTATCCCTAACAAAACAAGCTTTTCCATTAACTCTTAGTGTCTCTCCTAATCCGCGAATCATAAATAACAGGCCAACGTTTGGGTTTGCTAGGATATTTCGCATGGTATCTATTCTTTTATTTCCTGGCCGCTCAGGAATAATCAAATATTTTTCATTTAATACTTTTACAAAACCAGGCATATCCCCTCTTGGCGAAACATCACATTTACCTGATGAATCAGAACTAGAAATCACTAAAAAGGGTGATTTAGATATGTATTCTTCACAATTGTGATCTAAGTATGTAATCAGCTTTCGCTCAACTAATTCACTTGGAAAACCTATTAAAGCTCTTAATTCCTCTTCTGAACCGATCAATTCCTTAAATTGTTTATCCATCTTTATGACACTCCTCTCAATAAAAAGAGGCAACCCAGATGGTCACCTCGTTTACATGACTTCATTCCGCTTCTTCAAATAATGATACAAAATAATACTAAAAACGGAGCATAACAACCCGCATACGCCAATAAATATAAATCCGGCCTGAAATCCTCTCATGAGACCTATTTCAGCTCCAAGAAGAGTAGTGAACCATCTTTTAAAAAATTCAATCAGTGCTCCTAAGAATAAATTGCTAATAACGACCACAATTCCCATTACGGTTACGGTAACGGTAATCGCAGCCTCAAGTCCAGTAGTATATCTTTTAGCTATCAGTGCCATTACGGTCGGATAAACGGGTGCAATCCCGAACCCAGCTGCAGCATATAACCATACCCCTGATGGTCCCAATAATGTAGCCAAGATGGTCGTAATTCCTGCAAGACCAGAAAAAACAATGATTGAGATCATAAAACCTATTTTATCGGTTACAAATCCTAGAAGTAACCTTCCTACCATAAAACAGAGAAAAAAGATCGATAACATGCCAGAGGCTGCCGTTGAACTCCATTGAAAAGATCTTTCTAGAAAGTTAACAAGCCAGCCAGCAATCGAAAGTTCAACGATTACTCCAAATGAAAGAATGATAATAATGAACCATGCTACACGATCCTTTAAGAACATCTTAATTGGCAGGCGCTCGTGGGTAGTTGTTTTATCAATTGGAAGGGTACTAAAAAGTGCTGGGATCATAGGGATTAGGCATAATGACAGCATGAGAAAATACATTCCCTGCCATCCTAACTCACGTCCTCCAATAAATGTCATACCCATTAAGCCCGCCGCCATCAATGGTGCAGCCGTCGAACTAAGTCCATAAAAGAAATGAGAAAGGTTCATCATAAAGCCAGTATTTTTTGTAAAAATTCTTGCAGCTAAAATCGCCAAGGCTATTTCTAACATGCCGTTTCCTAAATACATAATGAAATAGGAAACCGAAAAAATGGCAAAATTACTAGAAAAATAAATGAAAGCACCTGATACCGCCATCGTTCCAAAGGCTAGCAGACTCGTAAGCTTAATACCGGCTCTAGATGAAAAAGCACCAGTAAAGCTGCAAGCGATTAAAAAACCAATTGAATTAATCGCTAATAGAAAACCAACCTGCAGTTCATCTATTCCATAATCGATTTGTATTTGAGGAATCGCAGGTCCCTTGATATTCTCAGATAACCCAAAAACTAGGTATCCTAGAAAAATAACAAAAAATGAAAGTGGTATGTATTTCTTTACCGGTTGTGTTTGTGGCAATGTTTGCATAGTATAGATCCCTTCGCTTGTTTCTTAATACCACTTACCTTCTGAAATGACAAAAACTCGGCCCCCGACTTGGATGAGATAGTGGTCATCGCTCTTTTTGGCATTTATTTTTAGCAGAGATGGTCTGCCAATAAAAGCCCCTTGTTCAACGCGATAGCTGATTTCATTAGAATGGAAAAAGTTATGTTTTAATAGATAACCTGCTAAATTTCCATTCGCACTCCCTGTTGCCGGGTCTTCTAAATACCCTGAATTACACATAAACAACCTTACGTTAAGGTCGTTTTCAGGGCTTGCAGTTTCCGTTGTAAAAACAAGTAGATTCACTTCTCCAATATCCTCTAAAAGTTTCTCAAAAGCAATATGATTAATTTTACAACGACTTACGGCATCCAATGAATTCAAATGGACAATAACACTAGGCAATCCTGTTGAAACCACTTCAATTGGATAATCAGTATTAATATCTTCACGATTAATTTGTAGTGCGTCTGCAATTCTATCAATCTCTACATTAACTCCAAATTCCGGTTGATTTTGAGTCATCCAGGCGTATTGATCTTCAAAAATGACTGGAATCTGCCCAACCGTTAAATTTAATTTAATTTCACTACGTTCCGAACGCTCTAATAAGTTTTTGATAACATATGCTGTGCCAAGGCTCGGATGTCCAGCAAAAGGTAATTCAGAATCAGGAGAGAAAATCTTAACATCATATCCTCCATTAGCCTGTAAGCCTGACATAATAAAGGTTGTTTCCGAAAAGTTCATTTCTCTGGCCATTTTTTGCATTTCGGCCGTCTCAATTTGTCTATCTGGAATAAATACAGCTAATTGATTTCCCTCATATTTGTTTTCGGCAAACACATCCACTATATAATACTTCACCTTAATTTCCTCCTTAATTTACTTAATTAACAACAATAGTCATATGGATGAAGAGGAGGATTTCCAGGAAGCAGCCATGTTGGCTCAAACCATGGGTCCTTCCAATGCCAAGCTCCTAAGGCAGCTGCACACGCATCAATTGTATGACTTTCATCTTCTATAAATGCAGGCAGCTCTTTAATTTGTTGCTCACCAAGCCAGTTTCGTATAAAAGTTCTCGCGGATAAATCTTGTTTGTAGTTCAATACATATTTTATATCTTCATAAGGAAGTCTTGAACCGATTACAGCGCCTGGATGAACTTCGACGATAGAGATTGGGTTGAAAGTGTTCATATTTTCAATTTCTCTTGTAAGTTTAATCCCTCTTAAAGTAAGATAGACCATTCGATTAAAAGTCGGAGGCATGATGGATCCAGACTTCATCCCTAACGAAATAATAAACTGTCTTAGCAGCTTATCTCCTTGTCTGTCCCCTCCGCCATCCTCATATGACAAGGGGGCATCGATTCCAATGATCACTTCATCGATTTTACTTTGAGCCTCAATTTCTTCTAATATCTGAAAATCACTTACATCTTTCATTAATTTAAGAAATTTCAATTCCCTATCCTGTTTTTCAAATAACGATAAAACTGTATCTTTATGATTACTAGGCCCAGATAAATCAATCCCTATCACTCTCATGAACAATCCCGCTTTCAGCCTGCTAATGGTTTTTGTCATCTGCTTTTTAATAATCTTATCAACATTATCTATAAACGTCACGATTAAACTCTCCAGCTTATCACCTTAAAACAAAAAATAATCCCTGGATATGAATATATCCAAGGATTCAATATTTCTGCTGTCTATAAGCTTATTTCGATATCTGTGTTCACTTTATGGTTGATATTTTTAAAGATAATGATAGAACAAAGAATCGTGATTAAATTGATCGTTGGGATAATGAATATTACTGGGACAACATTCACACCCGCAAGTGCCATTCCAATGATTTTAGCTGTAAGAGCGGTCATTAAAAGAGATAAAAAAACAAAATAAACGGCACCTAACAAATAACCTATAGGAACTCTTTTAAACAAAAAGACACCTGAAATGAACGAAATGGGCAGAAACAGTGCTAAATCTAATCCCTGAACAATTAATGTTGTGTAATGATCTAAATCGACGGGGATCCCTTCATTAATTAGTGGAGGAACGACAACCTGCAGCCACATACCGCCCATAGCCACTGCATTAAAAATAAGAAATCCGCCTAAAAACTTTACTGGTAAACTTGTATCAAAGAATTTACTAAGGTTCTCAAAATGGAGTGAAAATAGCGTTAGGATCAATGCAAAAAAACTAGCGGATAAAAGAAGGACATATACTAAAAACATTGGATTAAACATTGCCATCGCTAAATAAAACAGGTATGTAAGAAAGAAATAGAGTATACAGCCAGAAAGTATGATTCTTCCCTTGAGTGAACCTTTTCTAGAAAAATAGAGTGCAGCCAAGAGTAATGGGATGGCAATACATAATGTAACCACATCCTGTGCAATTCCTTGGATCGCCACATCTGCTGACATATCCTGATAAATACCTTTACCATAAATCGTGATCGTTTCACCGCGAATGGAAATATGCTCATATTCTCCGGGACCGCTTTTTGAGAATATACCAACAGTTGTTGCAATTACAGCTAGTAAAGATATGCCATAAACGAGCAAACTGATAGCTTTTTTATACTTCATTTTGGATTCCTTCTCTCCGTTTTAATGTGATAGAATCAACATCCATTCACATTTATTATATACAGTTATTTAGAAAAATTTAGGTGGATATTGTGGCAAAATTTTAAAAATTCGTATCTGTTATTCAAAAAAAATCCTGGGAATTTAGCATTCCTAGGATTTCACTCATAAATTTTATAATAAATAACAGTGGTATCTAGTTCGCCTTTTTCGGATAGGGCGAAGTTAGGAATTCTCCCTGCTGGAATAAATCCAATTGATTGATAGAGATGATTAGAGGGATCCCCTTCCCTCGTATCAAGAATAAGTAAAGTTCTTCCCTCACTTACCGCTCGCTCCTCGGCAGCTTTCATTAATGCACGCGCTACTCCTTTACGTCTAGCATTGGGTCCTGTCATTAGCTTTGCAATTTCAGCCCGATGAAGACCGTTCTGCTTCGTACATAAATGAAGTTGGATGGTTCCAACGATCTCATTATCTATTTTCGCAATAAATAAAATGACATCTGGATTTAATACAGTTTGCCAATATTGTCTCGCATCTGATAGTTTCATAGGAGGTAAAAAACCAATAGACGCACCATCATTTACCACTTTAACTAATAGTTCAGAGAGCGGAACTTTATTGGACTCAATCGATTTAATTTCTTCAATTTTTAGCACATTAAACACCTCTATCGGAAAATTTGTAGATATATTTAAAACTGTGTAGATATCGAATGAATTTGTGTAGATATATTCATAGAGTATGTAGATATGGCTTGTATCGTCAAAAAAAGTGTTACTATAATGAAGATTATACTTTGGAATAAAGGTGTTGCCAATGATTTCTAAAAATGAATCTCATAATCCATTGAGAAAAACTTATTTTTTTGCTGTTGTAATAACAATTCTACTTGGACTGGCTTCTAGAAAATTCAGCCATCTATTATTCTCCTTTTTAGCAGAGAATGCTGGAGATATGCTATGGGCAATGATGGTCTATTTCGGATTTCGCTTCTTGTTTTTGAAAAAGAGTATGTTAAAAGCGATCTTTCTCAGTTTTTTGTTTAGCTTCGGTATCGAATTCAGTCAGCTGTATCAAGAAGATTGGATCAATCAGATTCGCGGAACGCTGCTTGGCGCGTTGATATTAGGTAAAGGCTTCCTTACTGTGGATTTAATTCGATATACAACGGCAATTGTCATAGCCTCTAGCTTAGATCGTATAATAATCATAAAAAAACAGAAGAACAAATAAATCAATGTTCTTCTGTTCAAAATGAATAGATTAGCGGATATCCTCAATATTTTTTCTGCTATACAAGAAAACACATATAGCGAGTACAACAAAAACAGCGAAATATACAAATAGAATACCAGTATTTTCCAACAAATAGCTGCTGTGATCGAGTGAGATAACAGCCTTAAATCCTCCATTGGTATAGGTTAAAGGTAAGTATTGACTTATATTGCGATAGAGCTCCGGCAGCATTCTTCTAAACTAGATGTCTTCTTTGGAATTAATTTAATTTTAATTTAATGTACGCGGATTATTTCATTTATATCTTCATCATGATGCACTCTCGTATGCTTAGATTCAATACGTTCGAACTCTACAATCTCTTCATCATACATTGACTCGCCAAGCCACCAGTTTTTGAATTCAAGAAAAAGTTCAGTAAACATCGTGATTCCTCCAGTTACGGTTAATGGATTTCTTATACTCTTATTATACATGTGAATCTATTCACATAAAAGCGCTTCCAAAATAGGCGGAATAGGAAAATAATAGAGAATAATTAGAAAATAAATGAACTAGGAAATATAGAAAAAGGACTCAAAAAACCGAGTCCCCCTTCATTATGTTTTATGGTTATCAACCGCAGCAACTGCCTCGATTTCCACCAGCTGATTTTTATATCCTAATACGGTAACTCCTGATAATGTACTGGGGACATCATGATCACCGAATTCTTTTCTGATTGTTGTCCATGTTGTTACTAAGTCAGCCTGGTTTTGAGAAGCAACCAATATTCTTGTATATACGATGTCATCCAATGTAGCACCACATTCAGTTAATGCTTCCTTCAAATTCTCTACACAAAGGTTAGCCTGCGTCTCATAATCACTTGAATCAGGAACGATTCCCTCTTTTGTAAGCGGACAGGCTCCTGCTAAAAACAATAAATCCATTTCCGCTGGTACTCGGCTAGCGTAGGCATAATCAACTTGAGCTAAATGGGTAGAATGAATGAGCGATATCTTTTTGTTCATTTTTTCAACTTCCTCTCCATTATTCCTATTCTATAGAGTAATTGTATCAGAGATATCGAATAACCATGATTATAAAAATATATAAACCATTTTACTTTTTCTATTAAAAAATCCACTTATGACTACCTGCTTGTCCTACACAATATCTGCTTGTCCGAATATATTATTATCGTAAAAGCAAATCACCTCAAGGAAAGGGGGGATTCGGATGGCAGCAGGACAAGGAAATTTCACTGAATTGGCGCTAGTTTTCTTGATTATCTTCATCCTTTTCATTCTTTTAACTCTCTGAGGAAATACTTGAGTTGAACAAGAGGGCAAAGACCATCTATTCTGGTGGTCTTTGTCTACTTTATTAATCTATATATTGCTTGCATGAATTATGTAAAATAAAAGGATAGAGAGCAGTGTTTTCAGCCCCCTATCCTTTTTATATTAATTAGAATCAGTATTCTTACTCCCCGTATCTAATAACGGCAGCATTTGTTGGATCATATTAGGCAGTGATTGTGTTTCTTGACCTTGATTTAGATTTCTAAAATTATTGATAAGTGTTAATATACCAATTATTTTAGTAAGATCCAGATTTCCGAGAATGTTAGATAGATTAGATGAGTTTTGTGTAGTCGAATTTCCCATTTTTTCTAAATTTCTATTTAGTTTCCTCATCTCATTATAAAGTCTATTCACTGATACGTCTGTTTCTTCATTTTGTCTAACTGCGCCTCTTTCTTCCTTTCTTTTTTCACCATTTTTCCTATCTTTACGCTTTTTGTCTTCTTTACTCAATATGTCCACTCCCTTTTATTTTTTTACATACACAAATGAATGATGGTTTGTCCAACATATAGTATGTTTGCCGGCAAAAAGGTGTATAGACGAAGGTGTAAATTACCATAAAAATAATCAAAACGAGGGGAATCCACTAATATTTTTATTCAAGTATTAAATTACCTCTAATTGGAATATCTATTTATTTAGGTGTTTATTATTTTTAAAGATAATTCAATGTAGTAAAAACTTTCAATGGAGGGCATTTATGAAAGCGGTCGTGTATAAAAAATATGGTCCACCTGATGTTCTTGAGGTAACAGAAGTCGAAAAACCGATTCCTAAGGACAATCAAGTATTGGTAAAAGTTCATGCCTCTTCCGTGAATTTTGGAAACCTGGTTCTTTTAAAAGGAGAACCGTTCTTAGCACGATTCGCATTTGGATTGTTTAAACCAAGGTATTCTATACCTGGAGGAGATATTGCAGGTACGGTAGAAGCAGTTGGGAAAGATGTAACCCAGTTTCAACCGGGTGATGAAGTGTTCGGAGATTTATCAGGGTGTGGCTGGGGTGGATTTGCGGAATATGCAGTTGTTCCCGAAAAGGCATTAGCCTTAAAACCAGCCAATCTTTCCTTTGAGGAAGCAGCCGCGGTACCAATGGCAGGGGTAACCGCTTTACAGAGTCTGCGGAATAAAGGAAAGATACAACCGGGACAGAAGGTATTGATTAATGGTGCCTCTGGGGGTGTTGGTACTTTTGCCGTACAGATTGCCAAATCCTTTGGTGCTGAGGTAACCGGAGTGTGTAGTACGAGAAATGTAGACATTTTGCAGACGCTTGGAGCAGACCATGTCATTGACTATTCAAAGGAAAAGTTTACCGAAAACAATCAGAGGTATGATCTAATTCTGGGAGTTAACGGACACCAGCCTCTTTCAGATTATAAACGTGCATTAAAACCTAATGGTATCTTTATTCATGTTGGAGGTTCTGAGGCACAAATGTTTCAAGCGATGACCTTGGGAGCTTGGATATCAAAGACCTCGAATAAAAAAGTGAGCACCTTTTTGCAAAGAGCCAATCAAAAGGATCTTGTATTCTTAAAAGAACTCCTGGAAACTGGCAAAATCAAGCCTGTAATTGATAGACAATATAAGTTAAGTGATGTTCGCGAAGCATTCAGGTACTTTGAACAAGGGCATGCTCAGGGAAAAGTAGTGATTACAATTTGATCTGAAAAAAATTTTTTTTTGGCGACCCATTTTTAAGTTATTTTATTATCAGTCTTTCACTGTTATAATAAACCCCATATTCATAATTTAGGGGTGTCAATTTTGATAAGATCTGCACAGCAAAAGGATTTACAGGACATTTTAGATATATATAATGATGCCGTTCTACATACTACGGCCGTATATACCTATAAGGCTCAAACACTTGAGGGTAGAGAAATTTGGTTTAAGCAAAAAATGGATGAAGGTTATCCTGTTATCGTATATGAGTTAGATAATAAGGTAGTTGGCTTTGCAACGTTTGGTCCCTTTAGACCGTGGCCTGCTTACAAATATTCGATCGAACATTCTATTTATGTAGACAGCAATTATCAAAGAAAAGGGATTGCAACATCATTATTAAAAGAGATCATCTCCATTGCCAATGAACGAGAGTATAAAACCTTAATTGGCGGTATCGATGCAGCAAATGAAAAAAGCATTGCCATGCACGAGAAATTTGGTTTCGTCCATTCAGGTACAATTAAAAATGCAGGCTATAAATTCAATACATGGCTGGATTTAGCTTTTTATCAGTTAGACCTAAATGGCCCTAAAAATCCTCAAGAAGACTAAAGATTAGAACACCCCCTTAGCAAAAGCTATGGGGGTTACGTTCACTAATTCAAAAGTCTTTCTTCATTATTATTGATCCAATTATAATTTCAGCACTTACCTCCTCCGGCTGATCCTATTGGATTATGTGACCGGTTTCCTCTAATCCAATGATTGTAACTTTTTTTTATCCTTCCTTAATTGAGCGAACCCTTTTTCCCTTGCAGCGTTTAATTCTTCAGGTTCTGCAACAATTCGATATCTAAAATATAAACCTTCATTAGGAAACTCTCCCTTTAGATTTTCCCACTATTTCTTTAGACTATTTCTACAAAAAGAACAGGAATCCTTCTATCTTTATGAAACCTCTATCGTTGTATGCATTGGATAGTCCATTAAGGAAATAGTAAAAATAAATAACTAGCAAGACAACTATTGGGTAAAAGTGGAGGTATCAGCATGGCTTCAAAGAAAAAAGACAAATTTGCGGTTTACTTAGGGAATATCGCTTCAAATTTAAAGGAAAGTGCTAACTTTTTCGCAGATTATAAACTAAAGAATGTCAGCGACCTAAAAATTTTCTCTGAAAAAATGAAGGAGTATGAAAACAAAGGCGATTCAATGGTTCATGAAGTAATTAAGGATTTACATAATGCTTTTATCACTTATATTGAACGTGAGGATATTTTAACGCTTACCATGAGCATGGACGATGTTTTAGATGGGTTGGAGCATACAGCCGCTCTCTTTGATATGTATTCTGTTGTAAATGCAGATGATTATATGCTTAGGTTTGTCGATGCCATTACAAGTTGTGCATCTGAAATTGAAACGGCTGTTGAAATGCTGGGAACAAAGAAATTACTCGACATGAGAGAACATGCAATTAAAATAAAGGATTTGGAATCCAAATGTGATGAAATTTTAAGGGAATCGATTAAAAGTCTATTTGTAAATGAAAAAGACCCAATTCGTATTATTCAATATAAGGAGATCTATGAAGAGCTAGAAAACATTGCAGATTTCTGTCAGTCTGTAGCCAATACATTAGAAACCATAATCATGAAAAATGCTTAACAACAGTTGAAATACTCTATTGGAGGTTCTAATGACAACTTTCATTATTATCCTAATTCTTGCATTAGTTTTCGAATTCATCAATGGTTTTCATGATACCGCAAACGCCATTGCGATGTCAGTCTCCACAAAAGCTTTAACACCACGATTTGCAGTTGTTTACGCAGGAGTCTTAAATTTTTTTGGTGCTTTAATATCACAAGCTGTTGCAAAATCGATTGGGGGGAAAATCGCTGACCCTTTTCAAATTGAAAACGGAATGTTAATCGTAATCGCCGCCCTAATTGCCGCTATTTTTTGGAACCTTTTAACGTGGTATTATGGAATTCCATCCTCTTCTTCACACACCTTAATCGGTTCAGTTGCCGGAGCTGTTATTTTTGGAGCAGGCTTAGACTCCATTAACTGGGAAGGATTTACCGATATTATTAGAGCCCTAATTATTTCTCCTTTTTTAGCTTTTGGAGTAGGATTTATCCTCATGAAGATATTAGCCATTCTATTTAGAAACGCAAATCCTTACCGTGCAACTCGCGGTTTTCGAGGGTTTCAAATTATCGCTTCAGGTTTAGCCGCATTTTCTCATGGAGGGAATGATGGGCAAAAAACCATGGGGATTATCGTTTTTGCATTGGTTGCAGGTGGTTATCAGGCAACATTGGATGTACCATTTTGGGTACAGGTTACATGTGCAGCAACCATCGGTTTAGGAACAATGATTGGTGGAATGCGAATCATTAAAACGGTTGCGAAAAGAATCTTTAAGGTTCAGCCAATCAATGGATTTGCAGCAGATTTATCGTCATTTGTGGTTTTACAAGGTGCAACCTTTTTAGGATTACCGGTATCCACCACACATGTTTCATCATCATCTATTTTAGGTGTTGGTGCATCTAAACGTTTTCGAGGTGTAAATTGGGGAGTAGCGATTAGAATCGTGACTACTTGGGTTATTACACTGCCAATATCTGCATTAATAGCTGGTATCGTTATGATGATCTTAAAACTCTTCATATAGATGGATGAAGGGGTAACGAACATTACACTTCGTTACCCCTTCAATTTAAGAAATTTATTACGGTATCGATAAAACGATGAGGTTCTTCTAAGTCCGGAAAATGAGCACTTTCTTTAAAGAGCACTAATTCACTATTTTTTAATTCATTATGTATGAGCTTGGAAATGGTTACACCCGTATTACGATCAAAAATACCGGTAATAATTAAAGCTTGTTGTTTAATGTGTTTTAACCGATCCAGTAACGGAGTTTCCATAGGATGACCCATGATAACTTTGGCCATTAATCCTGTATTGGTAAGCTTACTTTCTTCCCAAAGCTTTCTGTTCTGTATTGCTATAGTTTGATTTTGAAATAACAGCCGATCAACTGTTTTGGTATCAACCAAACTCCAAACTTTGTCATATAAACTGCTTATAGGAAGATTTTGTTTTAGCAGTTCATTTATCTTTTTTAGTAATTGAGTTTCACCAACTGACATAAAGCCGGCAATCTGAATTAATTTCCCCATTTCTAAATCGATTAAACTCGGTCCAGAGAGCAGCAGCTTGTTGATTTCATCAGGCAGAGCATAGGCAATTTCCAACGCTAATTCCCCACCGAACGAGTACCCTAAAAGGTCTGCCTTATCTACATCGAGCCATTTTTTGATTTCGCTAAAATCAGATATAAGCTGTTCCATTTTATAATCTTCATCAGAAATAGGCTTTTCACTTCTGCCACTGCCACGCTGTTCATAATACACCACTGTTCTCTTTTCAGAGAGTAACGGCCCCATCGTCCTTTGAAAGGCGTAATGGTTTCCGCCAGGACCGCCGTGAAGAAGAATCAATGGTGTGGTCTGATGTTCACTCCCCTCTATTTTTATCCAATGTTTAATTGAATTAATTTGTATTTGATATTCTCCATTTCTCCACTTCATGAAATACCTCATCCCAGATTATTTGAACAATCACCTATTTATTTCTCCTAGTATTGAAAATATCCTGCTTAGGCAAGTCCAATAAAAATGAATGTTAGTTTTTAAATGATAAACCCTCTTCGTGTAATGCTGACCTAAGTATAGGTAACGAAGCAGGTCCCATTCCATGAAATTTCAAAATCTCTTTTTCGCTATAGGTCGATAGTTCTTGTAAAGATGTGATCCCATTGTTTTCCAATGCTCGTCTTGCTGGTGCGGAGAGCTGTGAAAGAAATCCACTTTTGGGTTTCCGTCCTTGCTCACAAGTCGGACAGCTTGGACAGTCACTGCTTTTATAATATTTGTGTCCCTTGGGGCAAGTTCTTACATTTCTTTCTGAAGTAGTCATTTCTAAATCACCTCTATTAATAAAATTTCATAGTTCCACATAAATAAGGCTGTTTTCGAATTGTTTTTGTACAGCTTTAATTGTAATTTATCATAATACATTTAACCCTATAAAAAAACAATGATCGGTTTTAGTGTCAATCCCTAGGCGAATGTCATAAGATGTATTCTTCCCAGAATAAGGAGGTATTTCAAATGAGTAATGAGTATGAAGTAGGTTTTGGTTTTCACTTAATTGTTGTCCTATTTATCCTGTTAATTATAATTTGGGCCGTATGTTGAAAAATAAAGATGGCATTTAATCAGCCTGTGGTGTAAATTACAAAACTCGCCAAAAATATTGAACTGCCCCCCCTTTTTAGACCACACTATTTATGTTGGCTGCAGTTTAATATTGGCGAGTTTATTTATCCGCTAATAATATGTAAATTTATTGTTAATATTTCTTAATAGTGAAGGAGTTTTTAAATGTAAACAGAAAATTCTATAAATGTAGTTAATTACATTTATAGGAGGAAAAAAATGAACACGGGAGCATCTGCGGGAAAGACTTTCTTATTAAAAATGTGGGAAAATTATCCGAAGACGTGGAAGTTTTTTATTGATTTAGGAATATTTCTTAAATACAAGACATTGAATAATAATAAAATTCCAAATCAAATTGTGTTGCCTACCTCCAATACAATCTTCGTCAATCCAGAAGAAAATCGTGGTAGAGCATTGTTGATAAGCAATGGGATGACTCAGAAGCGTTTAACAAATTTTTGGACTAACGCTGTGAATGAATATTCACCAGATTTGGTTATCGATGTAGGCGTAAACTATGGAGAATGTATTTTCTCGACAAATTATCCTACCCACACACAAATTTATGGAATCGAAGCGAATCAAGATTTGTTAAAGTACATTCATCAATCAAGAGAGGTTCATCATAATAAAGCGCAAATTAAGATCTTTAATGTTTTTGCGGCAGATAAAGAGGAAGAAAAAACGTTCTATGTAGATAAGCATTGGTCTGGTACATCTTCTGCAGCCTATCGTCCTGCACACAATATGATTGAACAAACAATCGTTAGTTCTGTTAAGATTGATTCGATAGTGGAAGAAGATGTTACTGACAAAAATATTTTATTTAAAGTGGATGTTGAGGGATATGAAGCATTTGTTTTAAAAGGTATGACAGAACTAATTCAGAGTAGTGCTTCTGCTTTAGGTTTTATTGAGTTTAATAGTGAGTATATGGAAAAATCCGGAGTAAATGTAAGTGACTTTTTGAGGTTTTTACAGCAACATTTCTCAGTATACATCTATACCAAAAATGAGCTAGTAAATGGAAGTCAATTAACTCGATCTGATTTACATAAACTATTCGGGTCAAAATATGTTCATACAGATATGATTTTAGTAAAGAATGTAAAAAAACAGATAAATTTATTACAGCTTTCTTCAGCTTCATAGGTTTTAGAACCGGCATTGTAAAAAGCCTCTCATTTATAATTTGCTGGAAAAGAAATAAAACCACCAAAAAATTGGTGGTTTTGTGTTGATTTTAACGTTATCAATCAAATGAACCCATTGTTTGAAATAGTTCACTAGATTGCGGCGATACATAAATGGTTCTGCTTGGAAAAGCGACTTCTACTCCCTCTTCCTCTAATATCCCCATAATCGCTATGTTGATTTCATGTTTAATTTTAACGTGCTCTGCCCAAACGGTGGTATTCGTAAAGAAATATAACAGAATATCGAGACTGCTGTCATTATATTGATCGAATGCAACCATGATGGTATCCGGATGAATTTCGTCATGTGTTCTCAACATTTGTTCAATTCGAAGAACGACTCTTTCAATTTTATCTTTGGAAGTATTATAGTTTAGTCCTAAATGGAAAGTAATTCGTCTCTTCCCCATCCGGCTCCAGTTGGTAATCGGTTCGTTCGCTAGTGTTGAATTTGGGACGGTTACAAGCGCTTGACTAAAGGTTCGAATTTTCGTACTTCTGAAATTTATATCTTCTACCGTTCCTTCAACGCTAGGTGTCAAAATCCATTCACCAATAGAAAAAGGCTTTTCTGTTACAATGACGATGCCGCCAATTAGATTTCCAACCGCTTCTTTGGCAGCTAAAGCAAAAGCCAGTCCCCCTAATCCAAGACCCGCAACTAATCCATTAACGTCATAATCAAATTCTTGACCAATAACACTGATACTGATGGCAATCAGGATGACGCGGATTGTTCTTGAAATAAAGGGAAGCAGGATTAAATCTATCTTATTATTAATCTTTTCATTTACGCTAATTAAGATTCCCGTTGTCGGAGAGGATAAATTAAATAATCCCCATGTAATTAAAACAATCACCATCGAACGCAAGAATTTTAAAAATAACGCATTATGTTGTTCAATAAAAGGAAAATAATCCATTGCTACATACAAACCTAAAATAATAAAGCCCCAGCCTAATGGACGTTCAAAACTTAAAAAGATTTTTGTAAGAAAATCTGTAGGTGTTTTACCCGCCAATTTTAATATTAACTGGAATACATACTTGGTAAATATGTTTCTAAAAAGAATAAATAATAACAATATCCCAATAGAAATCCCTAAATCTTTCAACATTTCATAGTCCAATCGCATCCCTAAAAAAGCCATGACAAATGAATCAAAAGCCATTCACAAAACCCTTCTTTCATAATTCTTAGCAATTACAATGGTTAAAACCATCACATCTCACTATAATAACTTCTTAAACTAAATATTTGAATACAACCAAAGTCTTAGATTTATGATTTTTGAGGTTAATTAAGCAAAAATATTGGCTGCTTTTTTTGCAGCCAGTTTTCCTCACAAATTAACTCATCAGTTGATATGATTCTTTTAAAAGTGCTATAAAATCCTGATTTAGATCGTCTACACTATTGAATCTAAAATTATTATGAAATCTATTTTTGGACACTTGTTCACTTTTAGTTATTTTCTCGTGTGCAATTTGATGGTTTGATACTAAATTGAAATCTATCCAGTTCTTTTTGGGATGTACTCCTCCAAAAGATGATTTTTTCAAAAGGTGAATAGAACTCTTTTTAAGCTCTATTTCAATTGGTCCTATTTGTTTAAGTATATCGAGTATTTTTAAATATATCTCATATACTTCTGATGACTTATTTGCGAATAATTCCTCTATTGACATATTTTTTATCTCCTTCTTTCTCCAAGACCAAGGAATACAATAATTAATAATTTCATTCCCTTTTTCCTCTATTATGTGTTATACACTTTATAAATTTCCGTTACAAGTGTTTGTAAGACGTCACCATTATAAGATTCTTTCATATTTTTCTAGAACTTTTCCCTGTACCCATTATACGCTGCTTATATATGTAAATTCTTCTTTTTCTCCTTAGAATAACTCCCCTCCAAATAAAAAGACAAGAAAATTTATATTTCTTGTCTTTTGGATATAACTATATGCTCATTTTTTTAGTGAAATAATCAGTGCTAGCAGCCCTGCAACTAAAGCAGCAATGGAAACATATAGTGGAGCATTTGAAGAGTTCGTGGTGTCTTTAACTTCTTCTTGTGGCTGCTCCGTTTTTACTTCTTCTTTTGTATCAGTACCATGATGATCACCAGTTCCATCAGCTGGTTTAGGATTCACCGTTGTCACAGAGGCTGGCTTTTCAGCGTCTTGTCCACCAACCCACTCCACTACACTGCCATCCTGATAGGTTTGGTAGGATTTCCAAACGATCTCAGTGGCAGTGTCTGCGACTTTTCCCTGCATGTTAAAAAGTCCGAATTCTGTTGGTGATAAACCTTCACCTTCTGCTGTCCATGTCACACTTGTAATCTTATCTGCTGCATCCTTTTCAATTTCATATTTCCAGCCTGGCTTGGGTTCAAAACGGCTGATAGTAATATCTGAAGAGAATTCTACTTTTACCTGTGTAGTAGGCACAGATTCATTCTCAGATGGTACCCTGACAGTGAACATTTCATAGCTGCCCTGTGTTGTTTCCTTGGGTAGTACAGTTACGTGAGCACTGGCAATCCCCGCATAAAGTGAAAGTAAACCAAACATGATTACAAAAGAGGTTAATAACTTTTTCATCTAATAAAAACTTCCCTTCAATACAAAATTAACTCTTCTTCTTTTTAGTAAATAGTAAAAGTACAATTCCGAAAATAACGATTAAAATAATAAATACTGTAATGAGCATGGTTGATGAAGAGTTATTATTTTGATCATCTGTTTTTTCAACTGTATCAGTAGCGGTGTTTTGTCCTTCGCTTTTTTCTTCTAGTTGATTGGTTTGGCTGTCATCTTCTTGATTTTCTTCGCTATCTTCAGGAGTAACAGGATTTGTTTCTGATTCATTTTGATCCATTTGAACAGCGAAATTAATCTCGCCTTTTATCGGATGACCATCTTCCCCAACAATTTTCCATTGGATTAAGTAAGATCCGTTTTCTAATGGTTTAGTAACTGTTCCTATTAATTGCTTATTCTCCACTTTGATTCCTTCTAATGGAATTACATCTCCATCCTTAAGTAAATCCATCGTGCTTAAATCTTCGATTGTAGTAGCAAAAGTAAGGGTAATTTGTTCAAGATTCTCTGTTACAACTTGTCCTTCTGATGGATCGGAAGTGGATAAACTTGTGTGTGCACGAACAAATGAGGGAACCATTATTAATGTACAAAGCAAGATTAACATGATTTTTTTCAAGATAAGACTCCTTTCACTTTATTTCTAAATTTCAATAAATACTATTTTATAATACCTGGTCACCAACTTTATCCATATTAACACGATGTCTATGTATTTTTAATACTACATACTAATTTCACAAAGTTTTCACAAATAGGTATTTCATTTGGAAAAATATAGTCTATTTATTTACGATAATTCTCTTGATAAATATTTTTTGAGTTATCTTAATAGGCTACTTTGTCTAGTTACAAAAGTATTTATTTATTTTTTAATTCGAAATGATTCCTAAAATCATTTACAGATTCATAATTTAATAATATAATACAAAACGTAATGAGTACGATTTGTATGATAAAAAAGTTTTGATTGGAGTTTACAAATGAAAAAAATAAAATTTATTTTTGTAACAATGTTGATGTCTGTTCTACTAGTAACTGCCTGCAGTACGAAAGAAACGCAGACAAGCGATGAATCAACCAAGAATAGTGTATTAAAGATATCTACTACCATTTACCCCCTTGAGGATTTTACGAAAAAAATAGGCGGGAACTATGTTGTGGTGCAGTGTGTTTATCCTCCAGGAGTGGACGCTCATTCCTTTGAACCAACCACAAAAGACATGGTCTCACTTGCTGAATCTGATTTATTTATTTATACCGGCGTGGGTATCGAAGGTTTCGCCGATAAAGCCGTGAAAACCTTAGAAAAAGAGAATGTCACAATACTAGAGGCAGCTGATGGAATCGAGCTGATAGAAGCCTCCCACAGTCATGAGCATGAAGCTGCCGAAGAAAATGCCCATGAAGAAGAAGAGCATGACCATGGAGATGTTGATCCCCATGTTTGGCTGGACCCGATTCTAGCGATTGACTTGGCCGAAAATATTAAACTTTCATTAACAGAGTTAAAGCCGGAGTATGCGGATGAATTTGAAGCAAATTTTCTCCAGCTGAAAGGTGAATTAGAAAAACTAGATCAAGAGTTCAAGTCAGTCGTTGAAAACTCAAAAACCAAACACCTATTAGTCTCTCATGATGCCTATGGTTATTGGGAGAAACGATATGGTGTTGAAACCATTGCGATAAATGGACTTTCCCCTACACAGGAACCTTCGCAAAAAGAATTAGGGGAAATTATCGAAGAGTCGACCGAACACGGAATCAAGTATGTGATCTTTGAACAAAATGTCTCACCAAAAGTATCTGAAATTATCCAGAATGAAATTGGTGCAAAGTCGCTGACCCTTCACAATCTTGAGGCATTAACAGAAGAAAATGTTAAGGAGCAAGAAGACTACTTAAGCATCATGAGGAAAAACATAGATGTCATTCAAACTGCTTTAAACTAGTAAAATCAATCAAATCCTGCCATTCACAATCATGGCAGGATTTTCTTACGTCTGTAGTTTTCTCCATCCGATGTTTGAATTCCCTTCCCCTTCTCATAAAAAATGAGAAATGCGTCTCTACAAAAGTAGAAACGCATCCTATAGATTCATTATTTACTTTTCATCATTGAAATGTATTCCTTAACGACTTCATAAACATATTCTTGATTTGCTGCTGCTGTACCCGGATTGTAAGTACCGCCATTTGTTTTATTATTAGACAGGATTCGAATACCCAAGAATGCTACATCATAAGCATCGGCAATTTGTGCTGCTGAGGCACCTTCCATTTCTTCTACAGAGGTACCGTAAATCTCATGGATCCATTTAATTCGGTCTACTTCGCTATTCCAAAAGTCTGCTGAACCGATAATACCTTCGACAACCTTACCCTTCGTGTATGTGTCTTTTACTGCATTAGCAGCTGCCAGTAAATCCTTATCTCCTTCATAGTAACGGACTTTATTAGCATTAGGATCTGATCCGCTTCCTTCCGAAGCCATTAAGTCCATCGGGATCCATGAAGTTGGATCAATTCCTTGGTTTTCATCCATATTTGTTGTTTTTAATGAGCCGATGTTTGTCGTTTTTTCCCCTAACACAATATCAAATACATTTAGACTCGGATCATGTCCGCCTGATGTACCTTGATTGATAATGGCGATCGGGTCATATTTTTCAATCGCCAATGCTGTTGCAGCAGCTGTATTTTCCATTCCCTTACCTGTTTTAGTAACGATAACAGGATAATTATTCAATTTTCCTTTGTAAAAAACAAACGTTCCTGATTTTTCCACTTTCACTTTATCTAATTTTTTCGCAAAATCTTCAGCTTCTATAGGCATTGGACCTTGAATGATGATTGGTCTCTGAGCCCCTTCTACTTCTGTTTCATTTAGTAAGGATGAATTACATCCTGCGAGCATCACTAACATGCCCGAAATAGCTACGACTGAAGCAAATTTCTTTAACGTTTTCTTTTTCATAAATAACCTCTCCTCTTTCTCTAGTTGTTTGATATACTCGCTAGTTGGTTCCAAAGAAAAAAGTCTAGAAAATGCAGGAATTCCTGTCTTCTAGACCTACGAAAGTCAAAGTATAAATAATTGAGCAAGAAGTTATTGCTAAATCATAAAACGGCAGCAGCCGCAAAGCTGAACCGAATACTTTAACTCGTAGTCTAGTTCATTATTGGGAACCAGGTAGAAACACTCAGACCATATTACCGAGTATATACGAGTAATGATTTCTACGATTATTACTTTCTTAATTTAGCAAATCGTTAAAAGATATTCAATATAATTATGAACATTAATTAGAAATAACCACTATAATGTTCGTGTTTTAGGATAAAAGTAACGGGTTAATGGCTATTATTTCCCTTTTTTAGCGAAAAACATTAAAAATAGCGATTCTTCTTTATGAAAGAATCGCTGTAGATTATTCTATATTTTTTTATTGATGTTTTTAGCTTCGGTTAAAATGGTTTTGAAAAGCATTTTAACACTTTGATTTTTTGCTAATCTTGGACTTTGACCGGACCAAAGTGATAGGTAGTCTGGGTTTTGCTTGGAAGAAGAAGCTTTTCTTATAGGTTGAGTAAGTGCATTTTGAACTGGGAATTCTGGTAATAAATCTTCGTGTTTCTCCATTTCTTCAATAAATTTATTTTTTATTCCTCTTGCATATTTACCAGAAAAAGCTCGTGTTAAGACAATCTGGTCTTCTTTTGCGTGCATAATAGCTTCCTTGTATATCTGATGTGCACCGCTTTCGATACACGTTAAGAAAGCTGTACCCATTTGGACTCCCATTGCACCCAAGCATAGAGAAGCCATTAAACCTCTCCCGTCCATAATTCCTCCCGCTGCTATAACTGGAATGCTGACATGATCGACAACTTGTGGAATTAGTGACATTAACCCTATTAAACTATCTTGAGATGGACTAATAAAGTTACCGCGGTGACCTCCTGCTTCACTCCCTTGAACCACAACCATATCCATTCCAGATTTTTCAATTATAAACGCTTCTTCCACTGTTGCAGCTGTTCCCATCACAAAAATATTATTTTGTTTTAAATCCACCATAACGGACTCAGAAGGAATACCAAATGTAAAGGAACAAACTGGAACTTTTTCATCTATGACAACCTTGATTTGTTCATTAAAAGTTTCAATTACTTGATCGCATGTGGGGATGTTTAGGTTATTTTCTTCGTTTATATGTAATTGATTACGAATAGGCTGTAATAGCTCATTGGCTGAATGTATTTCATTTTCTGTATAAGCAAATTTGTTGGGAACAAATAAATTTACACCAAATGGCTTGGATGTTAACTGCTTTATTTCCTTGATTTGTTCTTGCATTTGAGTAGGAGTCATATAGCCAGCTCCAATCATTCCAAGACCTCCAGCATTAGAAACCTCAGCTACTAATTTCGAAGTCGTTATTCCTCCCGCCATGGGAGCTTGAATGATCGGATTCTCGATTTTTAAAAGCTCAGTCATTTTGTTTTTTAACATCGATTACACCTCGTTAATTAATTTACATAGATTTGACATTACGATGTACTTGTATATAACCATATTAGTCGTTTATAAAGTTGGAGACAAGAAGCGGTTAAAATTCTCCATCACCGTTTCATAAAAATAGGCACCTGAAATTGAACATCTTCCTAGTAACGGGTGTAACTATACTCATACGATATCGTCTACTTTATTGAGAATAGAGCTACAGCATACAATCAAGCACCAGTAATTTTAATTGTCATCAAGAAAGGATGATGGGTATGTTTCAATCGAAAGGGTTTAATTATTTTCTAATTAGTTTTCTGGTATTCCTGCTGTTTTTCGCACCTATAATGTTTTCTCCAATGCCAGAACATGAGCGTGTAGCTTCAGCTCAGATGAAAGCGGAGAAAAAGGAAAAAGTCAAAATGACGGTTGAATATAAAGGCAAGATCTATCGTGATCTCGAAACACATTATTACCTGTTTTCAACTTCTAAGAAAGGAACCATTGACATTAGTTGGGGACCCGATACATTGGGATCCGATTATATTATCACCGATAAAAACTGGACTGCCATGTATGGAAATGGCGATGAATTGCCAGCAGGAGATTATATGTTAGTGATAACTTCAAATCCAGCAGAATCACCGGAAGACCCGTCCCTATTATCCTATCATTTTATTCTAAAAGGGCTTACATTTAAGGAAGCACCTGATACTACACTCCCAAAACTAACCATTGAAAGTCCTGCCCAGCTTGTGACACACCTTCCTGTTGGCGAACATGATGTCATATTCAAAGGGTGCTCGGATGCTGCTAGTATCATTTTTACAGATGAGGAAACCACAGAACAGTTACCAAATTCATTTGAAAAGAGTATTCATTTTGATCAATCTTCACCAAACTATCGTGCCTACCGTATTACCGCCACTAATGAATCAGGCAACAGCGTTAATCGATATTTTGAGTTTATTTATGAAGGTGGAATTTCGGAATAAACTAGAAGGTTCTATTTCTGGTTCTATACAAAAATCCCTGGACGGATGTCTAGGGATAATTTGTGAATGATTTATTTTATACTACCCTGAATAGGGGCCGTTGATTTTTTAAACGTAAATCCTTCATAGCCATTCTCAGCAATTTCTGTACACTTTTGACGGTATGCGCCGACGCCGCCTAAATAGATTAAGAATCTGCGAGTTTTACCAGGTATGTTGGCACCGGTGTACCAGGATTCCGTCTTCGTGAATAGTGTGGCTTCAGCAACTTCTCGGCAATGCTTGCTCCATGCTTCTTCTGCTTCCACATTTGCTTCTACGGTTTCCAAGTTATTTGCAGCCATGTATTCAATACAATCGGAGACCCATTCTACATGCTGCTCAATGGAAGCAGGCATATTACTGAAAACGGAAGGACTTTCAGGCCCGGTAATCATGAAGAAATTAGGGAAACCGGCATTGGCAACACCGAGGTAGGTTCGAGTATCTTCTCCCCCATTCCATTTTTCCTTCAATGACACACCATCTTTACCGCGGATATCCATTTTTAACAATGGACCTGTCATACCATCAAATCCAGTAGCAAACACAATCGCATCGAGCTCATATTCACCTTCAGACGTACGGACCCCCGTCTCAGTAATTTCTTCAATTGGATTTTTCTTCACATCGACTAACGAAACATTATCTCGGTTAAATGTTTCATAGTAATCTGTGTCGATAATCGGGCGCTTCGTCCCGTAATAATAGGACGGCATCAGCTTATCAGCGACGTCCGGTTTTGTAACGATGGAGCGAATTTTCGAACGAATAAATTCAGCCGCCAATTCATTTGCCTCTGGATTAATGGTAATGTCATAGAATGAGGTAAAAATACCTTGACCGCCAACTTCCCATGCTTCTTCAAACTTCGCCAGGCGTTCTTCAGGGGTTACCTCGAGCGCAGATTTGGTAGGCACATCTGCTGGTGCTCCTCCTGCCGATTCTCGTATTTGCTTTTTAATTTCGTGAAAATTCTCTTTTGCCTTTCGGATATACTCTGCGTCATAAGGGTGATTTCTCGCAGGTGCACTATATTGCGGCGTCCGCTGGAAGACCGTTAGATGAGCTGCTTCTGCCGCAATGACTGGAATTGCTTGAACACCACTCGAACCAGTCCCGACAATCCCAACCCGTTTGCCAGTAAAGTCAACCTTTGTGTGCGGCCAATGCCCTGTATGGTACCAGTCTCCCTTATAGTTTTCTAAGCCATTAAATTTAGGAAGGTTTGATGCGGAAAGACAACCGACACCCGTGATAAAGTACTTTGCTGAAACACATGTACCATCATTTAGAGAAATCTTCCATCTCTTAGCCTCTTCATCATAATGTGCTGCCTGTACCCGGGTTTCAAACTGAATGTCAGGTCTCAAATTGAATTTATCAGCAACAAAGTTTAGATATTTTAATATCTCAGGCTGCTCGGGATAGCGAGAAGACCAAGTCCACTCACGATAAAGCTCCTCTGAAAAGGTATAGTTATAGTAGATACTTTCTGAGTCACAGCGTGCCCCAGGATAACGATTCCAATACCAGGTACCGCCAACACCATCGGCGGCCTCATATACTCGAGTCGATAAACCTGCTTCACGTAAGCGATAAAGCATATACATACCTGAAAAGCCTGCACCAATTACAACTGCGTCAAAACTTGCCATTTGATTCGCTTCTTGTTTAGATGTCATTAGCATTTCCCTCCCTAAAATAAGGTTCAGATACAGCTTCTATCTTAATTAGACTCTACTTACCTCTTGATCTACCTTTGCTAGAAAAGAAGCAAATTTATCGATGGACCCTTTAATGTCTTCCGGGAAGACCGCCATATTCGTAAAGAAACCGTGGACTAAGCCTTCCTCACGTGAAGTTTCAACATACACTCCAGCTTCACCAAGCCGTTCTGCATAGGCTTCCCCTTCATCTCTTAACACATCATACTCTGCTGTCAGGACATAGGCCGGCGGGAGATTACGTAAATCTTCAGCCAAAATAGGTGCCACAAGTACATTCTTCGCGTCCTCGTCATTACGGATATAATAATTGCCAAACCAAATCATAAGGTCTCTGTCTAAACCAAATCCTTCTTTAAACTCTTCATAGGAAGGGGAATCATAACTTAAGGCTGTAACCGGATAGATAAGTACTTGACCAGCAATGGCAGGTCCGTTTTCTTCCCGTGACTTTAAGGTCATGGCAGCAGCCAGATTACCGCCTGCACTATCGCCGCCTACGACTACATTAGAAGCGTTTGCATTTAATGACGCAGCATTTTCACTTACCCATTGTAAAGCAGCATAGGAATCTTCAACCGGTACAGGAAACTTATACTCAGGAGCCAATCGATAATCGACAGAGACGACAATTCTTTGGGTTTTATTTGCCAACATTCTGCAGCTGGCATCAGCTGTAGGAATATCCCCTAATACCCAGCCGCCACCATGGTAATATACAAATACCGGGAAAGGACCCTGCCCTTCTGGTGTATAAATTCTTACATTAATTTCTCCATCTTGAACGCGTACAAGACGATCTTCAATCTTTGACAGTGGTGCAAGTTCTACCTCTACTGGGGGTGCCATAGCAAACATATCTCTTACTGTTTGTGGTTCTAATGAAGCGATTGGTGGCATTTGTTTAAATGCCTCTAGGTAGAGTTGTGATTGTGGTTTTAAATTTGCCATTGTCATCTTCCCTTCGATTTAAAAGTTTTTCATCTTTTTTGTTTATGCATAGTAAGTACTATCTAAATAGTAAAATATTTTGTATAATTTGAATATTCCTAATTTTATATATACTAATTCCCCCAAAAGGAGATGATAATTTGGCTTCACAGCATACCTTGATGGAAAAGATTGTACAGCTGGAGGAAACGGCTAGTCATGAGGAGAAACTGTATAAAATTTTAGAATTATACATGTCGATTTACCCTGTAAGGAATTCATATTTATTCCGCTTTTCACCTTTAGGTTATTTAGGTGAAGGAATTATCATGTTAAACACCACTGGCATTGTCTACATAAACGATATCCGCGACAACATTCGTACTTTACCCATCATTTACTCCGCAATCTTAGAAAGAAGAGCCAAGTATTGCGCTGGAATTGAATTTTTAAAACAAATGAGCAGCAAATATATCCTTACTTCCAACGTAAATTCAATGGCTGTAATCCCGATTTGCTTTGATAAAGTGGTGATCGGCTATATCTGTACGACAGAATTCTCCGATACGGCGGTAATCGATGAAGTAACGCTTTCCTCTCTTACGGATTACGGGCGAATAGTTGGAAAGTACATGGAAAAGACCAACACCTTAGACGAAACACCAAACTTAAGTAAAAGGGAATTAGAGGTAATGCGAAAGATTTCTTGGGGAGAAAGCATGAAGGAAATGGCTGCTGCGATGGATATAAGTGAATTAACTGTAAAACAATATGTGAAGTCAGCGATCAAAAAGCTTGGTGCACATAATCGATCCCATGCCGTGAGTGAACTTTTAAGAAGAGGTATAATCTCTTGAATAAAATGTAATCGCTTACCAACTGTGTTTACTATAAGATTATCCCTCGTTTATGTTTCTTTTTTCCTATTTTTCGTTATAATATAGATGCATGAACATAAAATGAAAAAGACCGAACATGGTGCCAACATGTCGGTCCTGCAATAGACGGTCTCTCAAAAGGATCGGCTAGTTACGAGTATAAATAATCCACCCGAGCCTGCTAACTCATGGGTGGGTTATTTTTTTTGATTAAACGTCAGAATGGCAATGACTAAACTAGCAAAACCAAACATAATCATCAACGTTTCAAAAATGGTCAAACAGCAGCACCCCCTTTCCATTGGGAGCATGCCGAACCATTAAGACAACCTTATCTATTGCCATTTTAGTATATCATAAACAACACGATTTAAGAACATACATTCGGTTCTCTTGGCAAAATTATCTATTACTTACTATTATTTACGAGAGAACAATTTCTCTAAAGCCGATCGCAGTGTTGGAAACATGAATTCAAAACCTGCTTCTTGCAGCACTCGAGGCAGCACATGCTGACCTTCCAAAACCAGTGCACTTTTTTGCCCTAGGACCAGTTTCATGGCAAAAGAAGGGACAGGAATCCAATGAGGACGATGTAAAACCGATCCAATCGTCTTGCCGAAATCGTTCATTTGAAGTGGTGATGGAGAAGTAACATTTACTGGTCCCCTCAAAGTATCATCTTTAAGGGAATATACAATCGCACGGACAACATCCATGACATGAACCCAGGATACCCATTGCTGCCCGGAACCTACTTTGCCGCCAACAAATAAACGATATGGGAGTGCCATAAGCGGCAGTGCGCCCCCCTCTTTACCAAGTACCACTCCAAATCTCATGAAGACCGCACGAACCGAATGTTCTTCTACTCGTTTCGCTTTGTTTTCCCAATCTTGTACCGTGCTTCCTAAAAAATCATTTGCTCTTTCCGTTGAATCTTCCGTATATACAGATGTTACTGAGGCAGGATAAATACCGATTGCACTGGCATTTACCAGGACTGAAGGTTTTTCAGGTAGCAAAGAAATAATTCTTAGTAATTCATCTGTTGCGGTCATCCGACTTTCATAGATTTGTTTCTGATGAGTTTCACTCCATCTGCCGTCGTTGATAGAAACACCCGCTAAGTTAATAAAGGCATCTGCATGTCTTATTTCCTTTTCTGGTGAAGCGCCTTTCTCCAGCCACTTTACAAATTGGACTTTCCCGGAAGGTTCACGATCACCTCTGGTTAAAATTACAACAGTTTGCCCTTCTGCTAGAAGCAAGTTTGTTAACTTTTCGCCGATAAATCCGGTACCGCCGGCAATAACAATCTTCATTTTACCTCCCCCAATTGACCAATCGTCTAGCATATCTTTTTAAAAGGAAACTATTATTACTGTATGATTACTTTATAGTTCCTTCTTACATGTCACCATTATAAAGTTGATGGAAGGTTTATTTTCCATGATTTTATTTGGTTCGTCAATTTCTGAAAACTCTACCAGCCCATATTTTTCAAAATCTCGTTTTATCGAGTCAGCATCATAAAAAAACATTTTCACGCCTTCCATGATCTCATAATAATCTTTATCCAGTTGTTTGCCCTTTCCAAACATGGGGGCATTTTTTGAAACAGTTGTAAAAATCATATATCCATTTGGCTTTAACTGATCGTAGCAATCTTTAATAAATTTCTCTCTCTCACGTTCATTCAATAAGTGAAGAAGTGCATAGCAAAATATACCGTCATAAAGTTTGTTGTCAAAAGGCATATCCGTTACGGAACCATGGAAAATATCAATATCAAGCCCGTTCTGCCTGGCCAATTCAATTGCGGTTTTTGAAATTTCAATCCCTGTTACGGTTATTCCATTGTCGATAAAAACTTTCGCATTTCTACCATATCCAATACCTGGTACCAGTATGTCCTTAACATTCTTATCAAGGAAAAAGTCCTTTGTCAAAATTGCGGAGTCAGAAGGTTCAAATCCCCACATCGTTTCTTTTTCGATAAAGCTTGATTCCCAGAATTCCATCCTATCTCTATCTCCTTTGGATTTAATATGAATTGGTATGTATCATGATTGACACTAATTTTTAAATAGTAGAAATATATCTTAAACCCCAATAAATTAGGATTTCCCAATCCAGTTCTTCTAAATGATATCCGGCTGTCTTCTGCCTAATCTTTTTATCTGCCTGTCTAAAAATTATACCATTTAAAACCAAAACTATTCGAATTTACTCTATAGTAGCAATAAAATCAAATAAAGCCCCAATAAACAAAAAGCTGTTTATCGGGGCTTATTTTTTGCTTATTCATGGTTTTCTTCAGCAGCCATTGCCTCTGCTTTCGTTTTATGAATAGTTCCAAAAGGATGCTGAGTCGGTGCATAGATGGAATAAAGTTTAAGCGGCTTATTCCCTGTATTGGTTACATTGTGCCATTTACCAGCAGGTACTATGATGGCAAAATCATCAGAAACTCTCTCCTGAAAAGTTAATTCATCTTTTGAATTACCCATTTGAACGATTCCATGGCCTTCTTCAATACGCAGGAATTGATCAACCTCTGGGTGCATTTCTAGACCAATATCTTCCCCAACGTCGATGCTCATTAAGGTTAATTGGAAATGGGTTCCCGTCCATAGTGCGGTACGAAATGTACGGTTTTGTTTAGTCGCTTCTTCAATATTCACAACAAATGGTTCTTTACCATATTCCTTTAATTCGACGTCCCTTACCTCATTAATGGGATGCCAATGTCGATAAGGATTTGCACAGTCAAACTCGTCAGTATAACCCCTATACGCCGTCTGTCTTTCGTCGTTATAAGCTGGAACGTTGACATAATAGGGATATTGATAATGATATGGGGACATATAAGGAAGATAGTACATATTGCTCATTCCCTTCAAAGAATTTTCCCGTTATCGTATTCCTTTTGAACAGTGAATGTACCTAATCCTCTTCAAACCATCCTACTTGTTAAAATTTATAAACTAATAAATTTTGCTTCTAAAACATCATCTTTTAGTGAAATATTTCACAAAAAATCCACAGACCCGAGATGAAATCGATGTAGTATTCTTTATATAAACAATATAACCATGTTATTAATCCATAGTTCCTTAAGTTAATAACATTGATTTCTAAAGCGGTTTTGCTTCGGAATCTACTCTTTACCGTCAATTTTATCTATGGGCTTTATTCTTTTAATTTCTCCTCCTGCGAAAGAGCACTACACGCTGTAATTTCTTCTAAAGCATGCTGGCAACCCCGAGTTGTGTAAGTGTTTGACGCGCCACCAACCACACCATATTTTGAGGGTCTCCATGATTTCATCGATGGTTGCACCGCATTTAAGTAGCCTTCCATGTGTAGCAAATGCATTCATCTTAGGGGCTGACTATTGATAGGGGCTAATCCCTTAATGGTGTACTTACCCTAACTGTCGTTTAAATGCTTTACTGGCGAAGAAGTAAGCGATGACCATGATACCGACGCACCAGGCAAGCGCGATCCAGATATCGTTGCTAACAGACCCTTCATACAAAAGGGCTCGAATCGCATTCACGATTGAAGTCACGGGCTGGTTCTCAGCAAACGCACGGACAATTTTAGGCATGGTTTCGGTAGGGACAAAGGCAGAACTAATAAACGGCAGGAAAATTAGCGGATACGAGTAGGCTGTGGCCCCTTCCATAGACCCCGCTGTCAATCCGGGAATGACCGCCAGCCATGTCAGCGCCAGCGTAAACAGCCCGAGTATCCCAGCTACCCCGAGCCAATCCAGGATACCAGCACTGGAACGGAAGCCCATCAAGAGCGCGATGAGGATAACCACCACGACAGTAAGCGCATTGGAAACAAGCGAAGTCAACACGTGAGCCCACAATACCGAAGAGCGCTTGATGGGCATGGTAATGAAACGCGCCATCAGTCCGCTCTTTACATCGTTAAACAGCCGCAAGGAAGTGTAAGCGACGCCGGAAGCGATAGCCATCAGCAAAATTCCAGGCAATAAATAATTAACATAGTTGTCCGTACCTGTCTCTATTGCGCCACCAAATACGTAGACAAACAGCAGCATCATCATAATCGGCGTAATCGCCACCGTAATAATCGTATCCGGGCTGCGCATGATGTTGCGCATTAATCGACCTAGTATTACCCCTGTTTTGCTTTTCATTTACATCTCCTCCTTTTTGCCGATGATCGCGAGGAAAATTTCCTCCAATGTTGGCTGCTTCTCGATATACTCCACTTTTGCTGGCGGGAACATCTCTTTGAGTTCTTTAAGGGTACCGGTTGTGATGATTTTTCCGCCATGCAGGATGGCGATATGGTCAGCCAGTTGTTCGGCTTCCTCCAGATACTGGGTCGTCAGCAAGATGGTCGTGCCTCCGCCGGCAAGCTCCTTGACGGTATCCCAGACTTCAATCCGCGCTTCGGGGTCAAGCCCTGTCGTCGGTTCGTCGAGAAAAATGACTTCTGGCGTCCCAATCAGGCTCATGGCGATGTCAAGCCGGCGCTTCATCCCGCCGGAATACTTATCCGCCCGGCGGTTGGCCGCTTCGGTCAGGCTGAATCTTGCAAGCAGATTGTCAGCGACTTGAGCGGGATTGGAAACTCCTCGCAACTTGGCGATCATCATCAGGTTTTCCCTTCCTGTGAGCATGCCGTCTAAAGCTGCGAACTGTCCTGTCAGGCTGATGCTCTGGCGAACATGATCCGGTTGACGCTGGACGTCAAAACCGCAAATACCGACTTCGCCGCCATCGGGCTTCATCAGCGTCGAGAGGATGTTGACCGTCGTCGTCTTGCCCGCTCCATTTGAGCCCAGCAGGGCGAAAATTTCGCCACGCCGCACCTCAAAATCCACCCCCTTTAACACTTCCTTATTTTTAAAGGATTTTTTTAACCCTTTTACAGTAATCGCTGCATTGCTCATACTTTTTTCCTCCTTATAATAAGCGCAGCAAGGCGCTAGATTGGCTATACTTCACTACTCTGTCTGACTGATATTCTGTATTACTTACTACCAAGTTAAAAATATAACTGAATAGTGAAGGTGACACATTTCATTTGTAACCAGCTATTCAGTCGAAATTATCTATTGAATTTACTTTTTTCCAATCGCTTCATGATACGCTGATTCAAATCTTCACGATACTTGTCGACATAGGTTTTAGCGGTAGCCACTAGTTCGTCGGAAAGGAAGCCAAGTCGTCCCCAGTGACGGTTTGCGTGGTTAGTGTCGATGCTAGGCGAAACTCCACTTGGAATTCACCGTTAGCCACGACCAATCGTATCGTTCAACTTCTTGCGATATTTGTCCTTCCAAGTTTGCTCATCCTTCACCAAGTCGTCGCAGAAAGCAGCCACGTCCTCGCCCGTAAGGTCAGTGACTTTCTTGCCTTCCGCTGCTCCTTCCTCGAAGAGATCGAGAATGCCGACAAAGATACGGCTGCTGTCCTTCCAGTCGGTGGGACCACCACCAGCAGTCCACATATATTTTTGGATAGCTTTGTAAGCGTTGCGGTACTCACTTGGAAGTGCCTTCGCACGTGCCTCCATCTCCCTCCATTCCCGCTTGTCATCTAGACTTCCGATAATTTTTTCAAAAATATTCATTTTACTTCTCTCCTTTTGATTTTATTTTAGTCTTAAGTTCGTTAATTTTACTTGAGATGAAATCCCATTTTTTCCAAAAAATCTTAAGCTGCTCTTGACCTGCTGCGTTGAGTGTGTAAAATTTTCTCGGCGGTCCCATAGTGGATGGCTTTTTCTCGATGTCCACCAGATTGTTTTTCTCAAGTCGCATGGTAATCGTATAAACTGTGCCTTCAACCACATCAGTGAAGCCAAGTTCTCGCAGCTGTTGCGTGATTTCATAGCCGTAAGTTTCGCCACGGCTGATGATTTCAAGCACACAACCTTCAAGCACCCCTTTCAGCATTTCCGTGATGTTTTCCATTCTTTACCTCCATTTATATTTTACTTATATTTTTTCAGTACTCTGTAACACAGGTATTTTGTGTTACTGATATTTAGTATTACTGACTACTAGTATATAGTATTACCAATTAGCGTCACTTGTCAATAAAACTTTTCGTCAAAAAAGCCCTTATTACGACTTCAAAGGTGTTTTAAAGTAGCTGTTATTGCCTGTGTAAATAAGCTCTTACACTGGATATTTGCCCTTTTAAAAAGCAAAACGACTTTCCAAGATATACCTTAGAACCTAAATTAAACTAAATAGTACAAAACCTTCCAAAAACAGACTGAAGGAAGGTTATTTGGCATGCACATTTTTAGTATAGCATGAGATATTTTAAGTTTTTATTGAAAAATCTTGACAAACTATTTGCTGGTTTAGTTCAACAAGAAAAAAGATCGCCGAAGCGACCTTAATCTTTAACTCGTGCTCAATTTAGTTGAAGAACAATGCTTAAGTATGAGTTGTAATCACGACATAAAGATAGCCTATTTAATGTATCTGAGGCTTATAGTCCACTATGTCTCCCTCGTCATATGCTTCTTGAAATAATGGTGGCGTTTTTGATTCAGATTGATTTTGTGATGAGGCACGTATACCATTTTGAGCTAAGATATCCAAAATTTTTTGAATATCTTCTTTGGTTGCAGGTGCTTTGTTTGGCTTTAGGGTAGTCGATATTTTACCATTGGACTCTAATACTGCCAATTCTACATCTTCGACATTACCTATGTTTTTTAGGCGAAGTGAACTCTGTAGCTCATCTGTAGTTAGTCTTGCTTTTTTAAGCTCTTCTAATTTCATCTGTCCATCATTAATTAGTACTGATGGTACTCCATTAATAAACTTTCTTGATTTTGGTATCCATATTTGTATTTTCGCTAATAGTACAATTCCTATAATAAGCAAAGTCCCAGCATATATTGCTTCCCATTCATTTCTTAATGCTAAAGGTTGGATTAGTACAGCACCAATTGAAATCCTCAACACTGCTTCCGAAACTGTCGTTTCTGCAAGTGATCTTTTTCCTGCGATACGCAAAAGCATAAGTGCCGCCAAAAAAATTAACAATGCCTTAAATATATAAGGTAAGGTAGGTAGATCGTCCAAAAATTCCATCATTACTCTCATTCCTTCAAATTTTTTGTTATTATTTGTTAATTGCCTCCCAAATATGTAGATGGCTTTAAAAACTAGATAACAACAAAAAAATTATTTATAGGTGTTTTTTAGAGGAAGAATAAGGGATCGCTCCTTGGAAAATTGAAGTGATTGAAACGAGAAGAGTGAATGGGTTCCGTGACTCTATATTGGAAATTACATTTGAAATTGAGCCTACCGATGGTGGACACTGGGTTCAAATAGGGAAGGACCGAATGACATATGAAAATTTCTTCTGGACCAATGGTTAAATTGATAAATCACACGTACCTAAAGACTTATGAATTACCTCCTGAATAATAAGAACGGATTATAATAAGCTTCGACTAAACTCGCCCGTGTCTATGATGGCAGCTTATGTTTTCAACTCTTGCACTCGTTAGTTTAAGTACAACGTTTCACAATTTCACCATAATTTATCAACAAGTTGTGATTCCTTTACTTCAAGGATTTCAATGTTATTACAATAAAAATCAATATCCCTATTCTCAAAATCCCGAACCTGGAAGTTAATATTCTCCCAACTCTTATCACGAAAAAGATAGATACCTTCCAGGACCACCACCGAGATCTAATACTTTATCGCCAGGCTTAATAAAACGGTTTATGTATCGTTTGGTCAGTTCATATTCGACTTTGTGTCGATTAAGTTGTTCCCATTCATAATTTACAGTTTCATCATAAAATCTTGTATTTGCTATGTCAAACATATTAAATATGCTTAAAAACACTAATAAATAAGGAAAATGACGTGTGTGCCAATTCACACGTCATTTCTTTTGCGATTTATCAAGAAAGTTCCCGAAAACGGAACCCTTTAATTTAAGAAAGAGCAGTATTATTATTTAATGTGAGGAGTAATATTAAAACGATCGAAGTCGTTTTCTTCGATTACGTAAGAACGCTGGTATATCCTGAGATTCCTCTGATTCTTCACGGTGTTCATCATATTCTAGAACTTCTTCGAAATGGATAATGGGCTCAGGTTCTTGATAGGGTATACGTTGCTCCCTCCTATAGGAATGTCGCGTTTCCTCAATGGCTGGCTGGGAAGGCTTATGTACTTCGGTCGCCTCTTTCTCAGTGAAACCAGTAGCAATGACCGTTACAATGATTTCATCTGTTAAGTTTTCATTAATAACCGAACCAAAAATCATATTCAATTCTTCATTCGAAGCAGAGGCAACAATTTCGGCTGCTTCCTGTACTTCAAAAAGACTTAAATTGTTTCCGCCGGTAATATTCATGATGACACCGTGTGCTCCATTGATGGAGGTCTCCAATAACGGACTATTTAATGCCTTTTCCGCAGCTTCCGTTGCACGATTTCTACCTTCCGCAATGCCAATTCCCATTAGTGCCGTTCCTTTATGAGACATGACTGTTTTCACATCAGCAAAATCAAGGTTAATTAAACCAGGCACAGCTATTAAATCAGAAATTCCTTGAACACCCTGGCGAAGAACATTATCCGCTTCCCGGAAAGCTTCAATCATCGGTGTTTTTTTGTCTACAATCTCCAATAAGCGATCATTTGGAATAATAATTAATGTATCTACCGCTTCCCTCATTTCGCTTATTCCATTTTTTGCATTTACGGCACGCTTGTGACCTTCGAATTTGAAAGGACGCGTTACAACACCAATCGTTAATGCACCCAGCTTTCGGGCAATTTTCGCAATCTCAGGAGCTGCACCTGTTCCTGTACCGCCGCCCATTCCTGCTGTAACGAAAACCATGTCGGCACCTTTTAACACTTCTTCAATATGATGTTTACTTTCTTCCACAGCTTTTCTTCCTATTTCCGGATTAGCCCCGGCACCTAAACCTCTTGTTAAATTGGATCCGATTTGCATTTTGATTGCTGCACTCGATTGCTTGATCGCTTGTGCATCCGTATTAACGGCGATGAATTCTACACCGACAACTCCATCCTCAATCATACGGTTTACGGCATTATTTCCCCCGCCGCCTACACCGATCACTTTAATCGTGGCTAATTGGTCCATACTTGTATCAAATTCTAACATGGATATTCCTCCCCGTTACCCGAAATCCTACTTATTACACTAATCACTCATTCGGCAGTAAATCTATTTTTTCGATTTAGTAGAGTTACTTTTTCCCTAAAGTAAAATACTAGAAAAATAATATAGTTTTTAGTCTACGGAACATTAAATTTATTGTCTAGTTAAGGGTTACCTATTATTTCGAGAGGCAAAATGGGAAAAAGCACACCCTTCTTTAATGTGAAAAGCAGTCATATTTTTCCTTTTTGGGGGAGTAAGGTCCTGTTTATTTTCAGGTTATTTCTATTGTTAAGGGAAGTTAACATTCTAGTTACAAATTGGTTAATATCCTTTGGTTCGACAAATTTTGAAAAAGCCCCCTGTTATGATGGCTATATATCTTAGAAGAAGGAATAAAAGGAGGAACCATGGCGGAAATATTGCTTTATCTGGGTACATATGTCACCGTTACTCTTGCTGTTGGTTGGTTGATTACAATCGGTTTTGATCTTTTTGTAAAATAAAATTAAAATCCATACAAACAACCTGCTTTCCTTCGTAAACTAGATCATTAAAAAAAACTCATTTGCAATGACGAATTGCAAATGAGTTCTGCTTAGCTAGCTTATTTATTTTGTTCAAGCGCTTGATAAACTGCCATCATATCTCGTTTATTCAACTCACGAATACGATTGAAAATAGGGATTTCTGCGACCGCCTCTGTAATTAGACTTTCTGCTACAACATCACTTACTTTACCAGTAAGCCATGTTTGCACCTCTATGCCCTCGACCATTTCCTTGCGCCCTTCCTCATTAATGCCGCTCGCATGACAGCTCACACATGGTACCGATAATTTATGTACGCCTTCATGGAGGTTATCTTCTGAAATAACCTTTTTCCCTTTACAGAAAGGACATGGATGAGCAGCTTTTATTTTATTGATTAAGGTAACAATTTTTTTGTAGCCGAACGCTTCATAGACATACGTTAGTTTTTTGTATTTTCCATTCGTAAAATATTTATCAATAATCGTTTCTCTTGTTTCAGTAATATTGTCAAAATCACAGATGGTCATTAGATTTTTACTGCTTATCGCTTCGATATTGCTTTTTATATTGCCCCAAAATGGTAAGGCATTTTGTAAAACCACTTCATAGCCCACAAAGCTTGCTAACTCTAGTTCAAACATCTTCAAACTTACCTGTGTTTCCCGGGGCAATAAGGATACATCTTCTGTAAGTGACATATCACCGCCGACAATACTTTTTAGTTTTTCAAGTTCCGGTAAGTTCCCTATTGTTTCAATGACCTGATCAAGTGGCATCTGGATAATCTCTCGAATATCACGATCACCAAAATGTAGTTTTTTACGGTGTTTTAAAACAGTTCCCTGACAGACTGGGCAGATAATCATCTCTTTTGATTCTTTCATCTGCTCTTTAATAATCGATTTCGAGATGAACATATAACGCCCCAGGATCATATTAAAGCCTTCCCATGTTCTTTGTGCCTTACCTGCTTTATCGTAAAATGACTTTTCCCAATACCCATATAAGAAGGTATGCTTTTCTTCTTCTGTCATCTCATTGTAGCTTTTACTAATATCTTGGCCAAGTTCATTCTTGATCTCATCAAAAAGGAATTGCAATTTTGGATATTGATACCATTTTAAAACCTCCATCACATCTGGATATAATAACCCATCCCAGAATGGTACGGTTTTGTCTTGTACGACCACATCAAAATCAAACGTTTCAATGGCACGTCGGCCAGAGCAGCATGGACAATGATTGTCTTGATGATAGAAATCGAAGCTTCGTGTATCTTTATTTTTCGGATGAGCCGCCACAATATGGTTGATCAGACCGCCAAGTTCATAAAGAAAACTATATTGACTATACAAATGTCGTTCAAGATCAATCGCGATAACAGGTGCGATTGTTTCAGATTCATATTCTCCATAAATCAAACGTGCCATGGATGACAAGCTTTTTAAAATGCCGCCTTTATAGATGTTTTCAGCATTTTTAAAATAGGCGATTTGATTTTCTTGTTGATAGCGAACACCACTTTGCAGCCTAAGCGTTGAAGTAATTTGAATGGGCCCATCGTTTTCTTCCTGTTTATTATGACGATAATACTCATCATGACTCTGAACATCTAAATGTGTGACTGGGTCAATCTGTCTTTTTCCAAAATCAACGATATAATCAGAGCTTTCAAGCATATAGGCATTATGTTCAATCATGATGATTGAGACAGACTCGTCTTGAAGTATAACTCTAACACTATCGATGAATTGATTTAAGATATTTTGTGACAACCCTTTTGAAGGCTCGTCAAAAATAAACAGCGTATGAGGGTTTCTGGTGTTAGCAAACAGTTCAGAAACCAAATGAACACATTGAAATTCCCCCGTCGATAGGGTTTGCGTCTTTCTTTCTAATGTCAAATATCCAAGTCCGAGCTTTATCAATAAGCTCAAGCGTTTATGTGCGATGTCTTCATTTGGCAGTTCTTCAATAATATCTTCAATCGAACGCTGAAAAATATCGTCAATATCCTCACTATATTTGGTGAGTTTTCTTTTTATATCAAGAAAAGTAGCCACCGTTGAACGACTGGTGATCGATTGGTTTCGATCCTGCCCAACTATTACCAGCTTGTCCTTTGGATAACGCTTCAAAAAATCTTTAGCGATACACTCATTAACCAGCGTGGATTTACCGCTGCCAGACTCACCTGTAAAGGTGACAAGCCTATTTTTAGGAATTTCAATTTCAGCCATTTGAATATTACGGCAGTATAGGTCCCGAAATTGATAGTATTCTGTTGGAGATGCAGGATTTCGTTCCCAAATGATAGGTTTTGGACGTGGTGATTCATCTACAATTTTACCGCCATATTTCCCGCTGCCAGGGCCAAAGAACAATTGTTCGTCCGTAGCGTCAAGTACGGTGTCTGAATGATCGATGAGCCAAATTTGATTTTTATAGCCTAATTTTCTAATCTGATCTAAGATTTTCAGTAGTGTTTGATGATCTAGACCAACGGAAATTTCATCGATAATAATCACGGTATTTTCACTTGCTGCCATGAATTCTGCCAGGTAAAGTCGAGTTAATTCCCCTCCTGACAGTGTCCCCATAATCCGGTTTAAGGTTAAGTAACCGATATTCATATTGATAATATTTTGAAGTATATGTAGTTTACCTTCACTGATATGTAACTCTTCTGCTAGAGAAAAAATAGCTTCAATGCTTAAGTTGTTTGCGTCAGATATACTATGTGGCTTTCCAAATAGTTCAAGCTTATATTGTACTACCTCTTGGCTAAAGCGCCTGCCCTTACACTTTGGACATTCAACATTTTTTGTTGTTCCGCGTCCTTTACAGTCTGGACACCAGCCTAGTGCATTATTAAAGGAAAAAACTTCTGGAGATAAATGATATTTTTTCGCAAAGCTTTCACGGATCTCTTTAAAAACTCCAGTATGTGTTCCAATAGTCGAACGTGGATTGGAGGAGATGGATGATTTTCCAAGAAAAAGAACTAACGGCATATCTTCCATCTTAATCGCACTAAAATTCGTTTCCATGATATTGGAAAATAGATACTGATATTCAGCCTTTGGTAACAGGGAAACAAGACGCTTCTTTGATTCTTCACCGATGGTTTGACAGAATGTGGTTTTACCTGAACCAGACAATCCCGCAATTCCTAGTGATTGATCTACTGGTATGGAGGCATCTAATTTGTTGATATTGTTGGCAATTAATGAATTAATTTTCAATGGATATCCTCTCCACTCTCGAATTTCAACATTAATAATAGCACAACTACAAGTTAATACGTTAGTTATAGTAAAAACGTTTACAAATCCTCATAATAAAAAGCCAAAAGGCACCTGAGTATGCCTTTTGGCTTTCATTTTAAACGCGGTTTTATTTTAAATTTTAAACTGCTTGTTTCATAGATTTTGTAGGATTCACAGCCATGTTTTTGAATTGAGATTCTAATTGAGCTAAATCAGCTTGATCTTTTTCCTTAAGCCGATCAAAAATAACAACAGTAATATAATAGGAACCAATAAAATAACTGATACACATCAACCAAGTAAGAAACATTAAATTCCCCCTTTGTCATCTTCTTAATGTTATTTTAAGGGATTCATCCCCCCTTCTGATGTGATATACATCACGTTAAATAGAATTTTTTTTGCGGATAGCTGAATTTAGTTGCCGTTAGCTGGATTTAATAGTGGATAACCATGTTTCAATGATTTAACAGTCTAATTACAAATCGTTAACTATCTGTTTGTTCGACAAATTCTTAAATATAACTTGTTATAATAACTTTATCTACATATTTCTTGAATTATTCATAAATTCATAGTAATAGAGGAGGCTTTGTTATGATGGAAATATATTCCCCTAGTCATGTACAAGAATTACTGGGCATTGATAGCAATACATTACGTAAGTATGCCACTCTATTAGAAGGACACGGGTATCCTATTCACCGAAATAACAGGGGCCATCGGGGCTATTTTGAAAAGGATATTAACACGATTCGCAAATTCATAGATTTCAGCAGCCAAGAGGGTATGACCTTGGAACTTTCAGCCCAGGCCATAATGACATGGATTTCTGAAGAAAATAAAACAGTCGGAGTTACAGAAAATGAACCGTTACATACTTCACCTGATACGGAAATATCGCAGAATCGTGATTTTGAAGAGCTGGTAGAACGGATAGAAAATTTAGAGCGAATCAACATGGATTTGATCAAACTACTGAAGGAGAAAGCGGTACGGGAAGCGTATCTAGAAGATAAGATGAACCAAATCTTAAAGTATGTGGAACGAACGGAGCAGCTATTAGAGGAGCGTAGTAATTTCATGTTGGAGGAAACTAGAAAGCAGATTGCAGCTGCACAGCAAAGGAAATGGTGGCAATGGTGGAAATGAAAAAAACGTCATTCATTCCGGAATGGCGTTTTCTATCTCCCTTGTCTATTTATTCTTTGTAGTCTATTGGCCTTATGTTGCTCAAAATCCCATGTTGATAGGAACTTTTTTGTAGAGGTATAGCCTGACATATAGAGAAAATCGATTTCATCCTCATTCAGTTTAAAATCAGTTGTGTTAATGTCGCCAGTTGGAATCTTTATTGTGCGTTCGAGCGTGTCTTCTTTCATATGTCGTAGATCATGTGCTTGAAGCATCGTTTTAAATATATTTTTGAAAAGATGCAGCGGCGTTGGTATTACTGGGTCTATACTAACTTTATCTTTTACAAAACGGAAGCCGAACGTTGGAAACTGAGGGTTTTGCGTATCAAAAATCCAAATTGGGAAGTTACTCAGCAAACCGCCATCTAATATGTAGGACTTATTACGATCTTTCGATTTCCAAATAACCGGACGGAAGAAAAATGGAATCGATGCACTCATCATGACAGCGGTTGAAACCTTCAAATCTGCAGGGGTCATTCCATAGCGCTCTAAATCATCCGGCAAAATAAGCATTTGCCCATTCGAAACATCAGAAGCGATGATCTTTAACTTCCCTTCTGGAAGATCGGCAAATGTTTTAATGCCTTTTTCTAAAAGAAGTGAATCGATCCAGGCTTCCAAATAATCATTTTTATATATACCTAGATTAAACATTAGTTCAAGTAAACTGCCGAAAATGGGAATTCGGTTCATGAACGTCCTGCCTCGAAGCTTAGAAAAATCCAGCTCACTCAAAAGCTTTCTAATTTCATAGCTTTTATAGCCACTTGCCAAAAGAGCAGCGATTACAGCTCCTGCTGAGGTTCCAGCTATTCTTTGCCATTCTACCCTTTCCTCTTCCATGGCTTGAATGGCTCCGACAAAAGCAATTCCCCTTGCTCCACCGCCTTCAAAAACAGCGTCTGCTCTCAACTATTTACACCTCTCATTCTGTGAAATGAATTTTAAAAATACATGGTTCTACCATGCGAAATTTTCATTACGGAGTAAAATGCAATGCACTATATATTGGTTAGTTGTCCATGTACTAGGTCTTTATCTAATTCATGAACTTGATCATATGAGTCTAACAATTGTTCAGGCACCAATGTTCTCCCATAGACCCAAGCATTCGTTTCTATATCCATTTTAAGCTTTGCGATTTCGTAGTCTTCACCATACTTTAAGGTCCTCAAATCATGTTTGTTTTTCTTAAAATCTAAATAATACCCAATCACGTGATAAAGAATAATTTTAACAAAGTTTTCATCTGACTCTTTAATCCTAATTTTACTGATATAACCGTTAACTTGTAGATAATTAAATTTTATCGTGTTTGTCGAAACATTATAGCTCATAGGTACAGTGAGTTTATTATTAATTTCATAGTTAATATCTAATTTGTGATGGTCTAAAGTTTCTTCAATGATTTTCTCGATATTTCTGATATAAAGCATGTGCTGACACTTCCCTTTAACTGACAATATTTTTCTTATACTCTTCTATTTTACAAATATGAATTAAAACTATAAAGCTATAAAATCAAAATTTAAGAATCACATAATAAAACAAATCTTGATACCTAATGATCCACTGACGAATTGAGGAAAAATCCCTATGCATTAAAAATAGCGTCTTGCACCTTGGATACATTTGTACTTCATAGGTGCGGGACACTTTTTAATGCAATTGATAATTTATTTTTTCAAAACCATTTGATGTTACCTTTAAATATTAATAATAACGAGACAAGTAATAAACATAATCCTGAAATACGATACCAATCAATCGGTATTCGTTGATTCGTGAAGATTCCAAAATGATCAAGGGTAACACTAATAATTAACTGTCCAACAATGACTGCTGTGATGGAGGATGCGACTCCAATTTTAGGTACAATCGCTACCATAATAGAAACATAAGCAACTCCAAGCGCTCCACCCAGCAGCTGCCATTTCGGTACGGTGGTTACATTTAAAATGTTCCCTTTACCCGCAAAGATAACGAGTAATAATAGAATAATCGTTCCGATAAAAAATGAAACAAATGAAGCCTCTATTACTCCAATCCTTTTTCCCAACACACCATTTATGCCTGCTTGTAACCCAATACAAGTCCCGCCAATTATGGCTAATAATAAATAAAATAACATATACATGAATGATTCCACCTAAACCCCTAAGGTAAAACCAAAGGGTCGATTAATACTAATTAGTATGCATTTAGCTGAATGAGTAATACATTTTCGCGAACATTTACTTCTGTATATAAAACACTGGAGCATAATCAACATTATTCAGCCAAATACTCTCTTTTCCATTTATTTCATCCTTCACCCATACATCCCCTTTAAGTTCCTTACCCTTTTTGCGAAACCAAGTAATATGAGACCCAAGAACCTGCGGATCCACATCCAGTTCATTCTCTTTTGGAAAGGAAATCTGCTGTTGTTCTTCTGATTTAATATTAATCGCATAAAGTGCTGTAAACATAGCAGGGACAGGTCCTTCGTGCCACTCCTTATTCTCTTTCGCACGAGCTACAATTACACTATCTGGAGTGAACCATTCTAAATCAAGGTCAACGAAGCCTTTAGGTGTATATTCCTTTTGTTGTAATGAACTTGGCATATCAGCAATTTTCGTTTTTTTGTTTTCAACAAAAAATCTGCCTTCTCCTGAAATATAGGCGAGTTGATTGGCTGAAGCTGACCACTTAATCCAATCTTTATACCAAAGCATTTTTCCAACAGCTTGAAATTGATCTCCTTGTGATGATAAAACACATAAGGTATTGCTATCGTTTGACCAGGAAGCAGTAGGCATTGCTAAAAAACTAACCCACTTTCCATCAAAACTCCATTTAAAATAATCAGCAGATATCGCAAACAAATCAGATTCATCAGTTTGAATCGTATAAAAGGGCTTCATTTTCTCTGTATTAAGATTGGCATCCACAGGAACTCTAAACAGGTGAACTGGTCCCCAACCGGTAGGAAGTAAATTGGCTTGGGAGGAAACAATAAATTCATTCCCGTTCGGAAACCATTCAAAATCACTTACACCTAAAGAAACATTTTCAAATCCATGCGGCCGGCCATTCTTTTCTTTCGTAACATTCAATACACCGCCGGAATTGTAGGCTAGTTGATTTTTTACCGGGGACCACTTAAAATCTGATGTTTCAATGGTTACATAAGGCTGGTAGCTTTCTTTTTCCTTTGTGTCATAAATGAATAAATTTGATTTCTCTTCCTGCTCATCACCATCAATATACGCAATAAAACGACCATCATATGACCATTTTGGAGAATACACATATTGACCTTTTGTGAGTTGAACTTCTTGATCTCCTTTTTTAATCCATAGCTGATGGTCGCGGATAAATGCAGCCGTTAGTGGAACTTCAGCACTGACCATCATTGAAAACTGAAAACAGATGAAGATGAATAGTAATAAAACCCGAAAACCCATGATCAATCCCTCCTGGTCATAGGATGTCCTGATCATGGGTAAGAATTCTAATGATAATACACTCATTCAAAATCATTAAATGGTTTACTATTTACTTACATGACTATAATACACTTTCCCGTTTCTCAACTCACTATGTAGTTCCCCGCTTTTTTCAAGGAAAATAAGTCTTGCGATCGTGGCCATAAGAGGAGCAAAGAATTTGGTATCACTGAGAGAACCATATAGATCCTGACAAACTTGCCATGCTGTTTTTTCTTCGTTCCCAACAAAATGTAAAATTTGCTGTAAACGATACCTGTGACTCTTTATCATTTCATCGATCCGTTCATTTAAGTTGTAAATCAGTCCGCCATGACCAGGAAGTGCAAGCTTGGAAGGATATATTTTTAATTTTTCCAAGGAGTCAAAATTATCTTTTATTGGATTCTCATCGTACTCCGACCAAAGTGCTACGATTGGTGAAAGACCAGCTAACACATGGTCCCCTGTCAGCATTACCTGCTGATTCTGATTATAAAAACAGAAATGGTCATAAGAATGTCCAGGAGTCCAAATGGTTTCATACCTTTCGTTTCCTAGCTTGATAGACTGCTTGTTTTCAAACACTCCATCAGGTTCAAATTCATAGGCAGCCGCTTCAGAATTACCCATATTTTGAGAAATTTCAGGGCAATCATGCGATTTCAGAAAACTGTGAAGCCAATTGACCCTATGATAGTTTCGTTTTTTCTGTAATTCTTGGTAACCTAAACTGGAAATAAAGACAGGAACGCGATGATTTTCCTGAAACCATCTAGCAAGTCCACAATGATCTGGATGGGCATGTGTTAACACTAATTTTTCGACAGTAATTCCTGATGCTAATGTTTTCTCCCATAAATCGATGGATTCTTTTGCTTCACTGCCTGTATCGACAATCGTAAAACCGTTTTCTCCTCTAAATAGATAACTGTTCATTTCATACATTCCAAACGGATACCGAACAACGAGTTGATAGATATCCTCCGAGATTTCAATTAGCGTTGGATACTGGTCCATCTATTAAAACCTCCTCTATCTTGAATCGTTTAGTCTTTATCTAATACATATACTCGTTCACATATAACTGTAATAATTACTTTGGCAAACATTCCTTGCTATGTGTAGAGATTACATTTGTCTCTTTCTTCGTCTTCATTATACTTCAGCGTCCTTAAATAATGTTTGTTTTTTTAAAACTATGTAATAACAAACGACATTTCTATAAAACTGTTAGAAATGCCGTCACTTTTTTACTTTTATTCTTCTGTTATTCTTCTTAAACCTGTTCTACAAATGTATTTTTTACCTTACTTTTTAAGTTTCAAGCTCCTTAGCAAAGTTGATGTTTATTTTGCTGCGTCTTTTGTTTCATTCATCCAGGTTATTTCTTACACGGCTATTAATAAATTAAGCTATTAACTACTCAAACCTCCCAATAACCAAGGACGATGTCGATAGGGACCAATCGGAATTTGAATTAAGCTGGTTTTTCCTTGTGGTTCCAGCTTGTAAATTTCATCACACAGGTTGGAATCATATCCGAGGAGCGGGTGCCCTCCCATTCCACTGGCTCCTGCCGATAAGAGTAATCGTTGCACGAGCATACCTGCCTCCATTTGTTGGATTCGATATCCTCTGTATCCGAGTGTAGTTTTATAGTAATCCTTAACTCCTGTGACATGTATGCAGAGTGGTACTTGGAGCAAATTTACATTATATAACGACATACCCGATTGCAGCAGAAGTCGATGATCTCCGAGATGGACCTGACGTAATGCATGAGCAGTGCTGTCATATTGATACGCACCATTAGGAATTCCTTCAACATTATACAAACAGAGATTCAGCGAGACACGTGGCTCGTGCTTCTGATAGACTGCCTCCAAATCATTTCGGTACAAAAAGGAATCCGTTGCCGCTTGTAGCAGATTTGCCAGTTCGACTTGAGTTACCTTTCCCAAAATGAAATCCATATCTGGAGAAAATCGGTTTCGACAAGCAGATCCCAGATCATAAGACAACCTCTCCACATGAGGCAGAGATACGGCTTGACCATCACTAATCACATTTTCCTTCGCCTCGATCAACTGAAAATTTGTTGTAGAATCCAACATGGAAACTTCATTTAACTTGGTTAACATCGGATACTCTTTAACCCTTTGTGACCGGACGTAATGATTCGGCTCAATCGATTTTAATTCTTGGCACAACTCTGCTGAAGATACCATTCTGTCCATTTCTCTCCCATTGGCTGACCAAATGGTTGGTTCCACCGATAACGGGATGACTGCATATACGCTCTCCTCTTGTTCAGATAATCCAAGCAAATGATTTATGGCCCGATCAAGAAATTGGAAGTATACCCCAGATTCAAAGCCAAACCGTTTCGATACTTCCAATAATTGTCCAATTAACACACCCGCATCCAGCCCCTGCAGTCGGTAGGCAAAATTGTTGTATTTAAAAAAGTTTTTCCAAAACATGGTCGATACAAAAACCGTCCCAAAACATGCTGAAATATCACATCGATTACCAAGAGCCCTGGCAATATAGGAATCAAAATTTCCTTCCCGCAGCAATACTAAGCGATGGTGTGCCACATCATAATGATAAACCCCTATTGGCAAATCCTCGATTTTTAAATAGACGTATAATTCGTTTGGATACAGTGCTCCACCCGAAGGAGCAAACCTCCTTTTTGATTGCATTAGTTCTGCTTTTATCTCTGTAGAATCCATGTTAATGAGGGATTGGCTAAATTGAGTAAGGCCGTAAACATACCATAGAAAATGCCCCACATTACACAGGTCAGGTAGTAAAGGTTGTTTCTGTTCTTCAAGTGTCAGTGGTACTTCTAGAGAAAATGGGACAACAGGCAATCCACGGTATAATTTATAAGGAAGTGGTCCATCTTCCCAATCCACTTCCCAATTGGGTATGCTTGCCTTATCTATGTCAAAATGCAAATTGTGCAGAAACTCATCTAGAATCATACTCTATCCTCCTAGTGACTGCTTATGGAAACGGATGAGGATGTGGATTGAGCTGTTCGGCTGTCAGCGGTTCATTTGAATAACCTAGTTCCATAGGTACCTTGAACACCCTCTCCAGCCCTGTTACCCGAGTTAGGTGATGTCCGAATGTCATCGGCAGCATCCCCGGAATCAGCACTTTTACACAATACAGTCCGTTTCGGGCCGTTTCAGGTGTCGTTTGGTCAACCACAATCACATCGAGATTTAATCGGCGAAACTCTTGAAGAATTTCCTGTAGATCATCGGTCAGATCAAAATGTGTTGACCTCCACTTGAATTCTTCGTTAAATGACCGCAATGGACGACGATCGTCCAGCAAAAACTGCAGGCGCTCTTCAGCTTGCGGCAAACCGTAAAGCATTCCATGATCATCCATTTGTTGCACCAAGGACGAATCATGCAACATTCGTACATACTCCTCCTGGTTCGCCTCTAATTTCTCATCCAAAGACAGCATCATACCAGCTAACTCATGAACCGCCGATTTCACTGCCCGTATTGGATCCAAATGAGATCCGGCCGCACAGATAAGATTCATCCCTTTTTCTTTTCGGTTTTTCGCTATGGCCAAAATACTTGGAATTCCATGCTCCATCGTAGAGTTATACAAATATAGATCATATCCCGCGACCGCACGCATCCGTTCAATCATTAACAGAAGCTCTTGGTCTTCAATGGAGTTAGGATCAATACGCGGGAGGGACATCTGCGCGTACCAAGTCATCAGGAACGAATCACGTTCCACCACTTCCAAAATACCGTAGAAAATAGCCTCTTCTAGACTTCCGCCCAACGCACATCCATTGGAAGTTTCATAGACAAACCCTCGTGATCCACAGCCCAAACTATAATAGGCAAGCAGCTCTGGAACCAGAATCGATCGCTCTTGCAAAAACGAATATCCCCATACCCAATCAATCGAGCGATCTGGATCAAATTCTGTAAATGGAAAACCAGGTCTCTCATACTGTTCTTTGGCGTGTACACCAACCTCGATCGGATTGAGTGCTTGATTTTTCAAATGGTTATAACTGTCATGGACCACTGTCTTTTTGCCACGGGGCTCTAGTCCACAGTATCGCTCCAACCCTTCCAAAATGGCCGTTAACTCACTTACCGCGAAGGAGTTAGTCCGTCCTGCTGTTCCCTCGTCGCCCTCGAACAAAGGCAAATTAACACTTACATCCGCAAAAGTGTGCACGAGGTTAACCATTTTATTATTCAAAAGGCCTGTTCGGGAATCCAGATAGTCTTTTACGAGAACATTATTTAGGTCATCTAACGACTTGCTGCGAAAACTGTCGTTGGAAACCTTCGGACTTTGCTGCAGAGAAATTCGAGCCATGGCTGGTGAATCGTCAGGTAATTGACTACAAACCTGACACAAAGGGACCGGCAAAAACCTGTGCCAGGAACTCTTCAACGTTTTCAGGTTGAGAAAACATACCTTTCCTTCAGATTGGGCCTGATCACCTTGAATAATTCTTTGAACCTCCGCCTCGACCAGGTGGGCCAAGTGTAAAAGACCTGTACGTGTTGCCCAAGCTTCCTGCTGCATTTCTCCTGTTAACTCTAACCTTTTTTGTATCTCCCACATCTCTCTCCGGTCGTGTCCTGTCATATGACGCCTCATATCTGTACATTGTGAACACCCTGACCTACTTGGGCGAACAAGTGGTCCTATTACGCCCTCTCCAAAAGTAACAAAACCTCTCAGCCAGGGAGTATTGGTTCGTTGAAACACCTCTTCTGCTTTTTGATGAACAGAGGGATTCCATGCATCATGTAACACCAACGCCAAATCAATACTTCCGGGTACGATTGCTCCGAAATCAGTTTGTCGAAATATAAAGTATTGAGATGAAAGTTCTTCACAAATGTGGTCTGCCAGCAGCCCTTCTCCTACAACCAACATGACAGGACTCACGTTAACCCCTCCTCTTGAACCAATACCGCAAATATCCCTGCCAATCCCTCTTTCAAAAAGGGTTCTAGTTCTAATTCATATGCAAACAACTGCTTTCCGTTCCGTTCCAAAATTTTCATAGCATTCAGCAAGTTCTCAGACTGTATTCTCTCTTGACACGCAGGAATTTCAATCCTTAGCGGCACTTTTTCATCCAGAATCATGGATGAAACCTCCAATGCTCGTTCCATATCGAATTCCTCTTCATTTTGCACAGTGAAAATTGCCTGTTGAAGAGCATTTCGTAATGCCATTGTGATATTCAAATCGACACTGCCAAACCATCCGTCATTTGTACCAACCCACACAACCGGGAATCCAGACACTTCTTCGCCAATACCTATTGTCGGTGCTCCCCGCAACGTCGTCAGTGCCTGCAAATAAAACTGACAGCGTTCATCTTCTATCGTATTTAACTGCGCTGGGAGTACGGAATACTCCTGTTCAAGGCTTTGTTTGATCAACTCCTCGTACAAGAATCTTTGCAATCCTCGGCAAACACTTTCCGAGAATGTTTCACCTGCTCCCACCTCAGCTTCCGGAGGTAGATCTAGCAATCCGATTAGTTGTGATACATACGCTTCAATTCCTGACAAACCCGCATCCCTTCTTGCCTCCTCATGTGTCAGACCTGTACAGACAATATCACCCAATAGGTCAGCTGGCCTATATGCCAATGGGTTAACTGGCTGAACTCGGCACTGAGCCAATGGCAGCTGCTTTAAATCACCCTCCTCCCAAATGTGAAAAATTCCGGATACCTTAGATGTCAAATGGTTAAAGGAAAGGAGTAATTTACCCGGCTCTCCTCTTTCGGTTCCTTGTGCTAGTCGTATATCTATATCTTCCACCAATCTAGAAGATGTTTCTCCTGCCACCAGCGGATGAGGCATAAAAGAATGCCAGTTTCCTTCTAACGTTTCCAAATCTAGAAGAAAGAATTGATTCTTCTGTTCCTTTTCGGTCACACCCGTAACGTCTTTAAACAACTCAAATACGACAACATTCGCCAGCATTGCTAAGGGTGTCGAAGAAGAAGCATAAAATTTCTGTTCACTTAAGAGAGCCTCTTGGTGAATACGGCGCCATGCAGACTCCCAGTCCGCCTCTGAGTCTGAATGTACTAAGGGACCCGCTAAACCCGCCTGCTCTAAACAAATAGCAGGGAGAAACACTTTCTTCTCTTCCTTGCAAACCCTATGTAGAAGTCGGAGTTCCTCTACATCATCCTGTTCTGACACATATAAAATATAATCAAACGGTTTCACTATTTCCTCCCAGGAGCTTTCCACCTGCTTGTTTAGTGTGACCTCCTCTATCTCCACATCAGGGTCTGTTTTACGGGCATGTGCCTCGAGTTCCATCAACCGCTGTCTATTGGTCTGAACACTGTCAGTGATTAGGATTTGGAACTTGGGCAATCCGGAATCTAGTAATGACGCAACCAATGAAACAAAAAAAGGACCAGAGCCTACTGCCAACACTTTCGCCTGACGATAGGTCTGAAAACGGAATGCTCCCGATTCAACCAAATTATCAATAAATTCAATTTGAGAAGCATATTTTTTTATAACCTGTTCTTTCAATTGATGAGGACGATCTTGGCTCACGTCTCGAACAAACCCATTTCGATATAATGTTTTTGCAATTTCATACACTCTATCTCGGTATGCCCCCGGCAATCCGGTTGTCAAATACTCCAAGGTGTACTCACCATTAAACATCGGTAACAGCTTTTCAACCCATTGCTCAATCATACTGCCTTCCATACGGAATGAGCTTACATTGTTCCGAAAATACACACCGCTGTTAGGATCAGGGAGAAAAAACGTGTCCCTCTTCACCTTCAGACGCATAGAAGGGTTCATATTGGTCATTTCGTTCCTCCTTAGCCGTAGCTATCTTCAAATTTATTTATCATCTCTATCATCTTATGTATCTCAATTTGTCCCTTATGTTAATTCTGTAGAGAAAAGCCCCAACAACAATTGTTGGGGCTTTTCTCCTTCCATTTTAAATTGAGTTTTTCTTACAAATCGAAAGCCATCAACCGCCGCAACGATGGCCTCCGCCACCACAACGATGGCCGCCTCCGCAATTGTGTCCTCCGCAGCGATGTCCGCCGCCACAATTATGGCAACGATGTCCCCCGCAATTATGGAAGCAATTATGGAAACAATTATGGAAACAATTAAAGCAATTAAAGCAGTTAAAACAGCTAAAACAACTAAAACAGCTAGAACATCGGCCAAAACCACCCACACCAAGGAAAATTCGATCTTGATCACCATAATATTGGGTTTGGTCGTAAGGAACTGCTTGGGTTGCTTGGAAATCCCCAAGACTTAACCCCTGGAGTTGACTTTGGAAATCATTCATTTTCAATACCTCCTTATATATTTAAACAAGGGCAGCAGCAACTTGAAACGGGCACGGAACAAACTAGAAAAATAGGTAAATACCGCTATACCTTCCCCAACAAAATATGTACAATGGGTGGGTATTGCTACACATATAAAAGCCTATTTTATTGTTTCAAACCTTCAAGGTTGAGAAAAGAATGATCTCAGAATAAATAGGAATAGAGGCCCACCTATGTGGCCTCTATTATTCTATATATCATTTACATAAGATTTTGCGCAGACTTACCTAACTCATGACGAGCCCGCCATCAACCAACAATGTCTGCCCTGTCATAAACTGACTCCATTCCGAGGATAAGAACAGGACAGGCCCGACGATATCTTCAGGTTGTGCAATTCTTCTAAGCGGTGTTTGAGCAATAATCATTTCTTTTACTTCTTCTTTCGTTTCTCTGCTTGCATCAGTTGGATACACCAAACCAGGTGCCACACAATTCACTCGAATCCCAAATGCCCCTACTTCAACGGCCAAATTGCGGCTAAACCCAATTAATGCTGATTTAGCCGTTGTATAGTCATGATAAGGAATGAGCGGCCGTTGTACTAAGTTTGTTACGATATTAACAATGCTTCCACTGTTTTGTTTTTTCATTAAGGGTATGGCTTGTTGACATACATTGTAAGTAGCTTTTACTGCTCCATCGATTTGTTCTTGATAGTCTTCCCATTTTAATTGCGAGAACATTTTTCGGGTATCGGGATTAAAGACATAGGGTTTAAAGGCATTATTGACGACTACATCTAATTTTCCTGCTTCTAGCTCAATTTGCTCCATCATACGTTTAACATCATATTCGGACCTAACGTCTGCTTGAATCGCCCATGCATCACCACCAAGCTCAAGACAAGAAGCCACTGTTTTTTCGGCAGCTTCTTGATTTTGAACGTAATTAACAATGACCATGGCCCCTTCTGCTGCGAAACCTTTGGCGATCGCAGCACCGATTCCTCTGCTTGAACCTGTAACTAATACGGTTTTATTCTCAAATTTTCTCACAAGCTCACCCTATTTCGTAAAGTCTTCGACGATAAATTCAGACATAGGTAATTCCTTATCAATTAGTCCCAGCTCATGATAGATATCAGCACCCTGCTGCAAAACATCCACTTCTAATGCACCTAAGCCTCTTTCGCTTGCTGCCTCCGAAATACTGGCTTCATTTCGCAGTTTAATAATTTCTAAATTGTGTTTTTCATCCTTGCCGTCAATCGCATGTTTTACGGCTAAGGCAGCAGCTTCCTCTGGCTGGCTGAGCATCCACTCCGCACTCGTTTGATAGGCTTTAATAAATTTTTTCAGCATATCCTTTTTTTCATTGTACGTTTTTTCTGTGACCACGAAGATATCACTTGGGATATTAAGATAATCTTTCACTTCCAGTACATTGACATCCGCCAATCCCTTTTCTGCTGCTGTCACTAAGCCTGTGTCTGTCGCTGCTGTTGCGTCGACCTGACCTTGCATTAACGGCGCAAAATTCAAAAGACCTGTTTCAACTATCGTAACGTCCTTTTCGGAAAGGCCTGCTTGGTTCAATAGAACAAGAAGATTTTGCCGTGTACCACTGGAAAGGCTATATACGCCAATCTTCTTCCCCTTTAAATCCTCAGGTTTCGTGATATTGCTTTCCTTTAAAGAAACAACATTGAATACGTTTTGAGGATAAATATTATAAATAACCTTCAATTTCTCCCCTTGGTTTAAGGCAAAATAGAGAGAACCAGGATCAGTAAAGGCAATATCGGCCTTACCTGAAAGAATATTTTTGATGGCATCTCCGCCTCCTGCACCCGGAATAAATTCAACATCTAAATCTTCATTTTTAAAAAAATCTTTTTCCTCACTTACAAGCAGGTTCGTTTGCTCTGAAATCGGCTGGCTCCAGCTGGCGATTTTTACTGTATCCAGTTCTGTTCCTGCAGCAGCTTGCTGATTAACATTTGAACCACAAGCGGTTAAAAACAATACAAGGATGATGGCAACTGCTGTAATACTTCGTTTCAATTTCATTTGTAATAAGCTCCTTAATGGTTTCTGTATTTAAATAAGCGACGTTCAATAAAATAAATCAGTTGATAGAGAAAAGTTCCAAGTATGGTGATTAATATGAGCACCGAAAACATTAACGGTGTATCCATCATCCCTTGAGAGGCGATAATCAAAGCGCCTAATCCCTCACTGCCTCCAATAAATTCACCCACTACGGCACCAACAACAGCGAGAACAACGGCAACCCGAAAACCAGCCATGATACTGGGCAGCCCAGCAGGTATTTTTAATTTAAACAAGGTCTGCCATCGGTTGGCCCCTAACATTCGAAACAGTTCTAATTTTTTAGGATCGGTGTATTGAATGGCCGTAACGGTATTTTCCATTAACGGGAAAAAGCATATTAATGCGGTGATCACAACCTTGGACGTCATTCCAAAACCAAACCAAAGAATAAATAATGGTGCCAGTGCAAGTTTGGGAACAGCTTGACTTGCTATCACATAAGGAAATAATAGCTTTCGGATAAACTCAACTTCACCCATCCAAATTCCCGTAAGGATTCCTAACAAACTCCCAAGAAAAAGGCCGATGACAATCTCCAAACTTGTTCGGAGAATATGGGGAGTGTAGTAACCGCTCGTTAATCCTTCTAACAGTGTGGTGACCACAACGGACGGTGCTGGAAGGACCAGCTCGGACATTTGCTTGGCCAGCATTTCCCAGAGTAATAGAATCAAAATGAATAATAACCACGAATAAATCGAAACATTTTTCATTTTTGTCCTCCACTAATGGCAGTCCGGATTTCCAGGCAAAGCTGACTAAACTGCCCGGAATATCGACTATCTGGTGTGTGCCGGTCTTGTAAATCCACAAAAAATTCATCGATGATTCTCCCTTTATCCATAACAGCAATCCTGTCTGATAAATAGACCGCTTCTGAAATATCATGGGTAACAAACAACACCGTCATTTGGTGGAGTTCACAAAGCCGGAGAAGATCATCTTGAAGCTCCTCTCTTGTGATGGCATCAAGTGCTGAGAAAGGCTCATCCATATAAAGCAGGGTCGGCGATCCCATGAGCGCTCTTGCAATCGATACACGACTTTGCTGACCGCCAGATAAACGAGTTGGGTATTCCTTTGTTAAATGCGACAGCCCCATTAGATCCAAAAGGGATTCTGCTTTTTCTACATGTTCTTTTGTTACTTTATGTTTAAGAGATACGGGTAAAAGAACGTTATCCATTACTGTTTTCCATTCCAATAAAGTTGGTGCCTGAAATACAAAGCCTATTTTTTCTGAAGGTTTTATCCTTTCACCTTGTAACAGAATACGACCCTCATCTGGGGTTATTAATCCTGCAGCCAGCTTTAATAACGTGGTTTTTCCACAGCCGCTTTTACCTAGTAAACTGTGAAACTTTCCTTTTTCTACATCGAAACTTACGGCATCGACAATCAGGTTATTTTTTGCATAGCTGTAACGAACATCTTGTAAACTTAAATAAGCCATTCCATGCCTCCTAATCGATATACGCTGCAAAATATTCTGCATACTCTTCCGCTGAATGCTCGATATCAACCATTTGAACCAAATCTAGTAAATTAAACCGGCCATCATGATGCCAGCCTGATTCAGGAGAAGTCATCTTACCTAGAGCAGTAATTCTTGTTACACCGATATTCCCTAACTTTTCAGCCCAACGAAACAGTTCCTTCGGAGCTGCAGCAATACCAGCACTCTGTAAGAATTTGCGATAGGGCTGCATACTTGGCAAAATGTCTTCTATCTCTTCAAAAGCAATCACTTTCACCGCACGATTCGAACAAGTCGGTGAGAACGCAGCACCTTCTTCATAAACAACGGTCCAATGGTTTTCAGTTTGACCGAATACTTGTTTAGTAGGGTTTGTAAAAGAAGATACTTCTTCCTGGTTACGCCAATATACGGCGGCTGTCATTTCTTCTAGTGTAAGAGTGCGCCTAGGGTAACGTTTTTGATAACTTTCCAGTTCCTGTGCAAGATACTGCGCAAACTCAGCGGGTGATACATTACCCCCTTTTTGAACATAGAAAATATGCGGGGAATAACAGCCTTGTTGATCAAATTGGATGATATCAAATGCCGCATGATGAGCAGTCGTCAATGCTTTTCGTGAGTCCAGCGCCGAATGGCTAATGACCCCGAAACTGACTTTATGTCCAAATGGCAGGAAACGAGTGGTGACAGGGATTCTACGACTCATCGATTCTAGTGAACTATTACTTCCATAGCCGACCACCACATCTGAATATCTAAAAATCTCCTTTTCTCGTGCCTCATCTCCGCCCTTCCACCAGACAACCGCCAGGCAGTCTTTAAATTGGGGAGCCACCTCGACCAAAACCTGTGCGAACCAGCCTGCAAACAAAGGCTCGGCACTAGATACCTTCCCAATGTTGCCAGACTTAACCAATAATCCGGAAATGAGACTCCATAATGGGAGTGCTGGTACATTTCCAGCCCATACATGGAGAATCAATTCAGGTCCCACCGCTTTCGAATAACCTTTTTTTACCCGAGGCTGAAAATCATCGAACAGTATGGGATTTCCTAAGTCCTCAACCACGAAGCGCTGCAGCTCATGTTTTCGGAACTTTTTCAAAAAGGAAGTAAGTCCCAGGCGAATCATTTCTTTATCGTAACCCGTAACAATTGGCAGCAGCTGTTCCGCTTTTTTCCGGTAAGTTGAATTTCGGTCAAGTAGTACTTCAATCGCTGTGTCAATAATGGAAATAATCTCCGCAATACTCATATTTTTTAATACTTCGGTACTGGCTCTTTTCACCTTTTCTGTTACCTGCTGCATTTGCTCTATAGTAAGAAGCGGGGCTTCAACCTCCAGCACTTCACCCTTTCTGGTAAAGGTAAGGATCTTGGTTTCTATGATTTCTTCCCCGATATCAGGAAGGTATCCAACTATTTCTCTCATTGTGCTGGCTCCGTGGCTGCCTTTATAAATTCTTCAACGGCAATTGAACAGCCCTTTGCCTCTGTTCCTTGGACCCTGCCTAATAGAAGGAAGCCCTCCCCAACTTTCATGCCTATGTCTTCCGTCAAAATAGTCGTGACAGAATTAAAGTTTGCCAGATCACAATGGACAATAACCCCGCGTTCCCCCTCAGACACTTCTTCACCTGTTAACGGGTGTATAATTCTCGTCTTTAGCCAATGAGGACCGGATTTAACAGATGGAACCTGTTCATTTCCAGAGTCATAGAGCTGTGAACTTAACTCCGTCATACCGTACATATTGATACAATCTTTTCGCGGAACACCTAATAATCTTGATAACTCATGATAAAAATCATCCAGTTCCCATTCTTTTGACTGATTTTTAAATCCACCTGTATCTAAAATCTTACTTCCATCCGGTAATTGAAAGCTGCGGCCGATGTTTTCTAGTTCTTCGAACAGATGAACAAAACTGAACGAGGCCCCTAACAATGCATAAGGCTCACCTGAGCGTTCTGCCTGTTCCAATTCTTGAATCAGCCTCTCAAGCTCAATCCCATTTTCTCCTAGAAGATAGTGACTCTCTTCCGTGCCAAACTCCTGTTTTGCAAGCGCTAAATACCGGGCTAATGAGGAATTTGGCATTTCTTCCTCGGTCGGGAATAGAATACCCATGCGAATTTTTTCCGTTTCTTTCATAAAACGCTGTTTGAAATAGGTTTTCATCGAAAGATTCCATACTTGTAAGGTCGGATGGTAGTGCTTCCCTTTCACACCTTGTGTGGTGCCGCTTGTCATAAAATACCTTTCTGCTTCTTCTGTCGGCGTGCAGGTTAGGTCAACCTCTTTAAAAGCATTAATCGGCACCGCTGGAATGTCCTTCCATGATTTCACCGTCCGGATCGTTTTGCCTTTTTGCTGGCAGAACTTCCGAAATGGAAGGTTATTTGTGTACTGGTAGGCGAATAGTTGTAAGGCATTTCGATTAAATTCTTCGTCTGATAGCGAATCTGATTGTAAGATCGTAAGAAGTTGATTTATGATTTGCTGCTGTTCCATGATGATACTTCCTTTCTATTTCAACGTCGTGCCATTTTGAGTAAATACAGCTACTTTCTTCTTTAAAAAGACAGATAAGATAATCGCGCCAATAAGTGCACCCGCGATCGAGCTAAAAATAAATAACGGGATAAATCCAAACACGGCTGCTTCCTGACCCATTATTAATGTGGCGATTGGGTAGCAAAGAATCGCGCCAAGAATGCCCGTTCCAATGACCTCGCCGAAAAAAGCCATATAAATCTTTCTGGTTTTCATAAAGAGGAGCCCTGCCAGCAAGGCACCCACCATACTTCCTGGAAAGGCAAAGATGGAGCCAGTTCCCATGATATTTCGCAGGATTGAGACACATAGTGCCTGGGCAACAGCATACACCGGTCCTAGCAGGACTGCAGACAAAACATTCAAGAAATGCTGAATCGGAAACACCTTTGTGAACCCAACCGGAATAAACAATAAATTACTCGAAAGTGTGCCAATCGCGATCATCATCGCTGTCAATGTGAGTTTGTGTGTTTTTCTCATAAAAAAAAATCCCTCCAATTTTTTAATAAGCACTGGGGGATTACCGGTTAATACATACCATGATGGTTCAAACAGTTCATGGACGTATCGTTCACTTCCCTACGCTGGTACTACCCAGATCAGGTTCAGGGGTTTAAGACGATAGATCGTCTAATCTCAGCCAGTTTCGGCTCCCCCAGTGCAAGTATGAAATTTTAATAGAAAGCTATAGGTCTCATTGACAATTCATGTGACCCTTTTTCAGGAACTTTTAGATAAGTTTGGTCTCATAGTATAGATTAATAGACTAGTAACCTTCAAAAACACTTTTTCTTAAATTCCTAGCTGCTTCTGTAACAGAAGCAGCATGGCTAATTGCTGTAATGACCGATACTCCATCAGCTCCTGCTTGGATCACAGACCCTGCGTTTTCCGCAGTAATTCCGCCAATTCCGACAATCGGAATACTTATTTCTCTGTCACGCAATTCCTCAATTAACTTCGTCCCATTTGAAGGTTTGGCGTCTTTTTTTGTTTTCGTTGGAAAAACCGGGCCGATTCCAAAGTAATCGGCTCCTCCCTCCAACGCGGTAATGGCCTCATCATAACTATGTACAGAAACTCCAATGATTTTATCATGGCCAATCTTCTTTCTGACTTCCGCTGGCGGCTCATCTTCCTGTCCGATATGAACACCGTCCGCGTTAAGTGCAATAGCCAAATCGATATCGTCATTCACAATAAAAGGTATCTGGTGCTCTCTGCATTTTTGCTGAAGTTCTTTGGCCAGTTCAACTTTTGCATTCCCTGTTAAAGCTCCGGTACCTTTTTCGCGAAATTGAAAAAGGGTAATTCCCCCTTCCATCGCTTCTTGTAACACGCACGCTGGATTGTCCTTGCAGTTGGGACTGCCCATGATAAAGTAAACTTTCAATGCCTCTTTTATTGAATCACTATTGCGAATATTCATGCTGGTCACCTACCTCATCGCCACCATTCTTTTTCGATATGCCCAATGATTGGTTGGTCCATGACCTTGACCAATCAGCAGCTGATCTTCTATGGCAGCCTGGATAAAATGCTTCGCTTTTGATACAGCTTCATAAACGCTTAAACCTTTGGCTAGTTCTGCGGTAACAGCCGCTGAAAACGTACATCCTGTTCCGTGAGTATTCTTTGTAGGAATTCTTTTACTCGTAAAGGTCTTAAATTCCATCCCATCATATAATAGATCTACCGACACATTACGGTCTTCATCATGCCCGCCTTTTACGACCACATGTTTAACTCCTAAATTATAAAGATATTTAGCCGCTTCCTCTTTATCTTCATCTGTTCGAATCGAGATCCCTGTTAAAACTTCCGCTTCAGGAATATTAGGTGTAATCACCATCGCCAGTGGTAACAAATACTTTTTCAATGCCGAAATGGCCTCCAATTGGAGCAGGGACGCCCCGCCCTTTGCAATCATCACGGGATCAACCACGACATTTTGCCAGTTGTAGTGTTCTATTTGCTCAGAAACAGCTTTAATGATTTCTGCATTAAACAGCATTCCTGTTTTAACGGCGTCTGCACCCATATCTTCGCCAATCGATTGTATTTGTTTACTAACTGCCTCAGCAGTCATCGGATAGACAGCTTGAACCCCCAAAGTATTTTGGGCAGTAACGGCTGTCAGTGCTGACATCCCGAAAACCTCTAACTCTTGAAAAGTCTTTAAATCTGCCTGAATTCCTGCACCGCCGCCGCTATCAGACCCAGCAATCGTTAATGCTTTTTTCATGATGTACACTCCTTATACTTGTTTGAATGACGCTAATTGTTGAATATCCTCTGAAGAAACGTGTGATAGTTGATTTAAAAATTCAATTTGGAAGCTGCCAGGTCCCAAATCACCCGCTTTTTCGAATGCTTTTTCCGCTGCGATTCCATAAAAGGTTAGCGCAGACAACCCAGCAAGCAGTAAGTCCTTTTCCACTCCAGCAAAGGCTCCAATGACAGAGGTTAACAGACAGCCTGTTCCTGTCACTTTTGTTAACAGAGGGTGACCATTGGAGACCAAATACGTCGTCTCCCCATCTGTCAGTACATCGTCTTTCCCGGTAATCACGACAGTGGTATGCAGCTTTTGCGCCGCGGTGACAGCCAATTCGACATTACTTCCCTGATGTGCACCGCCATCCACGCCCTTGATCTCCCACTTTTCGCCTAGAACATTGGCGACTTCTGCAGCATTTCCGCGAATAACAGATACCTTCACTTCTTCGATTATCTTTTGTGCCATTTCCGTACGGAACAGCGTAGCTCCTGCACCAACGGGGTCGAATATCACCGGAACTCCCAGCTCATTGGCTGTTTTTCCAGCTAAGATCATCGAGCTGACCACGTCCTTGTTTAATGTCCCGATATTTAGAACTAGCGCACGTGAAATTCTCACCATATCTGCCACTTCTTCCGGAGCATAAGCCATCACCGGTGAAGCTCCAAGTGCTAAAAGACCATTTGCGGTAAAATTGGTGACCACTACATTGGTAATATTATGTACGAGCGGGTTTTCATCTCTTACCCTTTGTAAAATAGAACTTACATCGTGATGATTCATCACAGCACCCCCATCTTCATTCATTAACCTATTAGTCTTCTAAACATAAAAAAGCCAGATCCGTTATAATAGGACCTGGCTTAATAGTTAGAGAAAAAGGTAATTTCACTTGGCTACTTTCCTACGCTGGTATCATCCAGATCAGGTCCAAAGGGTTAAAAAACGTACGTTTTTCTCTCAGCCCGTATTGGGGCACCCCTAGTAGGTAACATCGTATGTAATTATTTCTTATAATAGTCTACAATTTTCGATATGTAAAGTTTTTTGATCCATCCAGATGATTACTGGTGTTATGCAAAAGATAATGATAAAGTAATATTTTTCAGTGTTATTTTACAAAAAGTTCGAAATGAGGGAATAAAAGATGAACATATTATGGGATTTTGATGGAACACTTTTTGATACATATCCGGCACTGGTCGAAGGTTTTGTTAAATTAAGTCAGCGTGACCTTGATCGTGATGAAGTATTACGATGGCTGAAAGTCGATTCAAAAACGGCCTTTAAACATTTTGGGATTGATGAAGACCGACGTGCCGAATATAAACAACTGGATATAAAATATTCTAAAGACAGTAAGCCTTTTGAACATTTAGAAGAAGTTTTAGCAGCCGTTGAAAACAATATTATTGTGACCCATCGTGACAGGGAATCTGCCGAAAATCTACTTAATAAATATGGATTAACAAAATACTTTAAAGAGATTGTTTCGGTAGAGGAACAAGGATTCCACAGAAAACCCCACCCTTCTTCTTATGAATTTGTCTTGGAAAAATATGACATCGATTTGGTGGTGGGTGACCGGGAATTAGATTTACTTCCAGCAAGACAATTAGGGATTAAAACCATTGCATTTCAAAATCGCAACATCGAAGCAGATTTTCATCTAGATAGTTACGGTGAATTTATTTCTTTAGTACTCAAAAATAAAAGCTTGTAGAATCAGTCTAATGGGTTCATTTTAGGTGCTTTTCGAAAATAAGTGCCAAAATGGTAGACATTTTGACATCTTCATGGGTATATAAAAAAGCAGTACTCGCCTTAGTAAAATTGGCGAGTTTCTTTATTAGAAGTACCTAAACCTTATTTGACTAAAGCACCCTATAGTTTAAATGATCAATAATATATCCTTCTTTTACTAAACTGCCCCGTTCGCTCAACAAGAAAAAGCTGCTTAGGAATGGCAGCAGTACCTTTAAATCTTGCACTTAGTGTAATAAGAATGGGTTATTTAATATGAACGCACAGGTGAAATTAGATGAAGATAAGAAGAATTTTCAATAGGTTCTATTAATACTGGTCTCATTGAACCACTAAAACTCAATCTTATCTCTTTTTCTTTTATTGCCTTTAAGGCATCCATTAAAAAATTGCCATCAAGTGAAATACTTAAATCGGTTTCACCGTTAATCGCCTTAATGTTTTGAGTTTCTTCTATTTTCCCTATTTCTGATGAGTTAGAGGAAATTCTTATTTTTTTACCATCTTTGATTTCTAAGTGTACATTGTTATTTTTCCATTCACTTGCCAAAAGACAAGCTCTATCAATACCTTTTAATAGTTGATTTGTATCGAGAGTAATTATTGTCTTTGAATTATTCGGCAATAATCCTGAAATATTAGGATAATTACCTTCAATTAGCCTTGAAAAAAGTGAGATAGTATTTGATTTAAATACCATATAGCTTTCCGTAATAAATATATGTATTACACCACTATCATTATTTATTAACTTGGTTAGCTCATTTAGGCTTGTACTTGGAACTATGAATGAACCATTTATATTTGATTTTATTTCAAGCTCTCTTAACGCTAAGCGATGGGAATTTGTTGCAACACACGAAAGGTGGTTATCTTTAAATGACATATTTACTCCTGTCAGAGCAGGTCTAGACTCACTCTTTGAGACAGCAAACGCAGTTTGTTTAATAATTTCTATTAATTCAATACTGGGGATTTTAATGCAAATAGTTTCGTCAATTTCAGGAAGCTTTGGGTACTCTTCAGAATTAAATCCGTACAGATTAGTTACAATTTCATCGGACTGAATAGTAACTAATTGTTTTTCATTTACTTTTAAATGAACTTTAGCTGGTAATTTCTTAACAATTTCGCTTAAATATTTTGCAGAAATAACAACACTACCTGCCTCATAAACTTGCAATACTTTTACTCCATCAATTGTTAAAGGAATCACTTTTTCAATAACAATATCAGAGTTGCTTCCGATAAGGATTAAGCAATTATTATTAGCAATTATCTTTATACCTGACAAAATAGGGAAAGGTGTCCTTAAAGATACTGCTTTATTAACATCTGAAATTGCTTTGTTAAAACATTCATTATCTATTATAAATTCCATAATATAGTCCACCTCATTTAATCGTTAGTGAAACTAATTCGACAAAATACCTAATAATCCCTGTTTTCTTGTTGAACTAAACTGCACAGTTAGCGGAACAAGAAAAGTTATTGCCCTTCTTCGACAACGCACCACGTTAGCATTCCTGTAGATACGTATTAAACTGAGGGAGTTGAAGTAGATTTTTTTATAAAAGTTTAGACATATAGAATTCATCAACAAATTTGCCGTCTATGTAGAGCGATTGTCTTTTTGTTCCTTCAATTTCAAATCCCATTTTTTTATATAACTGTAATCCTGCTTGATTTTGAGTTACTACGGTTAATTCTAAACGATGAACATTGTGTTCTTTTGCCCACTTCTCTAATTGTTCAAATAGTATTGTTCCTATTCCAAGCCCTCGCCATTGAGCTAAAATTCCAATAACAATATATACAGAATGTTTGTTTCTTGTGGCATTACCGCCCATCGCAATAAGGTACCCAATTAATTGTTCATCCTCTTCTGCGATAAAAATGGTCGAATTGTCCGATTTTCTCATTACTTCTATTCTTTTTGCCTGCTCTTCTCCACTCATTTTTCTTTCTCCTGGTTCGAAGAGCATAAATTTGGACTCACTTTCAACCTGCTTAAGTAAATTTATTAAACTTCCAGCATCATTCGGTGTTATTTCTCTGAATAACATTAACTCCCCCCCTAAAAAAATATATATCCAATATTATTCATTATCTTGTGTAAATTACCTGCTTAGTTAAATAAGCAAACGCAGTGCTAAACTGCTAGGTTGGTAGAACAAGTAAAAGGCATTACCGTTTTTCCAGTAATGCACTCGTTAGCTTAAGTATAAAATAAAAACAATCGGCAGAAAATCATTACCGATTGTTTTTTTACTGTTTTTATTTGACGATTAAGTTTATATCATCAATTAATTCTTTTGGTAGTTTATACAATGTATGAGTATCGTTTTCGTTCATAATAGACCCACCATCATTTCCTACCCATAGTGAGTATTTTGTTATTGTTTTGTCTTCAAAGGTCAATATAAAAAGATAATCAGGAGATTCCAGATCAAAAACACCAACTCTTTTTTCTGCTCTTTGGATAGCATCAACTAAAGTTTGAAGTTCGTTTGGGTTTTCTTGATTATAAGAAACGTGTGGTTTCTTGACATCTAACATACTATCGCCAACTCGTGAAACAGTTGCACTTATAACAGTTTGCCCACCCAATTTTACAATTTTAATAGTGTTGCTTTTTTCTCCGCTTTTGACAATCTCGGAATTTTCTTTAACTATTACAGGATAATCACCTTCCCCAGAATTCTTAATATTGATCAGTTTGGCAATTTTAATTTGGTCTTCAGCATTTTTACTACCAGAAATTTCATAAATGAATTTATCCGTTAACATACACAAATGGGTTTTTTGATTTTCTGAATAAATAAGGATAGCTGAATGATTATGAATGCTCGTTATCGGCAAATATTTAGGATACTCTTTTATTAACGATTCATATGCAAGTCTTTCTGAACCTTGCTCATTAATATTTGTTTGGATAGATAGACCTTTATCTCCAGCATATAATAAATTGACCAGAACTTTTCCTTTTTCCTTTTTTGCTATTATCTCCGGTTCCCCAATTTTAGTTAAAATAGAAGCAATTGAATCCAAAGAAATGGTTGCTTCTTCAGTTAAAGTGAGGTTTTTACTCGCATTATAGCTTTCAATTAAATTCTGTTCTTCTGCCGTATAAACAATTGTTTCATCCTTTTTCTGTATAGGTAACTCAGGTTGATTTATTTCTTCTTTATTATTCCCCGCATTAATTAAAGACACATCGCTAACCTTCTGGCTAATAAATATAAAACCAATAAATAATACCGCAGCTAATGCCCCAATCCTAACTGAGTGCCCAATAAATCTGTTAAATTTAGCCCTATATGATTGTTTATTTATGTCAGTAATGAGTTTTTGCTTTAATTCATTGCTATTGGCTTTTTTCCAAATAATATTTGAATCCAATTTATTCAGCTCATTATCTAATATGCTATGCTCAGACAATTTTTTCATTTAGAACCCCCTCCTTCAATAACTTTTTTTCTAAAGCTTGGATTGCTCTAAACAGTGTTGACTTTACTTTACTTTCAGACCATCCCAAAATGATTGAGGTTTCTTCGATAGAGAACTCTTTTATCTTTCTAAGTATTATTACTTCTCTGTAAGAACCCTTAAGTTTAGCTAAAGCATTATACAGTTCCTGAGAGTTTTCTTTGATCTCTACTATTTCTTCCGGCAATGGCTTAAGATCTTTTTTAAACAGAAGTACATCTTGTAAAATGGTTAATGGCCTTCGTTTCCTAATGTAGTCAACAGTTATATTGTGAGCGATACTGAACAACCAAGTTTTAGGATTGGAATTTCCCCTAAATGATTCATAATTAACGTAAGCCTTTAAAAAGGTTTCGTGTCTTAAATCCTCAGCTGATTGATAATCTTGAATCACCATATTTATATATTTAAATATTGATTCGTGGAACTGTTCGTACCACTCTAAAACCTCTTTATCCCTTATATCAGACAAATTCTTCCCCCCCATTTTTTAACTTGATGTTTAGACGTTTAACTCAATTAAAAGTTTTACTTTATATTTGTTTTTATTAGTTCTTCTTTTTAATTCCAAAACTGTCCCGTGTGTTCAATAAAGTTCAACAAAAATAAGCGTTAATCCTTCTTGGATCAACGCCCCGTTAGTTTCAATCATTCACAATCTTTTTATATTCCTATATAGCTTTTTAAATTTATTTTTCCAAATTTTGTGCACCAATTCCAATTCTCTTTAATAAATCAATTAGCTGTTCTTTTTCCTCATTCGAGATAAATGATAAATTTTGAGAAATGGTTGCAACGTGTTTTGGGAAAATCTCATCAAATAGTGCTCTTCCTTCTTCTGTTAGGACGACATTAGAAGCCCTTCTATCATTAGGGTTTGGCTGTCTTTCCACAAGCCCTTTCTTTTCTAACTTATCAACAACATATGTGATACTTCCACTAGGAATTGATAGTATCTCACTAATTTTTTGGACAGGATGAGGACCTTTACTGTAAAGCAATTCAAGAATCATAAAATTTTCATTATTAATTTTATGACTTTCAATATCCTTCCGAATATTTTCAACAACAGCTTTGGAAGCCTTCATCCAAACACGAAACAATTTTAAATCCAGATTGCTTTGTTCTTCCATCACCCAACCTCCTTTAAAGGTTATCTTGGTTTCCTATATAAAGAATAATCGACTTCAGTTGGAATCTCAATTAGCAACAACCGAAGTTCTTCACCTTTAGGCTGAATGGTAAAGCTGTCAACTTTCTCTGACTAGATAATAATGATGAAATCCTTGTTCACAAATGAAGCATCCAACACGTCAATTCCACCACCATTACCCCTATTAGATAAAGCAGCTAGTCCGATTAGGTGCTTAAAGCAATGAACCAAAATTTATGAGTAATACGATTAATCCAAGAATTAATAAAACAATCGGCATCATCATTTTGTTTACAGGATCTTCTGTAATATTAACTTACTCATAGTGGAATAATAGTTAAAGATATATTCTTGAAAAGGAGTAAAAAATGAAAAAACAAAACATCTTATTTAACCTTGATGATACATTATCATACTGTAATAAATATTTTAACCTCGTAATAGACGAATTCGCTGACCAAATGATGGCGTGGTTTGACTCGATTACAGAGGAAGATATAAAACAGAAACAACTTCAACTTGATGTTGAAGCGATTAGTGAGCACGGTCTAAAGTCAGATCGGTTTCCGGAGTCATTTGTTGGTACTTATAAATACTTTTGCGACTTAACCGGGAGGGAAAAGAAAAAAGATGAAATTCAATATATAAGAGAGTTGGGTTTTAAGGTATTCGCGATCCCTGTTGAACCTATACCGAACATGAATGAAACGCTGCAACGTTTAAAAGAAGAGGGACATGAATTATATTTGCACACAGGAGGAGATGAGGCTAATCAACGCAGAAAAATTACCCAGTTAGAATTGACTACATATTTTGAACATCGCATTTTTATTTCGGAACATAAAGATACCACGGCGCTATCCGATATTTTGAAAACCATTAAAGCTGACCCTAATGTAACATGGATGGTTGGAAATTCATTAAGAACGGATATTGTCCCGGCATTGGAAATGGATATCCATGCAATCTACATTCCAGCAGAAAGTGAATGGCAATATAACATGGTTGAAGTTAACGTTGACCATAGTAGTGCTTTTTTAACTGTAGATTCACTTCAAGATGTTCCTGATGTAATTGATAAACATATCCAAGATCAAATAATGTAAGTGATAGGTAATACCCTTCGAAGTTTTTCAACAATACTACTGTCCATCCGTCGATCAAAGTTAACGTAATTCCGAACAAACCTTGATAAATAAAGAAAAAGACGTATGCCAATTCATACGTCAATTCTTGTGTCATTTATTAAGAAAGCACCCGAAAAAGGAACCCTTTAGAATCATCCTAATAGACTTTTGCTATGAGCTTTTTTCACCTAATTATTTCACAATAAAAACGGGACAGTGTGCCTTTTGCACAACATAATGACTAACACTTCCTAAAAACAGTTCCTTCAGGCCACTTAATCCTCTGCTTCCCATGACAACAAGATCGGCATCATTTTGTTTCACAAATTCGACAATCATATGACCTGGAGAGCCCTCGATCGCATAGGTTCTAGTTTTATTTGACAGGGACTTTAGATCTTGCTCAAGTTCATTGCGTACAGCTTTTACTTCCTCACGCTGCTTCTTATGGTAGGCCTCAAAAGCATAACCATAAGAGTAAACCATGGGTCTATCTGGTTGTATAACTATAACCACTAACAATTCAATGTGTGTATCCTGCTTAGCTAAATTCATGGCCATCTTCAAGGCTTTTTTACTTAGTTCTGAATGATCATATGCAACAACGATTCTTGAATAATCCGTTAACATTTCTATCATCATCTCATAAAATCCTATATCTTATACCTTTATTATACTTCTGTATGGTTTAGTTGTGGCCATGAGATAGTGACAACTTTGTTAAAGGAATGCTACGATCACCGACCCAATCCCTACAATCCATAAAATCATACCGCCAAAACGCGTATTCCAAATGTATAGACTAGATGGTTCTGTACCATCATCAGACTTCCAGCTCTCCGTTATCATCCAAATGAATGAAGGGTTTATGATAAACAAAACGCCTATAATGATAAAAAATATTCCAAGTGCTAACATTATAAAAACACCTCCTACGTACGCTCCTCTTACTAAAACATACGTTTAACGTGCCATTTTTGATCCCTAAATAAAAAAAATCCCTTTTGTCCTACAGGTCCAGCCTGTCTTCACAAAAGGGATTAATCTGCTTATTATGCTACTTTTTTGATATCGACTTTTTTACCTTCTTGTATCCTCTTCTTATAATCAGCTGTTGCTGTGAAAAGAACATCTGTTGAGGAGTTAAGTGCCGTTTCAAAAGAATCTTGTAAAACCCCGATGACAAAACCTACTCCAACTACCTGCATCGCTACATCATTAGGAATTCCGAATAAGCTGCAAGCAAGCGGGATCAATAAAAGTGATCCGCCGGCAACGCCAGATGCTCCACACGCACAAATCGCTGCAACGACGCTGAGGAGAATGGCTGTAGGGATGTCCACTTGAATGTTTAGTGTATGAACGGCTGCAAGGGTTAACACGGAGATCGTAACCGCTGCACCAGCCATATTGACGGTTGCACCTAATGGAATCGATACAGAATAAGTATCTTTATCTAAATCTAGTTTTTCACATAATTTCATATTAACCGGAATATTGGCAGCAGAGCTGCGTGTAAAGAATGCTGTAATACCACTTTCCTTAATGCACTTGAAAACGAGCGGATAAGGATTCTGACGTACGTTCACGAATACGATGAGTGGATTGACAACGAAAGCCACAAAAAGCATACATCCAATCAAGATGACAAGTAATTTTCCATAGCTTAATAGTGATTCTAGTCCATTTGTTGTAATCGACTCAATGACTAGACCCATGATTCCTAATGGAGCTAACTTGATGACCCATGTAACCATTTTCGATACGGCGTCTGAAAAATTAGTAATCAAGGTTTTTGTCGTATCTGGTGCATTTCGTAAAGCCAGCCCTAGGACAATCGCCCAAGCTAAAATACCAATATAATTAGCATTGGCAATGGCATTGACCGGGTTATCGACAACGTTCAGCAGTAATGCTTTGAGAACCTCTACTACACCGCCTGGAGCTGCCATATCCTCAGCACCCTTTGTAAGAGTCATACTTACTGGGAAAATAAAGCTAACGATAACGGCAATTAAGCCAGCTAGAAACGTCCCTAAAAGATAGAGGTAAATAATCGATTTCATATTCGTTTCCTGACCACTCTTGTGCTGCGCAATGGCAGACATAACCAAGAACAGGACCAATACTGGCGCAATAGCCTTTAGTGCTCCGACAAATAAGGATCCTAAAATGACAACAGGTTTTGCCACTTCCGGAATTGCGACAGCTAGGATAATACCAATTAGTAAACCAATAGAAATTTGCTTTACCAGACTGATTTGATTCCACTTTTTCAATAAATTTTTCATAGATGTACCCCTCCCGATTGTGTTCAATCCAATTGCACCGGTACAAAGAAACATTAAGTCGTGTTCCTATATTTCTCTTAATTCGTACCCCTGTCCCCTAGAATTCTCACAAATAGAATTATAATGAATATTTAGATATATTACAATAGCTTATCGTTTAGTCTAGTATAACAACATCACAGTCGTTTATCAATAAGATATGAACGATTTTTCATTTATTTTTGATATCGTTCGTATTTCGATGTATATTAAATAAAAAAAAACTTACATCGTTCGCTTTTTATAGTTTTTGTAGAAAAATATCTATCACAAATATTTTTTATATGCAGAAGAATAAAGGAAAATAGTAGGATTTACTTTCCCATTCCATCCCTTACAATACTTAGTGGGAGGTTAGTGTTATGTTCAAAAGAATAATCATCCTTGGAGTACTGTTATCCATATTAGTTGTGTTAGTTGTAATAAAATCACAGAGTGCAGAACCTGTTTCCAAAGAAAACAATGAGTCCTCTGAATACACAACGGTTGAATACAAGATTAGTAATATTAATGGGGATCAATACCACGGGGAAAGTGATGATGGAACGAAGATCGTCTTTTCTGCTGAAAGCGTCGATTCTAGCGAAAAAATACAAGTCGGTGATGTGGTCATATGCTATTTTGAGAAAGATAATTTTGGAAAAGGGTTAATCAAAGTGGAAAAGAAATAGTGCAGCAGGGACCCAAGCCTTATCTTATTCTTAAAAAAACATGGTGATTATTTAACCAAAAACAAGCCATTCTCAATTGAGGATGGCTTTGCTATTTTATGTATAATCCTTTTAGGTTTCATTATTATTTGGGTATAATTTACCATTTTTGGGTATTTCGTTATAATATCCGGCTTGGAAGTGAATCATGGTAGAAATATAAACTATTTGGAAGTGTTAACCATGGAGCATAATATGACCGGGACCTATAACGATTACTGGTTCGTTTTTTCAATCTTTGTTGGAATCCTTTTTTCCTACATAGCGTTAGATCTCCGCTGGAAAATGATTATTTTTAAAAATTTCAAATACAATCTTTGGTTATTAGGCTGTGCGATTGCTATGGGTATTGGGATTTGGACCATGCACTTTGTTGGCATGTTTACGATGAATATGCCAAGTCATAGCGAGTATGATGCCAGGATTGTATTGCTTTCACTGTTGATTTCCATATCGGGTACTGGCCTCGCCTTCTTTATGATGAAAAGGAATCATAATAGGCTCTTTATATCAAGTCTGTTTATGGGCGGCGGAATCGTTGGTATGCACTATTTAGGTATGGAGGCCATGCATTTGAACTTCTCCATATCCTATAACCCGGCAATCGTGCTTTTTTCGTTATTGATTGCTTTTACTGCTGCATTTGGATCACTATGGGTACTTTTCTTTTTTAATCATCATCGCTCCATGAATTTTCATTGCCGAGTATTAAGCAGTATCCTAATGGGAATTGGAATCGCTGGAATGCATTATATAGGGATGTGGGGCACGAAACTTCATTATCAGCCATCCCTTCTACCTTCAGCTGCCTATTATTCAGTAAGTTCCAGTACCTTGAGTTCTTTCATCAGCGTCCCTGCTATTATCGTCGTATTGATTATGTTATTATCCAGCGCCTTCCTGGATAGAAAGCTGATTGAACATATGAAGGACCTGAATAACCATGAGAAAAAGTTAAGAGAATCTGAGAAACTATCACTGGTAGGAGAACTTGCGGCTGGTGTAGCACATGAAATTAGAAACCCATTAACGACTTTAAAAGGATTTGCGCAAATGATGAATGAAAATACCGATCCCGAATCCACTAAACGATATTCCAAGATTATGATTGATGAAATAAACAGGATCAATTTTATCGTGAGTGAGTTTATGGTCCTTTCTAAACCCCATATCGTTCAATTTACTTTAACGGATATTTCGCAAAGCATAAAAAATGTGATTACCCTTTTAAATACACAGGCAATCATCAAAAATATTGAAATCATCCCGCAATTTATCGGAGAGCGATTTATCATTAAATGCGAAGAAAATCAAATTAAGCAAGTGATGGCCAATCTGATCAAGAACTCCATAGAAGCCTTGCCGCAAGGAGGAAAAATTCAGATTAGAATGGAACATCAAGATATGAATCTTGTCATATCGGTGATGGATAACGGTGTGGGGATATCGAGGGAAAATCTTCCTTTATTAGGCACCCCCTTCTATACGACAAAAACGGAGGGTACCGGTTTGGGGCTAATGGTGAGCAAAAAAATCATTCAAAATCACAATGGGAAGTTAGAAATCAAAAGTGTTCCAAACATCGCTACAACGGTAACGATTACCTTACCCACAGAACTTAGCCATTTAGATTATGTAAAAATGAATCATAAAGATGATCCCACTTTGTCCCAATCTTCTTAAGTTGAACGGCCTTACCATACCAAAGGTAAAGCTTTTTTATTGGTTTCTTAAGATAATCATTCCTGTAATCATCGGTACGACCATGAGCAACCCGACCATTAGTGTGGGAATGGGTAATCGACTAGAAAAGATGGCACCAAATTCACCAAGAAACCCACCTATCAAAAATGGGATGGCCGATTTGGTTTTGTCTGCATTGGGCTTAGCAAAATACCAGGCATCCCAAACCGTATAGGCATAAAATCCAGGATAAAATAACACGTATTGGAAATTGGCTGTCTCTAAAGCTTTTTGGTGGAAGCCGTTAAAATCTAGATGAATGGCAGTATTGATTCTTCCAAATACATTATCATAATGTTCCACAATCAGAAGAAAAACACTTTTTAGAAATTGTCGATTATAGAGTTGACCAAATCCAGGCATAAGCATGGAAAATAACGCTGCAAGATTCCTCATGAATAACTCCTTTGTACGATGTTTGCTTATTCCGTTTAATGGAAGTATTTATTATACTTACCAATTATTTGGAAATGAATCGAAATAAAAAATTACAAATATCGACATTTTCCGACCAATTCTACATTGCTAGTAAAAAAATGCAGAGCAAATTCGGAAGCGATTTACTCTGCTACTATAGCGGCAATGAGGTTGGCATAGGTTTCACCGCCAGCCCTCGTTAAATGAACACCATCATCTGCAAAAAACTCCGGGTGGCCGGTACTGGCACTATACCAATCTACAAGAACGGTATTTGGCATACTGTTAACGACTTCCTCTAACGTACGATTCACAGTGGTTTCCCAGACACGCGGTACTCGACAGTTTACTAAATACACCTTTTTATTTTCCAAGCTTTTAATTACATTTAGTAAGTCTGTTTTCACAAAAGGTCCATTGGTTCCAAGTTGAATAATCACATTTTCACCTAATTGCCCGCTGCTCTCTAGCTGCTGAATTACCTCAGGCACCTCAGCCATTTGCCGGCCGACACGGTAATCGATCACCGCCTCTGGAAAATGGTTTTTAAAGAATGGAGCAACATCATGGAGAATCGAATCACCAATCACCGTAATCGTTTTCAAATCAGGAGCTGGTTCAGGTTCGATGATAGGATCATGGTTGAATTCAATCTCCTTGATCGTTTCGAACGTTAAGGGTACTTTAGTCGTAACACTAACTGTTGTTTTGGCAGCAAATGTGACTCCTATTCCGATGACCAATGCGAAAAGTACTGCACTACTTCCTAAAGCAACCCTTTGTTGAAAGTTGGTTAGTTTTTTAAAGGCGGTTAACGTAAATTTAATCCGCCCTTTTCTAAACGGAGATTCCACATAACGATAGGATAAAGCCGAAATAATCAGCGTGGCACCTATTTGTAAGATGATTCTCCGAATGTTTAGTCCATCTGTGTTAATAATCGGTGTGGTTAGAATAATAATCGGATAATGCCACAAATAGATACCATAAGAACGAACCCCAATCCATCGCAAAGGCTTTACACTTAGCCATTTCGCCAGTCTGCTTGCAGGATGAGCTAATGCTGCTACAACGAGAGTGGTAATAACGGATAATAGAAGCATGCCTCCCTGATAATGAAAAGAGTCAAATTCTGATGTAACCATAAACATTATGATGAGCAGTAATAATCCCGTTATTCCCACAATTTCTAGAACCCAGCCAGCATTTCTTGGTAAGGTCTTCGATAATCTTTGACTTGGCCAAACGCAGGCAAGTGCAGCCCCTAGCAACAGTGAAAAAGCTCGAGTATCCGTTCCATAATACACACGTGAAGGATCTTCTCCCGGTGTATAAAGGACTGCCATTAACCAAGCAGAAATCATAACACCAACGAGAGTAGCCATAACTAAAAATCTTATTCTTTTTATAAAAGTTAAACCAAGAATCACCAGCAGCGGCCAAATAAGATAAAATTGCTCCTCAATACCCAATGACCAAATATGAGTGAGCGGTGAAGCAGGACCAAAGCTATCAAAATAGGAAACTTCGTGTAAAATGTACCACCAATTTGTAACATATAGAAGTGAAGGAAGAAAATCTGAACGTAATTTTTCAAACGAAGGATGGTTGGTGAAGATTACCCATGAGGTAACGATAAAAATCATGGACAATAAAGCAGGTGCCAGTCGACGAAAACGGCGAATCATAAAGCGAACGTAGTCAATTTTATTGTATTTGTTCCATTCATCAATAAGGATGTCTGTAATCAAGTAGCCGGATAAAACAAAGAAAACCGTAACACCTGAAAATCCCCCCTGAAACCATGGGATATTCAGATGGTAAAGAATAACCCCAAGGACCGCTAGGGCTCTAAGTCCATCGATTCCTGGCATATACCTGCGCCTATCTTTGCTCGGGACTTCCATTCCATCCTCTCCCCCCTTATTGTTGAAAGGATAAAAAAACATTAGAGGTTAATACGCCCCTAATGTTTCTTATGATTACTAACGTTTAATCATTCCCAAAAAACCTTTTTGTCCCTGTTTAAACCTATTTCAAATTATACATATATGTATTTTCGCTAGACCCTTAGTGCGCCGCGGAAACCCCTTGCTGCATAATAGGAATCTGCTCCATTATGGTATACAAAGACAGTATCGTAGCGACGATCACAAAAGAGGGCCCCGCCAAGTTTTCTTATATTAGCAGGTGTTTGCACCCAGCTCGACGTTTTTAAATCGAATTTTCCAAGTTTCTGAAGCTCCCGGTATTGTTCTTCTGTTAAAAGTTCAATGCCTATTTCAGCTGCCAAATCCATCGCGCTATTTTCTGGTTTGTGATTTTTCCTTGCGTCCAGTGCTGCACGGTCAAAACAAACACTTCTGCGGCCTTTAGGACTTTCTGCAGAACAATCATAAAATAGGTATTCGCCCGTCTCTTGATCAAGTCCCACCACATCCGGTTCACCGCCAGTCCCTTCCATTTCATTGAGCGACCACAGTTTTTCAGGATTAGCAACGAGCTTAGCTTGTACATCAGCCCACTCAAGGCCATCGTGTCGATTTATGTTTTTCTCAAAACGGGCTTTCAAAATTTCGAGCAATTCTTCACGTTGTTCTGGTGATAACTCCTTATTTCCCTTTGTCATATTCGTTTCCTCCCTGTTTTTACTCATAATTATATACGTACTCAACTGCTTTTTAGTTCAATTACCCATATAAGAACGTTAATTCTTATTATAAAATAAAGCACACGTTACTACAATTGCACCACGTAGGTTAACAAGAAATCCATTAAATTAGATTTATATTTATTTAATACCAAATTTTATATATAATTCAATCTAAGAATCGAAAATTCTGAACTTATCATACTCAGAAAGGAATAATAAAATGGAAAACTTTTATCTGTTTGTTCTTATGTGTATTCTTCTTATTATTTTACCCGGTCCCGATACTGCCATTGCTACAAAAAATACGGTCATCGTTGGTAAAATCGGGGGGCTTAAAACAGCTTTAGGTACTTGTTGTGCCCTTCTTATCCATACTTCTGCTGCTGTATTAGGACTTTCAGCCATTATTGTGAAATCAGCGTTATTATTTTCTATCTTCAAATACGTTGGTGCTGTTTATTTAATTTATCTGGGTGTTAAGACATTATGGTCTTTGAAGAAAAAAGAAGAAGCAGCAAGCGTTGAGATGAACACGAAAAAACAGTTTGTGAACACCTCCTGTTTTAAACAAGGGTTCCTTACAAATATCCTAAATCCCAAAGTTGCGGTCTTTTTCTTAACCTTTTTGCCTCAATTTGTGGATGCTGGAAGCAATACCTTTACACCGTTTCTTTTAATGGGTATCACGTATACTGTATTGACTGCACTATGGTTTTTACTTTATGTCTATCTAATTAATCAGATTAGTGCTTTTATGAAAAAACCTAAAACACAAAAAATGATTGAAGGAATCACGGGTACTATATTGATAGGTTTTGGAATAAAACTAGCACTTGAAAAGGCTCATCATTAAATGTTTATTTTTTATATAGCAAGACCCTTGATTTTCCCAAATCGAAGGGTCTTAGTTTTGCCGTACTATTAATATACAAACATTAACAAAATGGATGATGAAAGATATGTTCAAGAATGCAAAAATAGAAACTGTCCGATTAATCCTTCTGCCTCTTATAGAAGAAGATGTAATGCCTATCTTTAAAATGGCAACAGAAGCTAGTCACTTTAAGTATCAGCCTGACCTTCCCCCTGCCACGGTGAGTGAGATTGAAAGCCTTGTTAAGTGATCTCAAACCTGTAATCTTAATAATACTCCTGAGAAAATACATAAATTTAATTTGGCTTTTGTGTTAAAGGACACGTTAGAAACGATTGGGATTGGCGGACTTGGACCTCATGATATCGATAATCAAGAAATTGAGATCTACTACGGCATCCAAGAAGCCTACCAAGGATGTGGATTAGCCACTGAAGCTGCGGAAGCCATTCTGGATTATTGTCTTAACACCATCGGCTTAAAAAAAGTCATCGCAACCGTACATCCGGAAAATACTGCCTCTAAAAGAATAATAGAGAGACTAGGTATGAAATATAATAAGACATTATCAAGATTTACAGGGGAAAATAGTAATTTTAACGGTTATTAGCTTTATGAAATTTTAAATTCAAAATAAAAAGGTACACATATATAACGTAGTACAATCCTAAAGCCAAATAAATCCAAAAAAAAAACGCTTTCTGTCGTATTCTCGTTATTACATAAATTAATGAACGCTAGATGTAGAAAAAAGAAGTGAGTTTCTCTACACTAGCGTTTCGTTTAATTAAAATAGTAGAGCTATTTCCTAAATTCATTTTGATCTTCCTGTATTAATCAGATCTACTTTTACTTTAACTTTAAAACTCAAGTTTGAGTAAATTTTATCCCAGTTCATCTTGTTCCATCTTTCATATGGTAAACGATTTCGTACCACTTTTCCTATTCCAATAGGATCTGTCTGATATTTTTGTAATTTGTTAAACAGCTTTTTTGAATTGGTGTTTAAATAATTTTCAACCTGTTTTTCCAATTGTCTTTGATGCTTCTCTTCACTTAAATCCATTGGACCTGTGTATGCAATGACGCTACCTTTTATATCTAATATTATTTCAACCTTCAGATTCTCGTTTGCGTTCACTTTTTTATCATTAGCAGAATTGATACTACTTAAGTAAAGCTGTTCATTCTTTCCTGACTCTTCATCATGAACACTAATCATTAAACTGCCATGTTTGATGTCTCCGCTTAAAAAATTAAGGATGTGTGTTTCACTTAAAGTGAGGTGAGTAACATATTGATCTTTTTTAAAAGTACCCAATCCTTTTAATTCAATTTTCTCACCTTCATATGATAAAACTGGTAAAACCGGATCAATACCATCGTCGTAATAATCTCTTAAAAAACGATATTTATTAGTATTTAAAACGTTATTTTGTATACCTAATTTCTCGATGAACGTAAAAAGGTATTCTGCATTATCTGAAATAGAGGGCATCTTTTTTTTTAGTAGCTCTTCTCCTTTTCCCTCTACGATAGCAAATTTAACTCGTGTTCCGACCTGTGGATCCCTTGTAAACGTCTCAACAACATTTATAAGTCCTTTTTTTGAGAGTTCCTCCCCAAACAGAATCGTACTCTGCCCTCCAACAAGGTTTAAATTTGTTAAATTCTGAAGTTTATTGTAAGTGTCATGAGTTGATTTTCCATTAACAGTTAAAGTCTGAGTATCAAACGTTCCTTCTTTAGAAACTGCGGGAAATAAGACAGTTGTTCTAAGTGGATTTTCTTTACTTTCAGACATATCGAAAGCAACAGATTGAATAATTCCTAAATCTTCAATAATATTACTTGTTCCGCAACCTGTTAAAAACAAAGCACATATTGTAATCAATACAGTAATTTTATTTTGCATGATCCGTCTCCCTATTAAGGCGGTTTTTCAGATTTTGAATAAAAAGGAGGCATAGCACAAAGACAGGTAATGCCCAAGCTATACCTATTGCATAATTACTCAGCCACTTTAACCACTTTTCGACATCCACAATGGAATCTGGGACCAATGCAAGGATAAATCCACTTGATAGTATTAGGAAAATCCAAACATTAGGCTTAATACTTTTCATCATATTTCCAAAAATTTGCTGTGCTCCCCAGTAATATATGACAATTGTTGTTAATACCTTGAATGCAAAAACGGAAAAGCAGAGATTTTCGGCTCGTGAAAGGAAAGGAACTTCTGTATATTCAAACAATGTCATAACTGGGTATTTATCATTTAAAATTTGATTGAAGCTAAAAAAGCCAAAGCTTAAAAAAAGGACAGTTAAATAAAGCAACGTGGAGATAATATTTCCAATAAAAAGAGCCTTTGTCCATTTTTTTTCTACCATAGGGAAAAAAAGAATGGAAACTTCAATACCCAAAAAAGCTGAATAAACATGAAGTGCCCCTTTGAAATAATCCGTTTCTCCTTTAAAAAAGAAAGTAGTAAAACGTGCAAATTCAAATTCTGGAAATAGATAAAAAATTAAAAAAAGCATCAGCTCTACGAAGAAGAATAAAACCACACTGGCTTTAGCTATGTTGTAGATTCCACCTCTTAATAATTGATAACTAATAATAGTAAATAAAATGATAAAAAGTGTGTCAGGTAAAAATGGAAAAAACATCAATTTATATATGAAGATATATTCCCTCATAATCATGCTTGCTATTCCAATCCAAACACCAATGATAAACAAATAGATGGGTACCATTACCCATTTGGGAACCGAAGCCTCCATGATTTCAAAGATTGACCTGCCTTTTCCTAGCTTATAAATGATCGCAATCATCATAAGATTAATATTTACCAGTACGAAAATGAAAATAATACTTAACCAGCCATTTGTTCCGAAATATTCGGCAGTTAGTCGAGGTAAACTATACGCGACGAGACCATTTTGAATCATCATGATTAGAATAGATAGTTGAAGTGGATGGAGTCGTTCCTTCATATGATCACCTTTAATTCCTCTCTTTTTCACCATCGTTTTGCATCAAAGATTGTGCAGGTTGTCCTTTTTTTATTTTATAAAAAGGCCCTCTCACAATACTATCCACCCAATCTTTGAAAAAGGTAGGAGAAACCGGCATAAAATAAGGTGAAGATAAATTTGTTAATCCAGTTAAGTGGACGATTAATATTCCAAAAGTAAAAAAAATCCCAATATTCCCCAAAAAACCTGCCACTAAAATAAATAGGAACCGAACGGTTCTAATGGAAGCAGTCATAATATAACTTGGGACTATGAATGAAGCAATTGCCGACACAGCTACAACTATTATTAAAATGTTACTTGTAATTCCAGCTTCAACAGCCGCTTGGCCAATCACAATACCTCCTACAATTCCAATGGTTTGACCAATTTTGGTAGGCAGTCTGGCACCTGCCTCCCTTAGCAGTTCAATTACTATTTCTAAAAATATAGCTTCAACGATAGGCGGAAAGGGTACTCTACTCCTAGACTGCATAATGCTTTGAAGTAGGGATTGTGGAATCATTTCGTAATGATAGGTACATATAGAGACATAAAAAGCTGTAAGTATTAATGTTATAAATAAGGCTAGATATCGAAGAATCCTAACCCCTGTTCCTATTATCCAACGTTGATTATAGTCATCTGGTGACTCAAAAAAATCAAAGAAACTAGAAGGGGTACAAAAAATGTTTGGACTATCCTCGACAAGTCCGATTACCTTTCCAGAATATAGTTTTGCTACAGCTATATCTGGTCTTTCAGTCGTATAAAATTGTGGAAATGGTGAATGTTGATGATCATCAATTATTTGGATCAAAACATTGGAGTCCATTATGGAATCCACTTTAACTGATTGAATCCTCTCTTTTAGCTGATCCACAATATCCATATTTACAATACCCTCAATATAGATTAGGAGAACTTTTGTTTTTGAAATGTCTCCAACAGATAACTTAATCATTTTTAAGCGAGGACTTCTTACTCTTCTTCTAATCAATGAAACGTTCGTTTTTAATGTCTCATTAAAGGAATCATGAGGCCCATTTATTACCGTTTCTGTTTCAGATTGTGAAATGGATCGCTTCTCGAATCCAGCTACATTTATTAAATAAGTATTCTCCCCAGCGAACATAGACACATTACCATCTAATATTCCATTTATTACTTTTTCTTGATTATTTTCTCGTTTAAACAGTGATTGTTGAAAAGCTTTTTCTAAATGATTGAATGACATTTCTCTTAAGGGTGAAAGTATTTCCCACTCTAACGTTTTGGAATCTACTAATGAGTCTAAATAAATAATTTGAATTTCATCCTGATTAAATGAACGATGAACAAGGTCAAAAGAATCTCCTAATTCTGTAAGTGTCTTGTCATAAGTTGCTTCTGTATATGTTTTTTCATTTGAAGCTTTGTTATTACTATTCAAATGCTGCGTTTTATGCAGATTAACAAATTCTGTATCCTTTTGTAAGAGAATGTTTTTGAGTATTGTTCGAAAGTGACCCATTTATGTTCCTTCCTTTTAATCGGGATAGTTTTATTATTTGCCATTAATTTTCAAATATGTATTTTGATACCTCTACAAAAATAGAAAGCCTTATTAAATAAAAATGCCACGAAAAATTTCGTGGCGGTCAATTTGCTTCGAAAATGTTATTCGGTCACCCATCAACGGGATGAAGTATCGCCTGAATTGTACATTGTTCCTTTACACCCGGTCGGTATGAATGGTCCTGCCTTCATAGAACATACGATCTAGGATCACTTCTTTCTCTTTGGCCGAGACGGATGATGCGATTAATTTATAGATGAAAGTTTTACTACCTAAGGGGGAAACATATCGTTCCAAATGACTCTTCCCTAGCGGTCGATCATAATAGCCTGGTACATATTTGTTCAGCATGACTTGCATGGCTTCCGTTGCCTCGTTTATATCGGTTACACGAAGCAAGGATCCTTCGATGATCACACTCATATAGGCTGTATCCGTTTTAGCGGGTATCGGACTGGTAATTGTCCCATAATTCGCGCTTACGGTGAAACAGGCCAGAGGGTTATTCTCGATGTAAGTGACTTTTCTTCCTTCTTCTGCCCCATGAAAATAGATGGCGTCATTCAGCCAAACAAAATTGAGTGGAATGACATAGGGGACGTCTTCTGAAGATAAGCCGAGAAATCCAGTTTGGGCATTTTCTAGAAAGTGCTGGATTTTGTCGGTATCAGTACAAGTGCGTTTCTGATTGCGAATGGGAAACATCTTAATTATCTCCTTTTAAAGATTTATGAAATAACTATTAGGGTGTATTTAAAGCTTGTTAAAAATTCAAGGAAGTTTGAGTATGATTGAAAGTTCTCCATATTCGCGAAACGAAAGAATAAAAATGCAGCCCCAACTTTATAGGGGCTGCGTTCCTTTCTCATGTTCTTTTTCAATTCAGCATAAATATCCCTTTAGTAAAAAATTAATGAATGCTCATGTTACTCAGGCTTTGCTAAAAGAATTCTATACCTGTCCAATTTTTAATTGTACAAGGTGTTTTCATACATGATGAATAAAGGTATTCCAATAATTCTTTGATAGTGAGCTACCATACCACTGCATCGGCATATAACTACTGTCTAAAAAGGAATCTGAAACGCTTCACTTGGCTCGACGCTCAGCCACCCCGAGTCGTCAGGTGCGATTGGGACCGACATCCTTTGGCCAGCCCCTGGCGGACCGTCGAGTGACTTTGACAGTGATCTTAGTGGTACTTTAGCCTAGTTCTGAAAACAGCTGTACACGTAGAGCATCGCCATGTCAGCGGAATCCACTAGATTCCAATTAGCGTAGCGACTTGAACGCCGTACGGATTTCTGAAGTCATAAATTCTGGCTGCTCCCAAGCTGCGAAGTGTCCGCCTTTAGGAAGTTTGTTGTAGTGGATAAGATTCGGGTATGCCTTCTTTATCCAGCTCTTTGGTGCTACATACATCTCATCCGGAAATACGCTTACGGCAACCGGGAGTTTTACACCTTTGACGGCGAAGAAGGAATTTCCGGCAACGGTGTTCTCCCAGTAGAGACGCGCCGCAGAAATAGCTGTGCTCGTAAACCAGAAGAGTGAGATGTTGTCGAGAATGTCGTCGCGAGTTAGGCCTTCTTTAATTCCGGCAAAAGCTCTCGCTTTCAGGGCATGGCTCTTCCAGTCGTGGTCAATCATAAAGGCTGCCAAACCGACAGGTGAATCCACCAGTCCGGTCAGCGACTGCGGACGCGTTCCCATTTGGAAGGCGTAGGCGAATTTATTTGCCTCTCCTAAATAAGAGTATTCAGTAATCAACTTCTCCTTTAGAATTCCTTGTTCTATTTTAATACGTTGCAATAATTTTATTTTGATCTGATTTATCCATTTATGTACAATCCACCGAAATTATCCATTTGAGTAGTATTTTGCTATTATTATTAAAGAGAATCTTTTGATATTAATTTTTACAAAGGAATATTTATATTAAACCCTCGGTGTTAAAGGAAGGTAAAAAACTCAAGGCATAAAAAAGAGGAGAGTGTGTCTCTCCTTGTTACTGAGGTTCGTGTCCGTTAATGGGCGAACCTGTTGAAGTATGATCATTTACCCAGTCAAGAGATACCTTTGAAACGGCTGACCAATTAGGGATTTGGTTGCTATGTTTCTCTACCCAACTCATACAATATTGCGGGTCTATACTCTTTTCTCCGCATTTTGCTAAGAAAGACTGAATGTTTTCCTCAGTACAGTTTTCCCATGAACCACACGTTTCTCCCCAAATCCGTTCCATTTCCTGTTTGATATCGTTTGCCATATTTGATTCCTCCTTCAATTAAATCTGACTAAAATGAGTATGTCCAAGAAGAAGAAATATATAACAGAGTATTTCAGAAATAGACTAAAACAGTTCGGTACTTTAAGGAACGTCCATAGTGGCTATTATCACTAATGAATTAGATTTCAAGGTCAATAATTTTCAATAGAATTACCTTAATTTATTATTAATCAAGCATAAATGAAATAGATAAATTCCATTTCATTTTTCTTAACTTTCTTTAGCTATTTTTCCCTTTTGTTTGAACTCCCCTTAATGATGATAGATTGATTGCCATTCATAGTGTTCTTAGTCAAGTACAGCACCAATTAATTAAATAAATAGATTATTCAAGTTCTTCTTGAGAAGGAGGTTCAAATGACTGTATCCACTCTTTAAGGATAGTCGCAGGTAATGCAAATGTATATGGAGGAAGTTGAGCGTTTCTTGCTGTAAGACGTTCTAAAAGCATCTCTTCTGGTACATCTAAAAAATGAATTTTAAAGTCAGCCCCTAATTCTGCTGCTCGCGACCGAAAATCATCACGTTCCCCACGCCCCCAAAATCCAAAGTCTAAAATTACATCTGTACCAAGAACTAAAACCCTAGCCGCAACATCCCAAAGTAGACTTTCTACTAAATCGTGTCTAGCATCGTGCTCTGTTTCATCCATATCTTGTCCAAACAAGCGAATATGCCATTCATCAGGAGTTAGACGGAGTGCAGAATATTTCTCTTCAAGTTTCCGTGCAAGCGTCGTCTTACCACTACACGGTAGACCAACCATTATATGAAGTGTCGCGATAGAACCCATCTCCAATCTTTATCTTTAACAAATTTTTACAATAACATTTTATCGAATAAATAAATCATTCGCAGTTTCTTATCTTCTTAAACTATCATGCTCCGTTTGCTGAAGTGTTTTTAGATATAAGACCTTTTTTAAAAGTGGAATGGCTTGCTCATAATCATTTTTGTATTGTGCAAAACTTTCTTTTCTCACTATTTCGAAACCAGCCTTTAAATATATTCCGATTGCTTTATAACTCCAAGTCTGTGTATGTAAGAATATATCTTTATCACCCTCAATAAGTAGTAATCTATTTAAACACTCAGAAACCAAAGCCTTTCCAAGACCTAAACTTTGGTATTCTTTTTTCACTGCGAACCAGTGTACGGAAAGATCTCGTCTTTCACCTGTTATATTCCACCATCCGGTTATTGTACCAACTTCATTCCCCTCTGCATTCCGAATGAAAAGTAATCTGCTTTTTAATTCATCTATAAAAGGTAAGTACTCATTTTGAAAGTAATGTAGAGCTTCATCTTTATTTGAAAACTCATCAACAGAAGTTTCGATTTCAGCCCACTGTTGTTCATTTCCTTCTGTAAACCAAACGAACGAATAACCATCTGGCAATATAAAATGAGGAATTGGTATCCCTGCGGGTCTTTTCATAATCACATTGAAATAGGGGATGGATTTATCTAACAAAATGGTCTCACCTCTCATAATGGCTTTCTTTTTGCTGGATAACATCTATAAAGAAAAAAGCGATTTCATTCTATTGAATAGAATAAAACCACCTTTCGTTTTTCCTTTATGATACATTTAAACTAAATTCAGGAATATCAATTTTGACTTCAGTACCCTGTTCTGCCGAACGTAATATCCCATCAATGATTGCTTGATTAATCACAATTTGTTCACCAGGAATTGGAGCGGGATTACCATTCTGAATCGCCACAACAAAGTCGCGTACCTTTTCATAAAAAATATTTAACTGATGATTTTGAACAGGAATAGCAGATTCTACATGGTGCCCTTTTATATCATGGAATAAGCTGATTGAGCCGATCCCCCCATCCCACACACCGCTCCATGATCCGCTACCCGCTGGGGTCAATTTCAAACCAGCATCTGTTCCAAGAAAGAGAGTTGGCCCCAAAGAGTCCATATGCATGGCCCATGAAATCTTAAAGTTTAAAACAATACCGCCTTCTAAACGGATCATCGCCACACCAAAATCCTCTACCTCGAATTTATCCGCTTCCTTGTGGTATAGCGGATTTGTACCGAAATGATTAGACGTATAGGCGGATACGGTTAAGGGCTTAGGATAGCCCAGTGAATTTAAAGCTAGGTCTAATGAATAACAACCGATATCCGCCATCGCACCCGCACCTGCTAATTCTTTATTGATAAAGGTGCCTTCTGGCATTCCCCGCCGGCGTCCGCCGCCTGTTTGAACATAGTAGACATTCCCTAATTGACCCGATTGAACAATTTCTTTAACTGCTTTCATATTCGGATCATATCTTGGTTGAAATCCGACTGTCAGGATTTTATCTGCCTTTTTGGATGCTTCCACCATGTCAATCGCCTGTCCTAAGGTAACGGCCATCGGCTTTTCCACTAACACATGTTTGCCTGCATTAAGAGAATCCACGCTTGTGTGATGATGGGCAACATTTGGAGTACAAATACTGACACCATCAATATCCATATGTAAAAGCTCGAGATGGTCATCAAAGGCTTTTACCTCTTTTAATTCAAGCTGTTCAATAAATTGCCTCGCCTTGCCTGGAATCACATCGGCAACAGCTACGATCCTTACATCCGGCATTTGCTTATAGGCTCTTGCATGGGCAGCAGCAATTCCGCCGCTGCCGATAATTCCGATATTGACCATTTTTGACATCTATTTTTCCTCCATCTTTTATTTTTGGTGATTTACTGGAGTAATAGGCTGGTAGCCTGCTGCTTTATAAATTCTTTCGGTAAGTGCCACAACCTCTTTAGCGAATTCCCCTGGCACCTTGACTTCGTGAACACCTAAGATAGCATTGATAAAACTCTTATCTGAATTGGTGATTTGCAGAGGAAGTTCAGGAACAATCTCCTCTTTTCCTAATGGGCGCAGAACAATCTTGCCATTGTCATAAAAAATCGCTCCAGTTTCTCCGCAGAAAACATAGGTTTCATGCCAGCAAGGGGCATTCCCAATAATGTTTAGTCCTGCCACTACATTATTTTCAAAGCGTATCGTTGAAAAGGAATCCTGCTCCACAGGCGTGTGATGTTGTTCTAATTTGGTTTCCACTTCAAGCGGCTTTAAGCCTGTCGTCCATAAAAGTACGTCAACAATATGACTCCCTGAATCCATCAGCATTCCCCCGCCGGATAGCGAAGGATTTTGCCGCCAGGTACCTGTGGTCAAGTGTTTCCAATCCTGATAAAGAGAAGCAGTGATGGAAGTAAGTTTTCCGATCTTCCCACTCGAAATTGCTTCCCGTATATAAAGAAACGCTGGTTCAAAATGCCTTTGATAGGAAACTTGAAGAACCTTATTAGCCCTTTTTGCCAAATCAATGATATGCTCTGCTTCCTCTAATGAACAAGCCATCGGTTTTTCAATTAACACATGACAGCCATGATGAATCGATTCCACCACCTGTTGATAATGCAGGGTATGCGGCGAACAAATAACAACTGCATCCATCGGAACCGTTTCCAGCATCTCTTGATGATGGTCAAACTCAGAAATCTGCTCAAGGTTGAATTTATCAATCAATCTTCTGCGTTGATCCGGATTTGGGTCTGCCACAGCAATAATCTGCGCACTTTTTATTTCCTTCAATTGTTTGACATGCCAATGAGATATACCGCCAGTTCCAATGATACCTAATCTAACACTTTCCACCTCGTTCACCTCGCTGAATCCATTCATTTATTTGCAACTAAAGAAGATTTCTCTTCAAAGTAAACGGCTTTTCCTGTTTTAGCAGATTCATAGATTGCTTCCAAGATTTGCGTGACCACATATGCTTGTTCCGGCTTTACTACAGGCTCGGTGTCATGGAGGATATTATCAATCCAAAGCCTTGCCTCTAGATCAGCATCTGATTCTGACTTTCCATCATAAAAGGCTACTCCCCCAGCGCCAAGCTCAATATTGGTTGTATAAAGCTTACCGAAGCTTTCCCCGTTTATTCTAAGTCCATCCTTCATATCTGCTCCGCCCTCTGTTCCGCTCAGTGAGCATTTTGCCTCATCCTCATCCAGCGAGTTTAAAGCCCAGCTTGCTTCCAACACGATGGTAGCGCCATTTTCCATCGTAATAAATCCGAAAGCAGAATCCTCAACAGTAAATTTTTCAGGGTCCCATGGTCCCCATGCATTGGCCGCATTTTTCTTTTGGCTTAATTTATGATACGTGTTCCCCATAACCGATTTCGGTTTATAGTTATCCATCATCCATAACGTTAAATCGAGGGCATGGGTGCCAATATCAATTAACGGGCCTCCGCCTTGTTTTTCTTCATCTAAAAATACACCCCATGTCGGTACGGCACGGCGGCGGATCGCATGCGCCTTGGCAAAATAAATCTCCCCTAAATCACCGCGTTCACAGAGTTGATGTAAATGCTGGCTATCGGGCCGGAAGCGATTGTTATATCCGATTGTCAGTTTTTTACCTGAGCGTTTTGCCGCCTCCACCATCTTTCGCGCTTCAGCAGCCGTCTTCGCCATTGGCTTTTCACACATCACATGCTTTCCTGAATCCAGTGCAGCCACAGATATTTCCGCATGAGAATCATTTGGTGTAAGGACATGGACCACATCAATCGCTTCATCTTGAAGCAACTCTCGATAATCCTCATACACCTTTGCACCGGGAACACCATATTTTGCTACCGCTTTTTCAGCTCTTTCAAAGAGTACGTCGCAAAAAGCCACTAATTCCACATGCTTGAGCTTCGATAAGCTAGGCATATGTTTTCCATTTGCGATACCGCCACAACCAACAATCGCCACTTTCACAGTTTTTGTCATCTTTATTTCCTCCTAAATGGTTATTTAAAATAAATCGCCAGATGTTCTTTTGCTTTGATAATTCCTTGCTGTTCCTTCTCTAAAGAACCCCAATAGCGGTGATCTTCTAGTTCTATGCTGATTGGACCCTGATAACCGACCTTTTCTAAACGAACGGCTACCTTTGCCCAGTCCACATCTCCTTGTCCAGGAATGGTGTATCTCCATGGCCCTTCTGAAAAATCATAGTTTGCTCCAAAGGTGGCCTCAATGTTACCGCATTCATATTGTTCATCATGTAAAATTTCTGTGTCTTTACCATGGCAGTAATTGATTCTGTCACCAAATTCACTCAATACTCTTAAATGATCAATCCCTAGCCTTACTAAGTGGGAAGGATCATAATTGATCCCGAAATGTTTAGAAGAAATAACGTTGAACATCGCTCTTAGCATTTCGGGTGTGCACCCTAACGTTGGATAATAGGGAGCAGGCCCCGGCCACCCTTCTAAGGCAATAAAAATGTTTTCTTGTTCAGCGTGCTTTACGACGGAAGGAAAGGTTTCTTTCCAAATTTTAAATGCTTTCTTTCTCGGCATTGTAATATCATCCGGAACCAGACACATAAACATGACTTTTCCGCCAAGCTCAGAAATTTCTGTCATTTGAGTTTTTAGCGCCGACACTGCTTCTGCACGACTTTTCTCATCTTCGCTTAACAGCTTTGTTCTGCCAACGGCACCTACACCATCAATCGATCCGACTTCGAGCCCCGCATTTTCTAATACAGCTTTCACTTCTTGGTTATAAACAGGAACATCGACGACATCCAAGCCAATACTAGCGGCGAATTTTGCCACAGACTCCATTCCTTCTGCACCAATTTTAGGTGATATTCTCATCCCTATTTTTTTATTCATATCAACAACCTCCTACTAGTTTAAATAAATATTAATAGATTCCTATTTAATTCCACTGAAAGTAATTCCTTTAATAAATGTTTTTTGTAAAAAGAAGAATAGGATAATCACTGGAAGTGTCATCATGGTAGATACAGCCATCATCAGTCCCCATTCAGAACCTTTCTGGCTTTGGAATTGCTGCAAACCTAGAGATAAAGTGTATTGAACGGAATCCGTTAAATAGAGTAATGGTCCGATAAAGTCTGTCCAACTAGCCATAAATTGAAATAGTCCTACGGCCAATACCGCTGGTTTTGCTAGCGGAAGCATGATTTGCCAATAGATTCTGAATTCGCTGGCACCATCTATTTTCGCAGCCTCTCGTAAACTATCAGGTAAGCCCATAAAAAATTGCCTTAACAGGAAGATGTAAAAAGGGATTCCGAAAAAGGCCGGGAGGATTAATGGATAGGGCGTACCCACCATCCCTAATTTTTCAAACAATAAAAATAATGGTATCATAGTCACTTGCCCTGGGATCATCATGACACCAATAGTAATGATAAAAAGGATATTCCTCCCAGGCCACTTCAGTTTCGCGAAGCTATAAGCAACAATTGGACACGATAAAACAGCCCCAACGGTACTGAATACGGTAATAATGATGGTGTTTTTTAAATAAGTAAAAAACGGGATATAATTCATAGCATCAATATAATTGCTCCACTTCACTGGCTTTGGAATCCATTCAGGCGGAAAAGTAAATACTTGTGTCAATGGTTTTAATGATGTTGATACCATCCAGATAAATGGAATCATAAAGAAAAATGATGCGACAATGAGGACAATATGAGCTGAAAAACGCGATACTTTCTTTTTCCTTGCTCCTTCCATTTTTTCTCCCCCCTTATTTGCCTTGATAGTGAACCCAGCGCTTGGATGTGATAAATACAAAGGCAGTTAATGCCATAACAATGACAAATAACACCCATGCCATGGCAGAGGCATAGCCCATTTTGAAGAATTTGAAGCCGTTATCGTATAAATACATCACATAAAAGGTTAATGAATTGGCTGGTGTCCCTTTGCCTTGTGTCAATGTGTAAGGTAATGTGAATTGCTGGAACGCACCAATAATTCCCATAACCAAATTGAAAAAGATAACCGGTGTTAATAGAGGCAGAGTAATATGAAAAGTTTTTTGAATCCAGTTCGCTCCATCTACTTCCGCGGCATCATAATAATCTTCCGGAATATCTCCCAGACCGGCTAAATAGATGACCACAGCCTGGCCGATACCCCACAATGACATGAGGATTAATGAAGGCTTTGACCAAGTCTCACTTCCAAGCCATGATGGCCCTTCAATACCAATCGTGCTTAAAATCCCGTTTACTAGTCCAAACCCTGGATTTAACAGCCACATCCATAAAACCGCCAGCGCTACATGCGGGACAAGAGTTGGCAGAAAGAAAATAGTTCGATATACGGCCATCCCTTTCACCTTCATGTTGAGCATCATGGCCAGTGCCACACCAAAGATGATTCCTAATGGTACATAAAACACCGCAAAGTAAACGGTATTATAAACGGATTTCCAAAATAATTCATCATTCATTAATTCTTTATAATTCTGCAAACCAATGAATTCACCTGGCTGAAGAATACTATAGGAAGTAAAGCTGAAATAAATAGATGAAAACAAGGGAATCGCGTAAAAAACGAGTAAACCTATAATCCAAGGTGATGCAAATAATAAACCGTATTTGTATTGCCCCCAATTAGCCAGCCTTTTCTCAGCAGCGATGTTCATTATATTATTAGACTCTGTTTTAGGAGAGTTCATTTCTTCAGCTAGTGGCGTGTTACCTTTCACTTTAATCACTGCTCCTGTCCGAATATTTCTTTTCCGGGAGGAGAAAAAACTCCTCCCTTTCTTATCCAGTTCCTGAACTCGGCAACAAGTGTTCCATTATTTACTTAGTTCTTTATTTACTTTTTCATTCACTTTAGTTAATAGCTCTTCTGGTGTTCCATTTCCACGTGTTGCATTTTCAACTGCGCTTGCCAGTTCGTTCCAATATAAAGATCCTTGTGTCATAACCGGTCTGTGGTGAGAAACAGGTAAAATGTTAACAAATTCTTTTAAGATCGGGTCCTCTTTATATCCCAGTTCTTCATTGACGGAATCGATGACCGAGAAGTCTCTCGCAATTCCACTAAAAATCTTTTGACCTTCTTCCCCGCCAAAGAACTTCATAAATTCCCAGGCAGCATCTTTATTCTTGGCACCCTTAGGGATTACAACTGACCATCCGCCTGACCATGTTGTATGATTTTCTCCTGTTGGAGTTGGCATAGGAAATACCCCATATTTCAAATCCGGTTTGAATTTCTTAATGGCGGAAACCTCCCATGGGCCGCTTACCTTCATGCTTAGTTGGCCGGTTAAAAATGGGTCCATTGCACCCTGGCCTTGTGAATCGGTAAAACCAGCGATATCCTCGACATTATATTTTTTTGCATAATCTGTAATCCATTGAAGAGCCTCCACAACCTTTGGATCAGTTGCAGTTGCTTTATTTGTTTCAGGATTAAAGAATTCTCCGCCGAACGACCAACCCCAACCATAAAACCAGCCTTGGCCAAACCATGGAATAAAGCCAATACGTTCAAAGCGCTTTCCTTTTTTCTTGGTTAATTTTTCTGCAGCAGCTTCTAATTCTGCAATTGTTTTCGGTGGGTTTTCAGGATCTAATCCAACCTCTTTAAAATGATCGATATTAAAATACACGAGCCTTGAATCCGTAGTGGTAGGGATTCCGTATAGTTTTCCTTCGTAATTAGCCTCATCCCATGCAAAAGGATAGTAGGTATCCTTTGTAACCCCGCTTGATTCAGCTAATTGTGTCAAATCCTCCAAGGATCCTTGTGCTGCCCAAGATCCAATCTCGAAACGGTCGAAGTATGCAACATCAGGAGGATTTCCTCCAGAGATAGCCGTCATTAATTTTTCATTTTGCCCTTCACCTTGATTTGCAGTATAGACACCATTGATTTTGATATCAGGATTTTGTTTCTCAAATTCCTTAATAACTGCGTCAACCGCTTCACCTGTAACATCTGTCATCGGATGCCAAAATGTCACTGTTGTTTGATTTTTGTTTCCTTTCCCTGAAGAACTAGATTTCGAGGAACATCCAGTAAGAATCATTGATAAAGTTAGAACGAATATTAATGCTAATGCCCCGATTCTTTTTTTCTTTTGTTTCATCTTCATCCCCCTGCCTTTTTTTCGAATTTTTTTATATGCCTTTTTATGTACGTTCACAGATGCACCATTAATAAAGCGCTTTCAATGCTTGCTGTAAAAAATCGTTAAGATGATATAACAACTATTACTTGTTATTATTAATGGTATATTGATAGATTACCAACTCCTTTTATGTATGTCAACATTCTTTTTTGAATATTCTTTCATTTTATTCTTTTCGTTAAAAAACCCATTAGAACAAAAAAAACAATCCTTATCAATGGATTGTTTTGGTTCTATAATGATTGAATTGGAGCTGTTGACTTTCCCTCTACCAAGGTAAAATCAATGAGCGTATGCTTAGGGATTTTCTCGCCGTTTAGTTGCTTTATTAGTAAATAGACGGCCTTCTTACCCATTTCTTCCTCATGTTGATTAATATGAGTAAAAAGAGCTTGATCAAAACGGTCTTCTGGGCAGTCAAAACAGACAATGGAATAATCTTCAGGAATTTTTTTTCCCAGCTTATTTAACACATTTCGAAGTGTAAGAGCCAAATAGTATTCACTCACAATAAAGGCCGTGACTTCCGGGTTGTTTTCAATAAAATGTTTGATCGATTGAAAGTCTGCTTCCATCGTTTCCGGGTGATCCTCATAGTTTTGCGGTAAGGAACTGATCAGGTCAATCAGTAAAAAATCAGGATTCAGTTTCAAACCTTGCTTTGAATATGCAATATGAAACCCTTGGAGTCGCTCCTCTAATGTTGAAGTCCCAATCGGAGACGGAGACAGGAAGGCAATGTCCTTATGTCCTAAATTAAATAAATAATTTGTTAAGGTTTCACAGGCAGATTGATTATTTGTACATACTGAACTAGCGGGAATTCCCCTCAAGTACCGGTCCACCACCACAATTGGAAAATCGTTTAAGACTAGTTTTAATATTTCTGTATTGTAATGTTCGCCGTGGACGGGAAAGATGATAAGACCATCCACTCCACTCTTTACAAGATCTATGATCGCACTTGCCTCTTCTTCAGTCTTCCCTCCTGTACGCCGGATAATCAAGTTGCATTTATGCTGCATACACATTTTTTCAATCGTTTTTACCAGAGTTAGCCCAAAGGCATTATCAAAGTCAGGTATGATGAGGGCAATCAATTTACTATTTGTAATCATGGAACTTTGCATCTCATTAGAAGTCCACTCGTTATTTTCTACCTGCTGATGGGCAACAAATGAGCCTTTTCCTCTTATCCGCTCAATGATGTTATTGTGCGCAAGCAAGTCTAACGCTTTTTTTGATGTAATTCTGCTTACATCGAATTCTGCAGCCAACTCCTTTTCTGAAGGAACTCGATCTCCCTCCAACAATTGTCCTTGCTTTATTTGATCGATGATATATTCATATATTTTTTCATATAAGGGAGTATTCATTCGCTATTTCACCTTTTAAAGTTGATATATTTATTATATACAAATATATCATCTTAAAGCCATCAAAACAACTAAAATAGTTATTTATTACTAGTTAGAATGTTCTGTTTTTCCTATTGAGAATTCAAAAGTAATTGTTTTCCACTTCCCGCAGCTCTTTGCTTATATTTTTTACAAAAATACTCATAAAAAGAAAACACTTAACCCATTTATATACCACGGGTTGCAGTGTTTTTTCTTATTACTTTAGTACTAGGTAGCTGCCATCGGGGATTGATCATTCGTTTCAACCTTTCACTTTTAATAAGGTAATGATAAAAGTGGTTTTCCCAGTAGAACTTTCTGCCTTAATCGTGCCATCATGCAATTCAACGATACTTTTGGCAATGGCGAGTCCTAACCCGGCACCACCCGTATATTCAGAGCGTGATTTTTCCACTCGGTAAAACCGATCAAAAATATGTGGAAGGTCCACACTTGGTATTGGTTTACCATAATTACTGATGGCAATTTCTATTGTTTCCTCTCGTTCCATTATACTAATATCTAAATATTTCCCTTCTTTTCCATACCGGATGGCATTTTGAATCAGGTTTTCAAATACTCTGGCCAGTTTATTACCATCACCAATAATAATTGGATGTTGGATGGTTGTGAATTGTCTTAATTGCATTCCAGCTTCTTGTAGCTGGATCCGATATTGAACCGCTAATTGGTTGACCATTTCTTCTATATTAATCGGGTCTTTCATCAGGATTTCTTTATTTTGAACATACGTATATTCAAATAAATCATTGATTAAATGATGTAATCTCTCAGCTTTTGATTGAACAATTTGGGTGTAATACCGCAGTTCGATCTCATCTCGATAATTATCATTATTGATAAGGTTTAAGTACCCAATAATGGACGTCAGGGGTGACCTAAGGTCATGGGCAACATTCGTTACTAAATCATTCTTAATTTCCTTTGCCCTTCTTTCTTCCTCAATCGCCTTTTGGGCTTGAATGATTATAGCATTAATACTTTCAGCTAATAGTCCTAATTCGGCATCATCTATTTTTATTACCTTTTTATCAAAATTAGCTTTTGCGATTAACTGAACTTCCTCTGACAGTTTATAAATTCTATATGCTGTATATCGTTGTTTCTCATATTGATAAAATAAAAAAAGGTAAGCACAAAAAATAGTACAATAGAAAAGAATAATGATTAATGGCCCAAAATAAGACAAAATGTTAAGAATCTGCGAAAAAAATCGAGACTGCTCTGCGTAATACTCTAAAGAAGGAATAACAATAAAAGCGGTAATCATTGTTAGTATTGCGGATAGAAAGAGATAAAAATAAATTTTCTTATTAGGAATAAACTTTACGACATCAAGGAAATTATTTCTCAACTTTGTAGCCAACCCCCCAGACCGTCTGAATAATTGATTCTCCTGGCAAAACTGCTTCGATTTTATCCCGCAAGTTGCTTATATGAACCATAACCGTTTTATTCGACCCTGCTCCAGGCTCATTCCATATCTTTTCAAAAATCTCTTCTGAACCAAAAACTCTCCCGCGATTCTTGGCTAGTAAATATAAAATATCGAATTCAATCGCAGTTAATTTTATTTCTCTTCCGTTTGCCGTTACTTTATGGCTATGTTTGTCAATTTCGAGTGAAGCAATTTGAATTCGGTCATTCTCCATTGCAGGCTGCTGATAACTGGCTCTTCTGAGTAATGCCTTCACTCTTGCCGTTAATTCCAACGGGTTGAAAGGTTTACTCATATAATCATCGGCACCTGACATCAAACCAATAATTTTATCCATATCTTGTACTTTTGCGCTCACCATGAGAATAGGTACCTGATTCACTTTGCGAACTTGTTTACAAAATTCTAAACCATCCATTTTTGGCATCATAATATCTAAAACAATCAGATCCACTTGAGTCTTTTCCAAAAAATAAAGTGCTTGAACTCCATCTTGTGCTTTATAGATGGTATAGCCTTCATTATGAAGGTACACCTCAATCAATTCCGCAATTTCTTTATCATCATCGACAACTAGTATTGACTTACTCAAAATACATCCCCCTAAACCAAAGCATAAATCCCCTGGATAGGGGATTCACACAGATTTTGCTAATGAAAATTTAGAAACCAAAACCTTGAATAATCTTATTTTTACCAATTTCATTATTATTAAAAATCCAACTGCAGCACCAAGTGTATTGGCAATAAGGTCATTAATATCTGCGGTTCTGCCGCTTCCCAATGTGACTTCGAATGTTAACTGTAATACTTCAATTGATAAGCTTAGGAAGAAACCGTACTTTGCCGCTTTTTTTGCTGAGACTACCTTACTGTTTAGTAACGGTAAATATACACCAAAAGGTATCAACATAATGACGTTTAATACAAAACTTGGAATGTCAATTGTTAAGATAGGAATAAAATTTATTTCTTGCAAAATCACTTGCCACAATGGTTGAGTCGATTTATTTACTCCTAACCAAACCTCTATCGGAAAGAATACTAAATGAATCACTGCTAAAAGGTATATAGCAAATGTTATTAATAGAAAATATTGTCCCGCACGATAGTTCTTTTTTCTAGTTCCAATGAAAAGAGATAGTAAAAATAGAATGTAGGCTGGAAGCAAAATATACCATGAATCTATTGTAAAAAACATTTAATTTCTCCTCCTAATTTTAAAAGTAGTTGGTGACGCTGTTCTTTGAGCTTAAGCGTTGACTTCAGTATAGTTGCTAATTTTAAAGATTTTTTAAAGAGAGAGTAAAGGTTCTCTAAATTTTATAAATCATAAACACAATTCACTTCATTAATAGTAGTTTCCCGCTTAATGAGCTGCCTCGATTTCAAACTAAACCAGTTTTTTTAAAACTTTCCCTATCCTTAATTCTATCTTTAAAAAATCTTTAACCCTTCCAACTAAAATGACAAAACATCCTCAAAAACAGGATGTTAAACAGGTATATGACAGCTAACAATCTATATAAAAGATGGAGGAATATAAATGAAAACAATTATTGAGACACGAAATACACGAAAGTATATGGAAAAAAGACAGCAGCACGCATTCTGCTTGAAATGGGCTGTCCTTTTCTATGAAAGAAGGAGAGTTTATTGGAATTATGGGCACATCGGGTTCCGGAAAAACCAGTTTGCATAGTATTAACGTACAACGTTTCAACCGCTTTCTCCTTCACTGTTCATCACCCTTTATGTCATTATGAAAATGCCATTGGAAGCGCTTTAAATTTACTGCTGTCAAAATGGATTGCGGTGTGATTAACTTGACAGCGCAGGCGAGCCTGCCGGAGAAGCTAGGCAGAACCTTCTGCTCTTGCATCCCCGGCAATCCTGCCATGATCACATTACTTCTTCTTATCGGCAAGCTGCTGGCGGTACTCCAACACTGGCAGTCCGCCCCAACCCCAACTCTCGGTATCCACCTCTTCGATAACGACGAAAGTAGAGTCTAAGGGCTTGTTCAACACCTTGAATAGAAGCTCGCTGGCCCCTTTAATGAGTGCCGCTTTTTCTTCCGCCGTAACAGACTGACGATCTGGTGTTGTGCCCTCACGGGTCACTTGAATCGTAACGATTGGCACGAATATTCTCCCCCATTCCGTTTGGTTATGTTTTGTATCTGCTGCTGCATTTGCTTAGTGACCAGCATTCTGTCCACCATCAACATGAAGGATCTCACCAGTTACGAAGTTGGCTGAATCCAGATATAAGACTGCTTCGACGATTTCATGCTCCTCACCCATGCGTCCCATAGGATGCAGTTTAGCTAGATCATCGTGTGATTCAACAGGGTGCATTGGTGTTTTTATTACCCCCGGTGAGACTGCATTCACGCGAATACCTCTAGAAGCATACTCAATTGCTAATGATTTCGTCGCCGAGTTCAGACCGCCCTTCGTCAAGGAGGCGAGTACGGAAGGAACGTCAACGGACGGTTGGTCAACCAGACTTGTCGTGATGTTAATGACGTGTCCCGTTCCTTGTTTCAGCATCTCAGCTACCGCGCATTGGGTAACGTGGAAGAAGCCGACGACATTCGTGGATAAATACGTTGCAAAGTCCTCTTCTGAATACTCCGTAAATGGCTTAGACATGAAGATTCCCGCATTATTAATTAATGTATCGATGCGTCCAAAGTGAGCCAAACCTTCGTCGATTAAGCGTTGCGCTATCTTAGGATCTGCAATATCACCGGAAACAAACCGCACTTGATTTCCTGTAGGATCGATTTCTTTTGCAGTCTCAGCCAACGCTTGTTCACGACGTCCATTGAGAACTACATTCGCTCCTCGATTCACCATCTCAATCGCCATAGCTTTCCCAAGACCGCTGCTTCCGCCAGTTATTATTACTACTTTTCCTTGAATACCCATGTGTTATTTCTCCTTGTATTTTATAATTTATGGAAAATAAATTGGCGTAATGAATCGCCTGCATGTATGATCTAATTAAGTGATAGCTTATATTATTGTTCTAAACCGTTTTTCACCGATTTAGCAACCGATACGGTTCGTTTTGCTTGATGTTCAGCAGCAGCACGCACGCCTTCCTTCATCGCTCCATCTTGACAGCTCTTTGTTACCATTCGACACTAGGGGCAACTCGTATCCATATAAACATCAAAGATCAAGTCTTTCATTAAACATTCACCACTTCCTTTACAGTTTTAATATGATGAATGTAATCGATTCTACTTTGTGCCAATCGCTCATCGGAAAGGTTAGAAGCATCGTTCAGTGTAAAGTGAGGCAGATAAGAAGCACTGATAAAATGAGCAGTCGCTTCAATCGGACGCAATATTTCTTGCAGTGTAAAACGATTGGACCCAGTTGCTTGATACGATTCTTCAGAACCATATGTCGAAACCGCTACGCCAATTTCCTTACCTGCTGTTTTCCTGCCATCTGGCCCATAAGCCCAACCGTATTGTAATACGGAATCGAACCATTTTTTTAGTAATGCAGGTGTGCTGTACCAAATGAGTGGAAATTGGAAAATAATCCGATCATGTGCCTCAATCAACTGCTGCTCTTTAGAAACATCGATATTTTCATCTGGGTAAGCCTTATATAACTCATGAATTGTAACATCACTTTGCTTTTGCAATTCCTCCATCCATGCTTTATTCACGTGGGATTCGTCGATGTTCGGGTGACTCACAATTACTAATGTTTTCATTTTATTTGCTCCATTTCATAGTTATTTTTTAAATTCTTTTCTAATTTAAGGACAGGTTTTCAGCATGATTTCATTTATTCTCGAAAAATGATACGTTTTTCATAAATATACTTTCTTGTTTGTTCACTAATGGTCCATCAAGTTCTGTAATTCTTTTTAATTCAATCCATTCAGGATCGTTGCGGAAACGATCATAGTTGAGGTTACGCATTTTCATATTGGCATGCTCGACAACATAATAAAGACGGTTATTTGCCTCATCAATCTCTTCCCAAAATAGCGTCACTTTCAAATCATGCTTCATAAATAAGTCGATAACATAATCTTTGAACCTATCTTGTATTGCCCGCATCTTGCCAGGATTCACATGATATACTCGCAGCTCATACAACATCACTTCACCTCTTCCATTTAGTAAAATGGTTCCTCACTATTTTTGACCTATTAATAGGTAGATTTTATTTTTGAAAGAATATCCGCCTTTTTTTTGGTTAAAGCGGATATTAATGCTTCAGCAATCCTGTCCAATCTGCTTAAATTCCGAAAACTTCTTGTAATTAATTGCGCACCTTGTAGCGAAGCAAGAAAATGGTGGGCTTGCACGCACCTTCAAAGTTTAGACACCCCTTATCATTGCTGTGTTTAATTTTCTTGCATTACCCGGTCAAAAACTTTCATAAAATCATCGGGAGAATGCGAACTTCACCCCGATCACTCCCTTCTTCATATTTATTTTTCCAACAAAAGGTTTTTATCTACCTACTAAAAGGTAGAATTATATTAAAAAAATATCCGCCTTCTTTTTTAAGTTAAAGCGGATATTAATCCTTCAGCTATCAAATCAAATCTATTTAAATCCCGAAAGCTTCTTGCTAGTAATTGCGCACCTTGAAGCGAAGCAAGGAATTGATGGGCTTGCACATCCGCGGCACCTTCAAACTTTAGATGCCCTTCACGCCGCCCCTGATCCAACACACGTTCCAACCATTCTAAATTGGCGGTGAATAACTGAGCTATCCCTTCTCGTGTTTGACCTGATAAAGTAGCCAGGTCAGTTGAAAGCATGACCCCCATGCAAGTACAATAATTTTGAACAGGGCCACCGTAAAGCATAATAAATTTGCGTAGTTTTTCCAAATTGTTCTGTGTCTCAGTATCGATTTGAGCGATTGCAGAAATAAAATTTTTGTGATACCGTTCAATCAGCGCTTCTCCCAGATCCTCCTTATTCGGGAAATAGTAATGAATACTTGCAGTACGTATCCCAACTTTTTTTGCAATGTGTGCATAGCTGAATCCGTTAAACCCAAACTCCTGCACGATCGACTGAGCAGTATCCAAAATAGTTTCTGCTGTATTCTTATTTTTGTTCATGGTGTCATTCTATCTTTTAATAGATAGTTTGTCAACATAGGTATTGACTCCCGCTCGTTACTACAGGAGCAACCCCTGCTTCTTGATGTGGAACAGTAGTGTCATCAATGGCTTTTTCTAAAATGCAGATCGCGCAGATTCCCATTCGTATCTCTACGGTCATAATCATACACCCGGTAGGTTGTGTCAGAGCTTTGCTGGGTTTCTAATACAAGTGTGCCCTCACATACGTATAGGGAATCTCTCGCAAACCATCAAAGTTTAATAGAAAGTTTGTATTCATTTGTTTATTTGTATTAGGTTGTTACTAAGCTGTTTGTTTTAGAATAGGAACGTTTAAATTTCACAGAATAGATCAACACATAAATAATGATAAGTGAGGCAAATACATTTAGTACAATTAACGAAAAGTTCAAACTAAAAAATTGAGTCAATATTCCGACCCCCAGAATTGGAACAATAAATCCGGAGTAGCCGCATAAATAAAAAGCCGTAATAACTCGTGGGCGTTCTTCTGGTTTCGGTAACTGACCGGCTAACCTTAGAGTAACTTGAAACATCCATCCACCGCCAACAGCTTGAAAGAATACGCCGGTCCAGAGCAACATTAAACTCGCTGTCTGACCAGAAATAACAATGACCCAAGATCCTATAACAAGGAATAGTAATCCTAAACGGATCCGTGTAACCGGATTACTTGCCCAAGGAACGAACTGAGCCAAGGCCCCTCCACCCAGAAGCAACAAAATTAACAAACCAGGGACAGAGAGGTTGGAAGTATGAATAACATTTTTAGCAAATGAAGGCACAAGGGATAACACAATTCCTTGTAGTGTGAAACCAATAAATATCGGCAGCCCGATAAACGACCAAAAATGGGAGCGAATATTTCTCGGAACACCAATTGAAATCTTAGTCTTAGCTGGTTTCTGCCCAGGAAGGTGATCATGTTTTGGCAGGGTTTCCAGAATGACTAATGCGCTAATTAACATGAAAAGGAGAACCCAATATGGTAAACGAAGCGGATGCCAATGTAGATATTGTATAACTAAACCTGCAATAGCTGGCCCAAGGCCAAAACCGATCAGTACCGAAACTCCTGATAACTTGATTGCTGTGCTCATTTTATTAGGAGAAGTTACTTTTATTAAAAAGGCAACAGCCGTACCCGTAAAAGCTCCGTATGCGATACCTTCCAATATCCTTGCTATATAGAGCATCCAGACATTAAAACTCCCCAGAAAAATTAAGGTCGATGTGATGGAAATCAATACACTGATGCGAAGCACCCTTTTCAATCCCCAGGCGCTGCCTTTAGCTCCTACGATAAGCAATGTCGGCACCAGGATAGCAGCATAGACGGCAAACAAGATAGTAATTTGTAGACTGCTTAGCCCATAATGCTCACTGTATAAAGGAAATAAAGAAGAAATAAACGTAGCTCCACACGACATCATAAGAACAACCCATAACATTCTTTTCAATACGTCCCCTACTTTCACGAATTTTTTTAAATCTACTAAATGTACTAGTATATGAATCTTACAAAAAAGGACCAAAAGGTCTTTTTTTATCTAAAAAAAATTAAAAAATTAGAATAGCATGGCTTTTATCTGCATGATAACCATGTCTAAATATCGTTTATCCTTATACAATCTGCTGAGTGCCAATGCACCTTCCAGAGAAGAAAGAATTAACACCGCCATTTGTTCAGAATCAACATGTTTATCAATTTCATTTTGACTCTTTCCAGTCTCAATAATGCCTTTGATAATATTTATTAAGCCAGCAAAGCCTTCTTTAATGGAATCTTCGATCAAAATATTTGAATCATCAGCTTCAATGGCAGCATTCATTAAAGGGCATCCACCTACTATGATTTCATTGTTCCACAACGTTATAACCATAGCAGTAAAAGCCTGAAATTGCTCGCTTGCGGTCTCCTTGGAGTTAATCGCATGCAAATAATTTTCCTTTAGTGTCATTAACGAGTAGGAAAACGAAGCTTTGGCTAAATCATCCTTACTATCAAAGTGATAAAAGATCCCTCCCTTTTTTAATCCGGTGGCCTTCATTATTTCAGCAATAGAAGTGGATTTATAACCGATTGTGTTAAATAAAGACGATGATTGCTCAATAATAAATTTTTTCGTTCGTTCCCCTTTATTCACTTTTGCAAGCCTCCTTTATTAAAAAAGACCAATTGTTCTTTTTTTATTTAAAACCATAATAGGGTTTATGTCAAGAGATGAACTCATAATAATCCTAGTCCATTTTTTGTTCTTCGTTTAGATCAAACTACGAATCAACGTTTTATTGTTTCCCTTTAATTTTAACCATATGTTTTTTCTTAAAAAAATTAATGATGAGTATCAAAATAAATAGTAAAGGGATGTAGCCATAAAGCAGGATTCCTCCTGTAACAGATAACAGAAAGTCGAGCTTCTCTATCATTTTTTGGCCCTTTAAAGGAATTAAACATATAAACACAATCGTACTTGTAATCCATAATGACGGTCTAGCTTTAAGACCGAATGTTTTTCTTAATATTCGTATCCCTGCCCATAAAGGGACACAACAACGGGCTACGATGATTAAGAACCAATTATATACATAGATGGAATCAAATCTTTCGAGGAACGGAAGTTGAATGATTTTGGACAGTATTAGGGTTGGCCAAATCGTATGCTCTAACTGTTGAATATTAAAGTAGGAAAAAGATACTAAAGTTATAAATAAATATAAAATCGTGGTATGTACATTACTAATTTGGGCCCACTTTTGTGATTTTTCGTTATTTTTTATAAAAGGGTAGAGTAAAAGCAAAAATTCTACTCCACTGAATAACGTCAACGAATGGAAGGCGGATTCGGCATAATCATTAAATTGATGATTAAAAAGCGGGAGGAAATTAGTCCAATGCGCATATTTTAAAGGAACAGAGAGCGATAAAAGTAATAAGGAAGGAATAACGATACAAAAAAAGCAAACACCAGCCACCACTCTAAGTCCACCGGAAACAAGATAAATACAAATCATTAAAATCATAAGCGAAAATATCCAAATCTTTGTATTTGGAAAAACCCAAACATGTAAAACTTCTACATACAAACGAATTTCAGTTATGAGAAATAAGAGTATATAGCCATAAAAACCAAGAGTCAGACATTTGCCCAACCATTTTCCAAACAACTGTTGGTGTAAGGAGATAATATCCCCTTCATTCGCATTTTTCAGCACAAAAAACATAATCCAAGTAATAAAATGCATACTTATTCCTACTAATAATAGAGAGACCCACGAATCCTGTTCTGCTCCGGTAATGATATATCTTTGAAAACTTAGCATAGCAATCCCCACTTGTGTGCCATGAAGTAGAAACCAAAGAAGATATGGAGATAATGTTAAACTTTCTTTTACATGATTTCCCATTCATTACTCACCCGCCATTTATTCACCTATGCCTGATTTAGTTAGTTGAAGATTTAGATCAACATCAAATACTATATTTGAATATTCTTCTTTATAAAATTGATTCTCATTCCAATCCCTGCTATATGCTCTTACTAAATCCCCTGTGCCTAAAGGGTCCACCTCCTCATCCTTGAATTTATTTAATAGGAGCACCAAGTCCGTTTGGAGCTGCTTTTTTAAATGTACAAGTGATTTATTCATTTCTACTTGTGTTCCTTGTGGATATTCCTTTACCATTCCATTTAATGTCAGGTGGTAGGTTACCTTTGTTTCGTTTTTATGTTTTGAGACCGTCTTGTTCCCCTTTCCATATTGAATAGAGAATAGGGCTGTACTTTTGCCCTTTTTATCATTAATTGTATAGGGTATATCCCCTTGAATAAATTTACCCTGCAGCAATTTGTACAACATCATTTCTTCCCTATTAATGACTATTTTCAACCGATCATCTTTAAATATTCCGAACCCGATTATTTCAGTTTCCCCGTTTTTATTAAATCGAATATACGGAACCGAGAAATCTCTTCCTTCCCCATAAAAGTCAAACAGTACCGTCGAGAGATTGGAATGGGGGATGTTACCTGATTGCATATTTTGTTCAATCATATAATATGGAAGATTATCACGACCTTTATCTTTTAAACCTTTTGAAACAGAAGCAATGGATTCCTCCGTAACAACAATATATAAATAGTTACTTATGAGAGGATCTTTACAAATGGTAAGTAAAAAGTGCGATAACCCCTCTTTAGCTACCTCTTTGCTAAACATAATCATCCTCAATTTTGCAATATCGATCCGTTTGGTAGATTGATTATTCATTTTATTTAAAATCAGCATAATTTGCTTTGAATTTCCCTGGAGAAAGCTTATTTTACCACCCTTTTTAGTAAGATCGGAGTACAACGCTGTACCCGTATAACCTGACTTGTTTTTATCAAACCCCAAAGTTGTCAAAATATGTAATTGGTCTACTACCCTTTCATTGCTGCAACTAGTTAGAACCAGCACCAACAAACAGAGAAGAAGCAGCATTCGTTTAACTCTCCTCATGATTAATATCCTCCATGTCTTCGCTGGGTTCATATCGTTTAAATGACAGTGGCTTTAAAGATTTGTTCCTTTTATTTATATATTGAAATGATGAACGGATAAAGCTGTCCGCAAAATTCCCTGTTCGAAAAGGGAATAAGGGCACCAAATAAGGAGTCCCTAAAGATTTCAGCCTCAATAAATGACCCATAAGTAACAAGAGCCCTGCAACAATTCCTAAGCCCCCCCAGATTGATGCGAGAATAATAAAGGGAAACCGTAAGACCCGAATGGTGTTAGCCATTTTAAAAATAGGAGTTGTAAATGAGGCGAGTGCTGATAAAGCGACAATGATAAGCAATATACTACTGGTAAGCGCAGCTTCAACAGTAGCCTGCCCAATGACAATCCCCCCCACGATCCCTAATGTTTGACCAATTTTGGCAGGCAACCGAGCACCTGCCTCACGCAACAATTCAATGGTTATTTCCAAAAAGATAACTTCCATTACTGGAGGAAATGGAACATTTGCCCTCGAAATGACAAGAGGCTCAAGTAATTTTTCCGGAATCACTTCAAAATGATAGGTTAGTACAGCAACATAGAACGAGGTTGCAAATATCGAGAAAAAAACACTACAAATTCGAGCAATACGAAAAAATGACCCAAGTATCCATGGTAATAAATAATCCTCCGGCGAAATAAAAAAATCCAAAATGGTAGACGGACCTGAGATTACATAAGGAGAGCCATCGGATAAAACGGCTACTTGTCCTAATGTAATTGAATACGTAATACGATCGATTCTTTCCGATGATGTAAAAAGCGGGAAAATCGTATTGGAGTTATCTGAAATGATTTGATCTAGCATTGACGAATCATAAACAACATCTAAATTAATATTATTGAGCCTCTGTTTCACAGTTTGGACTTGTCTAGGATTCGTTACTCCATCTAAATAGGCAATAGCTACCCTTGTGTTAGAGACAGTTCCAATCGTTATTTCTTCAATAACTAAATTGGAAACTGCAACTAGTTGCCTTAAAAGATGAATGTTTATATCAAGATTTTCTACAAAGCCGACTTTGGGTCCAACTACACTAAATTCATTCTCTGTATCATTATTCTTTCGATGCCCCATTTGACCATTATTGACATTTACGAGAATAAAGTCATTTTCAACATTCTTTAGCTGTATGATCACAAATCCCTTTATAAGTTTGTTTTCAACATTTTGGGTATCATTGGTTACTTTGATTTCATCAAAAGGAAGGATATTTTTGATATCTTCCAATTCGTTAATCTTTTCTATATTCTTTTGAATTTCCTGTATAAGATATCGATTTATTTTATCTTCGTTTATTAAAGATTTATAATAACTAATCTCTATTTTTCCAACGGGAGAAAATTGATGAAAGTCACTGGATTTACAGGCTTGCGCCATAATATCTTTCAATGACTTTTGTGCCGTTTTATTAGAGTGTGGTTTAAACCATCCCATATCGTTGGTCCCTTCACTAAAAGATAAGACAACACCATTATTTTCTCGGTGTTTCAAAAATCTATACTTTAAGTTTCGAAATTAGATGAATGTCAGTGCTAATATACAATGCAAATAAAAAACGAATATCAAACACTACTTTTAGGTAGTATCTGATATTCGAATTCAGTTCAATATATGATCTTTGTTATTATCTTAAGGTTTTTAATGCCCCGCTCCATGCAACAACTTGGTCAAGCATTTCATTTACATTATTTAGGTGCAAATCAGCTGGTTTAAATGTAGTATAGTTTTCAAAGTCGGTAAATAAGGATAATGTAGGGTGTACACGGACATCTGCAATCATTAATTCGCCCATGATTCCTCTTAAATGTTCAGCTGCACGAGCCCCACCAGTTGAACCATAACTCACGATACCTGCTGCTTTGTTATTCCAGGCTTCACGAGCAAAATCAAGTGCATTTTTTAAGGCTCCTGTTATACTGTGATTGTATTCCTGAACGATAAATACGAATCCATCCAAGCTGTTAAGCTTTTCGTTCCAAGCTGCAATTCCTGGTTCTGTCCCATCAGTTGTTCCTAAAAATGGTAATTGATAATCTGCAATATCTACGATTTCATAGTTTGCATCTCCGCGTTTGTCCGCAATTCCTTTAACCCATTCTCCCACTTGCGGGCTAACTCGCCCTTGCCTTGTACTACCTAAAATAATTCCGATATTTAATTTCTGATTAGTCATTGTTTCTTCCTCCTGTATCGTTTTTTAAATTTATTTATCCAAACTCTGTGCACCCATTCCAATTCTCTTTAATAAATCAATTAGCAGTTCTTTTTCATCATTTGAGACAATTGATAAATTTTGAGAAATGGTTGCAACGTGTTTGGGGAAAATCTCGTCAAATAGTGCTCTTCCTTCTTCTGTTAGGAGCACATTAGAAGCCCTTCTGTCATTAGGGTTTGGTTGTCTTTCCACAAGCCCTTTCTTTTCTAACTTATCAACCACATAGGTGATACTTCCACTAGGAATCGAGAGTATCTCACTAATTTTTTGGACAGGATGAGGACCTTTACTGTAAAGCAATTCAAGAATCATAAAATTTTCATTACTAATTTTATGACTTTCAATATCTTTCTGAATATTTTCAACAACAGCTTTGGAAGCCTTCATCCAAACACGTAACAATCTCAAATCCAGATTACTTTGATCTTGCATCACCGAACCTCCTTTTAAAATAAAGGTTATCTTGTTTTTCTGTGTAAAGGATAATCAACTTCAGTTGGAATCTCTATAGCAGCATCCGAAGTTCTTCACCTTTAGGCTGAATGGTAAAGCTTTCAACTTTCTCTGACTGAATAATAAAGAAATCCTTGTTCTCAAATGAAACTCCAATCCATCAATCACACCACCATTACCTCTAATAGTTAAACCAGCTAGTGTCCGGTTAGGTGAAAGAGCAAACTTATAGGTTGCACCATTTCCAATTTCAACATCGTACAGTTTGGCATCTATCACGAGATTGATTGGTGAATGTTCACCTAATATTGTCTTAACCATTACACCGTTTTCTGAAGTGATGGGAAATCTTCATGCACGTATTTTGAGTAAGTGGATTTGCCGACAATTTTTGGGACAATGTTTTTGACTTCCGACACGTGAGCACTGCTTCTGGTGCACACTTTTTTTATGGCTAGCGGAAATTTGTCCATTGACACATAGTTCCCCTTATTTTAATGTCAGAGGGGAACTTTGTGTCATATCAATTTAAATTATCATATTGATTCTAAAGGGTTTGTCGACCGTTATTATTATTAGAAAATTCTTTCTTCAGATCCCCATCTTGCGACCTCTTCTCGAACCCGCGGTGCGACTTCCTTACCCAATAGTTCAATGGATTTCATAACATCCTCATGTGGCATGGTTCCAGTAGGTAAATGTAGGAAAAATCGTGAGAAGCCTAAATGTTTGCGCATGTAAATAATTTTGTTGGCCACCGTTTCGGGATCGCCTACGTAGAATGCGCCTTCTAAGCTGCACGCAGCATCGAATTGTGAACGGCTATAATGTCCCCAGCCACGCTCTTTACCAAATAAATTAAAAGATGCCTGAGTAGGAGGGAAATACTTGTCGACCGCAAGTGAGGTACTCTCCGCAACGAACCCGAGTGAGTGTATGGCTATCGGTAATTTCGATGCATCATGTCCTGCACGAGTAGCAGCATTCTTATAGAGCGGCACGAGCGGAGCAAATTGCAAGGGACTCCCGCCAATGATCGCCAAAACAAGAGGCAGTCCAAGTACCCCTGCTCTTATTACCGATTCCGCATTACCCCCACTGCCAACCCACACGGGTAAAGGGTTCTGAACCGGACGCGGATACACACCCAGATTCGTAAAGGCAGGTCGATGCCCTCCTTTCCAGGTTACCTTCTCCGACTCCCTTAATTTTAATAATAGTTCCAATTTTTCCTCGTAAAGCTCATCATAGTCTTTTAAATCATAACCAAACAATGGAAACGCATCAACCATAGAGCCTCGACCCGCGATAATCTCAGCACGTCCATTTGAAATACCATCGAGCGTGGCAAATTGCTGAAACAATCGTACTGGATCAACAGCAGAGAGCACGGTAACCGAACTGGTTAAGCGTATCCTTTTGGTCATGGGCGCTGCTGCAGCCAGCACAACGGCAGTAGCGGAATCCCCAAATTCCTTACGATGATGCTCGCCGACCCCAAATATATCCAACCCAACCTGATCGGCAAGGACGATTTCTTCAACAACCTGCCGCAATCGCTCCGCATGACTTATCGTCTTGCCCGTTTTAACATCCGGTGTTGTTTCGACAAACGTATCTACACCTATTTCCATTTTCAAATCCCCCTAAATACAAAATTAAAGTAAAATCCTTCTTTCAGAAAGAATCCGACACATCATTTTTGGCATTGCCTCATGATTCTTGGTACCATACCCGATTTTCTTCAGCACGTGAATAAGTTCGAGCTTCTCCTCATCCGTCGCGAAGGACAAATTGTCGGAGATCATTTAAACATGCTGTGGGAAGATATTATCGAAGTAACGTCGTCCTTCCCCGGTCAATGCCACATTTGTTTTACGTCGATCACCCGGGATGGGGAGCCGTTCCACATACCCCTTCTTCTCCAGCTTATCGACCACGTAGGACTGAGCCCATAGCTGTCAATGGCACTTGCTAAACTCGCGTACAGCACTTTCATCGAGTTATTAATTACGCGTATCAGTCTTAAATCAAGAGCCTTATCCTCAGCGTCGCGTTCAGCCATTCAAAAGCCCCCCCTATCTCCGTTTATCATACAATGGATATTCCACTTTTGTAGGGACTTCGATTAGAAAAATTCGAAGCTTCTCTCCTTCAGCACGGATACTGATTTCTCCCTCTTTGTCACATTGTACGATGGCAAAGTCTTTATTCTGGAATGTAACGGGGACTTGTCCAGGCACCAAAATGAAACCACCGGTGCCTTTAAACGATAATCCAGCAAGCGTCTGGTTCGGTAATAGCCCATGGACGTACGACGCCCCTGGCTCAATCTCTACGTCAAACATTCGTGCAGCAGCCACCAATTGTTGGACGGGTGAACCTTCTCCCAATATCGTCTTAACATCCACTCCATCCAGACGTGTTTGAGGAAACTGCTCGTGCTTGAAATGAGAATAGGTTGGCGCTCTTTTTACCGCTTCATTCAAGTAAGGCTCAAGCCAAATTTGAAAACCCTCGAAGCCTGCTTCGGTTTAATTTCCAATTTAATCCCTCCTTTATGTTAATCGGCTGAAAGCAATGATCCAAAATTTATTAATAAAACAATTAATCCAAGAATTAATAAAATAATAGGCATCATCATTTTGTTTACAGAATCCTTAACTTTGATGTGTGTGAAAATGGCCCCAAGCATTGTCCCAACAATAAGTAAACCACCCCACGTAGCTAATTTATCATTCCAAATACCTGAGATAACTAATACCGCTGCAATAACTTCAACCAGACCTGTAAAAATCCTAAAACCTCCTGGATACCCATAACGCCCAAATTCATCCACCATTTGCTTTGAACCGAACTTCATAATTCCAAACATTAGAAATCCTAATCCTAATAAAACTTGAAGAATAATTGATAAAATACCCATTAAAACCCTCTCCCTTTATCCTAATATTATTTATCTCGATTCAATATGTCCTAACATTAGGATAAATCCATCCTAACATTAGGCTATATATTATGTCAACAAAAAAACAACCCAATTTATGGTTACTGAGTTGTTGTGTAGTTTTATACACTATGCATGATTGTTTTTAAACTAATCTGATCCTATATATAAATAACGATATTTTCAGGGTTTTCCATTCTTTATAGCCGGCAATAATTCCTCTAAATATCAATTAATTTGCTATTATCTAAAGCATGGGAATCTTACGATGCGGGCAAAAGGATTGAAGGGTTCTCCCCACAAACATTAAAGGCTTATCATCTTCAAGCTAAATTACTTATTCGTTATTTTAACGATCTGAACATAGGAGATATTACTATAATTTAATTTAAAGAATACTTGGCAAGCTCTAATGAAAACTTGAAACCAACAAGTTTAGCTCATCGCATACTCTCTGCGGAAGAAAAAATGCGTGATTTCTTCGTAGTAAAACACTTTCATGGTTAAATGAAGAGCTTGAGCGTGTCTTACCTGAACAAATACGTGAAGATACTCGAAAATATTTTTCGAAGAGCCTATAAAACAAACCTCTCATGAAATTCCTTAATTAAGAGGAATTTAGAGAGGTTTATTCTTTTTGAGGGAAAACGTATCTTCCGATTGTCTATTGATAACTACAACCAATCCTCAACTCCTTCAGTTTGATACGTTTATCTCTCGAATGCTCACTTATTCGCAGGATTTCATAACCCTTATAAATAGAATGACGGGTAATTTGAATGAATTCAGATCATTTGGCTTCGTGAAGGCATAGTTAAATAAAGGAGTCAGCTACCACTCCATATTTTTTACCATATAATGTACATCGCCACGCCACCCCTGCGGCTTTCCCTCCCATGTCTCAACGGGTCAATTGCCCTCTCATTCCTTCGTCATGCCTATCCAAGGTGTGGAGGCCAGTTATGCTAACATGGTGGGTCACAGTGCCCACTTGTTGAATAAACCTGGTACTCCGTATATATTTGAAATCCTACGAATAAGACAACATTCAAAATTATAGTTAACTATTTTAATTAATACATTTATAAACTAATGTTTTATTTCTAAGCTGCTAAAGGGATTTGGACATTAAGACTCATTTCGTCGTGCTATTCCTACAAAAATCCTTGCTAGTTTACCGATCAGTTTCATTATTGAATTCATTTTCTTTATCTTCTTTACCTTCACATTATGGGAATGGATGGCTTTAAACTGAGGGTTATGCATCACAAAGCTCATGGTTGCTAAGTAGAGGAATCGACGTAGTCTGGATCTTTCACACTTTGAAATGACAATCTGACCTTGCCATTTGCCTGAACTTGCTTCAACTATATGTAATCCCGCATGACATAATAGTGAGTTTCCGTGAGAGAAACCAATTAGATCTCCTGATTCTCCTAGTATCCCGGCTAATGAATTTCACTTATTCCTTTAATCATAAATAGTTTTTTTGCAAATGGTAGTTTGTAGAGAACTTCTTTAACTTGTTGTTCAACTCTTTCGAGTTGTTTTACAGCGAGGTCATATATTCCTCTAATAATTGTTCTATAACAATCTAACCCTATTTCGACACGATTTCAATAAATTACCCAATTTTAAAAATTGGAGGACATTAATCATGAGAACAATGAAACTAGGTAGCAGCTCATTAGATGTGCCAGTCGTAGCATTTGATTGCATGCGTATTAACTCATTAGACAAAACAGGGGCTGAGCGCTTTGTTCAAACAGCTTTTGAGTAAGGTGCAAACTTCTTCGATCATGCGGACATTTATGGTGGCAAAAATGTGAGGAAATATTCGCTAATGCCATCCACATGAATGCAGATATTCGTGAGACAATCATTCTGTAATCGAAATGCGGCATTCGCAAGGGAATGTTCAACTTTCCCAAAGAACACATTTTAGAGTCGGTAGATGGGATAATGAAACGGCTGAAAACGGAATATCTAGACGTCCTGCTTCTGTACCGCCCAGATGCGCTTGTAGAGCCAGACGAGGTAGCGGAGGATTTTGATACTCTTGAAAATTAGGGAAAAGTGCGGCATTTGGGAGTATCTAACCAGAATCCGATGCAGATCCAACTGCTAAAGAAATCTGTGAAGCAACCGCTTGTTGCAAACCAACTCCAATTAAGTATCACCACCGCCAACATGATCTCGAATGGAATCAATGTTAACATGGAAAATGTATCAGCCATAAATCGTGATGGAAGGATACTTGATTTTTGCAGACTGAATAATATCACCATTCAACCCTGGTCACCTTTCCAATACGGATTCTTTGAAGGCGTATTCCTCTGAAACGAAAAGATCCAAGAGTTGAATCAGCAAATTGATGAAATCTCGGCAAAATATGAAGTGAGCAACACGACCATCGCCATCGCTTCAATTGACTCGTAAAGAATGGAATAGTATCTATCGTGCAGCAGGCCATTTCCTACCGTAAACGTCTAAAGTAAATAGCATGCTTATCTGAATTCAAACATAGTAATTTTAATTAAGAATGTTTGAATAAAATAAATTACATTAGACTTTGATATTAAAAAACGAGGCACATCTCAAAATTGTGCCTCGTTTTTTCTAAATCCAAAATAACTCCTATTGTTACAAGAGTAACATTGGGGTTAAATCCATTTTCAAGGAACCTAAAACGTTCCTAAAGTAATTTTCCAATTTCATCTTCAACACATTCGATGATTTCTCCAGTATGAACCATCTCTATTAGCGTTTGTATATGAGGATAAAGGTACGTGTCTTCTTCCATTGTTGGTACAGTTCGTGCAATCCGAGCTAAAACTGCTCTAGAAGCAGAACCCGGTAAAAGACCTCTTTCCACGAACTGATGTGCACAATGTATGGATAACAGTTCAATGGCTAGGACATATTCAAGCTTAATAGCCACCTTACGTGCTTTTTTTGCCGCATTGTATCCCATCGCCACATAATCTTCTTGGTCAGCACAAGTCGGAATGTTATCAACGGTCGCCGGATGGGATAATATTTTCATATCATTTAAAATACCGGCTTGTGTATACTGCGGGATCATCAGCCCCGAATTGAGTCCTGCATTTCGTATGAGAAATGTTGGATAGCCTGAATGTTGACCATTAATAAGCCGATTGTTCCGGCGCTCCGACATCTTGGCAATCGTTGTGGCAGCTATACATGCGGAATCCATCTCAATCCCGACGTAAGAAGAATCACAATTACACCCTGAAAGGGCACCGACGGCATCCTCATCCGGCCATAATATCGGGTTATCACAACATGAGTTTATCTCAATTTCAATCGTTTTCAATGCATCGAGCAGCGTTTTCTTAGCTGCCCCATGCAATTGAGGAATGCTCCTTAAAGATAACGCATCTTGTAAGCGATAATCCACGAACTTCTTAGCAATCATAGAATCCTCTAGTATTCTTCTAATATTTGAAGCTGTATTTCTTTGTTCCTGATGAGGACGAACGCTCATCAGACGGTCGTCAAAAGCGCGAGTCGTTCCCTTTAATACCTCTAACGTCATGGCACCGATGATATCTGCGACAGTGGCAGCCTTTAACATATCATACAAAGCCAACGCTCCCATACCTGTCGGACTTGTTGTACCGCTCGTTAGTGCCAAACCTTCCTTTGCAGTTAGTACAATTGGGCCCATACCCACACGAAGCAACGCTTCTTTCGCTGTCAGGAGCTCTCCGTTCACAAAGGCCTTTCCTTCACCCAGCAATACGAGCGCGATATGAGCTTCAGGACTTAAATACCCAACAGAGCCTTCCCTTGGAGCGAATGGAGTCAGACCTATATTTAAAAACTGCCGATACATTTCTAATGTTTCGATTCGCACCCCAGAATAACCTTGTCCAAGATTTTGCAATACCATCAGCATCGTTGCCCGAACATCTTCCTCCTCAAGCGGTTCTCCTACCGACGTTGCATGAGACAGGAGGATATTCCTTTGTAATTGAGCCGTTTTTTCCGGGGATATCAATTCTGTGGAAAGGGCACCGAAGCCAGTATTGACTCCGTACATAACCTTTCCTTCGTTGATCCCCTTTTCTACGAGTAGCTGCGATCTTTCTATCCGTTGACGGTAGCTCTCAGAAAACTCTACATATGCACCATAACGTGCCACTGCCACAAATTCATCGAGTGTAATCGGATTTCCAAGGGTTACTTTTTTAATCTCTTTGGAACGCAAGTTTTTCTCTTCCTTTACTCTTTCGACCATCACTTTTCCACCTTATCTATAAAGAACATTTTTATCGCAGAGATCACTTGCAACACGAAAACGAACAGGACAGATGAGCCGCCAAGCGCTGCTAGATATTTTACACCATCAACCCCCTGTGCCCCTCCGGCGAAAGCGACCATAATGAAGGCAATGATCCCAATAGAAAGTGCCCAAAGAAGCTTTTTCCAATTTGCAGGCTCTTCGTCATATCGAATGTTTACAGTACATAATTGTGAAATTGTACGAACCATTGAATCCGCACCTGTTGCAAAAGAAAGAATGAGCGAGATCATTACAACTGGAATAATGACTGCGCCTAACGGTAAATTGGCTAAAAATGACCACAAAGCTGCTACTGCCCCGCTCTCTTTGATTGTCCCCACTAAATCGACAACGTTGTTCTGCTGCCAGTGCAGGGCCGTTCCTCCCCAAATACCGAACCAAATAATGCTGAATACGGAAGGTAAAATCCAGTTAACAATCATAAATTCTCGAATCGTGCGTCCGTGTGAGATGATGGCGAGAAAAATACCCATTAACGGTGCATAGGCAATCCAAATCGCCCAGTCGTACAAAGTCCACCACATGACAAGAGCTTCTCCGCCTAAATCAATTGGATCAAGTCCCCATTGCCAGAAGTTCTGGAGCCAATATCCCATGCCTGCGGTGGATGTCCGAAGCATATATAATGTTGGCCCGAGAATAACAAGTGCGATGAGAAGGATATAAAATACTTTTGCATTGATATCTGATAAAAATCGAATCCCTTTATCTAATCCCTTTAAAGAGGATAGTGTAAACATTGCCGTAATCACTAGCGTTAACACGAGCCACACGAGAGGCCCCTGTTGGATACCATATGTCGCCTCGATACCTGAACCCACTAATGCCAATCCTGCTCCAAGCGAAGATGCTAATCCTAGTGCGATGGCTAACACGGATAATGTATCGATTATACTGGACCAAAGCCCTTTGGTCACTTTTTCTCCAAACAACGGAATTAACGTGGAGGTTACTGACAATGATTTCTTGCGATTAAAATACATATAGGCTACGACTAGACCACTCAATGAATACATGGCGTAAGGTATAAACGTCCAATTGTAAAAACTGCGCCCCATGGCATAGATTGCTGCAAGGGGCGTTCCAGGTTCCACTCCAGTTCGCTCCATTTCTCCATAAATATTTCCGAAGTAAATGATCGGTTCATTCACTCCATATGTAATGAGTCCTGTTGCAATTCCACCCGTTAATGCCATCGCAAACCAGGACCCAAACCCATACTTAGGTTTAGCGTCCTCTCCGCCCAATCTTACTTTACCTAACTTTGAAAATGTTACGATCCCCACAATGACTAACGCCACAATCGAAATGATTTGATAAAGCCACCCAAGCCCTCGTAAAGACGCTACAAATCCATTCATTGATATTTCAGCCAACAGTTTATTGTTAACAATTCCTAGAACGGCACCTCCCCCAACTATAAGAAAAGATGGCCAAAATACACCTTTACGTGTTTTTCGTTTAGAGTGTGCTACTATTTCCGCAACATTATCTTTTTTGGTTTCCAATGACATAAAAATTCCACCTTCTCTCAATTAATAATAGATAATAAAAGCTAAACTTTTTCAATTTTCTTTAGAAAAACGATCTAGGATGTCTACCGCGATAACAACCTTACTTGGGTGTAACAACATCTTGAACCAATATTCCTCCTGCAATGTGGGTTCAGTATACGTTTCTACTCACCTTTTTTGTGTTTTCGTTTCACGCGTAAAAGTGTTATTTTTAAATATACTGAAAATTATAAAAGGTAAACGCCTTCAAAAATAGGAACTTTTCTTTGGAAAAACGATAAATATTTTAGAAGTTAAATTTTCCTCCGTCTGATTTATTCAATATTTTTAGATTATTGCGATTATTTTTGATTTTTATAAATTGATCCTCAAACTAAAAATCTACTTTTATCCCTATTCCTAATTCATTGGATCTTAATTTGATGCGTTCCAGGCACCGGATTCTCGAGTATTGACACTGGATATATTCCTTCAATTTGATGTTTACCTTCTCCTGGTGTAGCTGAAAAAGCAGCAAAAGCAATTGCGGCTAGCGTTTCAATTGGAAGAATAGGAGAAAGTGGGGAGGTTACTAATATGGTTATTTACTATCTAAAGAAGTTTTAAATGTAGTACAATCTATCTATACTGTTGATAGTGGTTAAACCAATAATTAAGATGAAGTAGGTGGAATTACTCATACGCCTTTAAACATATCTTTATTGCCCTTTGCCTCTTAAATCTAGTTTTTTAGACGATTAAAAGTCAGACACATCAGTTATTCGACTTGTTTTATTCATAGAAATAGTAGTGGAATCCATTACTCCTCTTAAATTTAAAAATGGTAATATCAGAAAACAAAACTCTTCCGCCAACCATTTTGTGGTTGTTGGCCAGAAAAACGATCTCATCAAAAATCTCCTGAAAAATATTTGTTTCTTTAAAACGAGTACGTCTATTCCAACTTATAGTTGAATGATCCGGTACTGGATCATTTAGTTTTAATCCTAGGAACCATCGATAAGCTACGTTTGTCTGGATTTCCCGTTCTAATTGGCGTTCAGAACGAACTCCATAAAAATATCCTATAAACATAATCTTGAAAAGTTGAATAGGGTCCGAAGGACGCCCGTTTTTTTCTGAGTAATACGGACGGACCTTTTAACCATTAAAAGAAAAGTTTATGTATTTATCAACTTTTCTAAGACGATGATCCTGTGGTACCAAATCTTCAATAAAAACAAATTCTGCTTCATTTTGTATCTCTTTTTTTGGTTTATACATTCAATCCACCGTCCTACAATTATTAATTATATTATAGCAAATTAACGCGGTGAATTATTAAAGTTTTGAGGGAAAATAAAAGGCTGTCGAGAGTTTCTCGACAGCCTGACCGGGCATAGCCCGGTTCTTGTTTGTTTAACGATTATTCGGACAGCTTGCAGTCATAAGACTATGTCAACAAACTGAAATGTATCTCTTCCATTTTAATTATCTGGTAAATGTCGAACCCCCGTCTATTCTTCTGCTTAGAAGTACGGGTAGATGGCATTGGCGTATACCTGTGAACCCTTTTGGTTCGGATGGCCAATGGAAGCCCGCATGCAGACTCGAAGTCCATACCGGTTCAACCTGCTTCTGTACATGAAACGAGACGTTCTGCGCTATTAAATCTGGTGGTTATAAATTCTCGGAACTAGAAGCGTCCTTCCAGTAAAACTATCGATCCCGCTTCTATAAATAAGAAGCCCTGTCCATAAACGAACAATATTACTGATTTTTATTACATTCTTATTGTTATTGGATTATCCTTTTCCTTGGAGACAAGATAAAAAGCATACCTCATTACAGGGAAATGCTCCAATAACTTTAAACTATTCAATTAAACATTATGTGTTTGTGCTCCCTTATCCCACAAAAAAGAGTTCCTTTATACTTCCACCAACCGACGTCCAAGCAACTTGGTACATTATTGTATTTATCACCGTTGCAAACAAGGCGACAGGCATATATCTACGACGAGCAGAGTTGTTTAAATAGAATAAAGAAAGCCAGGATAATAAAAAGAATGGCCATAAAACAAGTTTTATATTATATATGAAGACTCCTTTTAGATCATTAATGCACCTGTTTGTTTAAGTACAATCGTCAATCTTTTGATTGAGTAAACTGACACTGTAAATAAAAAACGAAGATCAAACACTACTTTTAAGTAGTATCTGATATTCGAATTACATATCAATATGATAGTTGATTATTTTCTTAAGGTTTTTAATGCACCGGTCCATGCAACAACTTGGTCAAGCATTTCATTTACATTATTTAGGTGCAAATCAGCTGGTTTAAATGTAGTATAGTTTTCAAAGTCGGTAAATAAGGATAATGTAGGGTGTACACGGACATCTGCAATCATTAATTCGCCCATGATTCCTCGTAAATGTTCAGCTGCACGAGCCCCACCAGTTGAACCATAACTCACGATACCTGCTGCTTTGTTATTCCAGGCTTCACGAGAGAAATCAAGTGCATTTTTTAAGGCTCCTGTTATACTGTGATTGTATTCCTGAACGATAAATACGAATCCATCCAAGCTGTTAAGCTTTTCGTTCCAAGCTGCAATTCCAGGTTCAGTACCATCAGTTGTTCCTAAAAAAGGTAATTGATAATCAGCTATATCTACGATTTCATAGTTTGCATCTCCACGTTTGTCAGCAATTCCTTTAACCCATTCTCCCACTTGCGGGCTAACTCGCCCTTCCCTTGTACTACCTAAAATAATTCCAATATTTAATTTCGCATTTGTCATTGTTTCTTCCTCCTGTAACTGTATAGTTTTATAAATTTATTTATCCAAACTTTGTGCACCCATTCCAATTCTCTTTAATAAATCAATTAGCTGTTCTTTTTCATCATTCGAGATAAATGATAAATTTTGAGAAATGGTTGCAACGTGTTTAGGGAAAATCTCGTCAAATAGTGTTCTTCCTTCTTCTGTTAGGACCACATTAGAAGCCCTTCTGTCATTAGGGTTTGGCTGTCTTTCCACAAGGCCTTTCTTTTCTAACTTGTCAACAACATATGTGATACTTCCACTAGGAATAGAGAGTATTTCACTAATTTTTTGGACAGCATGAGGACCTTTACTGTAAAGCAATTCAAGAATCATAAAATTTTCATTATTAATTTTATGACTTTCAATATCCTTCCGAATATTTTCACCAACTGCCTTGGAAGCCTTCATCCAAACACGTAACAATCTCAAATCCAGATTACTTTGATCTTGCATCACCCAACCTCCTTTAAAAATTAAGGTTATCTTGGTTTTCGGTATAAAGGATAAGCAACTTCAGTTGGAATGTCTATTAGCAGCATCCGAAGTTCTTCACCTTTAGGCTGAATGGTAAAGCTTTCACCTTTCTCTGACTGAATAATAATGAAATCCTTATTCTCAAATGAAACCTCTAATTCACCAATCACACCACCATTCCCCCTTATAGATAAACCAGCTAGCGTCCGGTTAGGTGAAACAGCATACTTATAGGCTACACCATTTTCAATTTCCACATCGTACATTTTGGCATCCGTCACGAGATTGATTGGTGAATGTTCACCTAATATTGTTTTAACGATTACACCGTTTTCTGAAGTGAGTGGAAAATCTTCATGCTCGTATTTTGAGTAAGTGGGTGTTTGCTTTATGGCTTTGCTTAAATGAGGCTCAAGCCAAATTTGAAACGCTTCTGACGGCTCGAGAAGAGTTTCGGCATGGTGCATACCTGAGCCAGCTTGCATCACTTGAACACCACCAGGACCTACTTCGCTAATCGTACCAAGTGTATCTTGGTGACGACCTCTACCCTTAATGAAGTAGCTTATTATCTCAAAACCCTGATGAGGATGTAAGCCAATACCACCTTCGCCTTCAGATTTTCCCCATCCCCAGTAAAACAATGGACCAAGACGATTAATGACGGAACCTTCACCAGAAAAACCAATGGGTTTTTGTGCTATTATTTTACCTCCATCAAACTGCTCCAATGCCTGATCCTGTGGTTTAATAATCTTAATTTCCAATTTAATCCCTCCTTTATCTTAATAAACTTAAAGCAATGATTCTAAATTCATCAGTAATACAATTAATCCTAGAATTAATAAGACAATCGGCATCATCATTCTGTTTACAGGATCTTTCACTTTGATGTGTGTAAAAATTGCCCCAAGCATTGTCCCAACAATAAATAAACCACCCCATGCAGCGAATTTATCATTCCAAATACCTGAGATAACCAATACCGCTGCAATAACTTCAACCAGACCTGTAAATATCCTAAAACCTCCTGGATACCCATAACGCCTAAATTCATCCACCATTTGCTTTGAACCGAACTTCATAAATCCAAACATTAGGAAACCTAATCCTAATAAAACTTGAAGAATATTGGATAATATACCCATTAACAATCTCTCCTTTACCCTAAAATTATTTATCTCAAAACAATACATCCTAATGATAGGATAAATATATCCTAACATTAGGGTATGTTTTATGTCAACAAAAAAACAACTCAATTTATGGTTATTGAGTTGTTTTGTAGTTTCCTACTATGCATGATTGTTTTTTATTCAACTTGTGCAGATACTATGTAAGATATTTTTTGGAACAATTTAATGTATAATTACCATTTTTGTTAACAGACTATAAAGAAGATAAATTAGTGGAGGGGCCATTAAGATGAATTTAAACGAATTAGGCTTTCTTTGGTACCTAAAATCAAATTCAAATATGGTCAATATTTTTTTAAACAATCTTATTGATACTGCTGAAGATAATGATTTGAGGAATACTTTAAATGAAATTAAAACACTATCTACATTTCAAGAACAAGAGGCTATACAATTATTGTCTGAAAATGGCTTCAAGGATGCCCCGTTTTTCAGTGAAAATGATTTATATTGCTCTTCAGCAAAGTTATTTTCTGATCAATTAATGATTGAGATTCTTAAGCACATAACTAGTAATGGACTGCGTGTGCTTGCTTTTCAATATTCTGACTTAACCGATTATAAGGTTAAGAACTTTTTTAAAGAAATACTCTATAAGATAACTGAAATTGATCATTCTCTTTTAAAATTGTTAGATAATAAAGGCTTATTACAAAATAGATCATTTTCATACAAAAAAGCTGAGGAAAGAGAAGGCACATTTTTTAAAGTTGTATCAACCCAGCAAAGGCCACTAAATGCTGTTGAATTAGCAAGCATGTTCGGTTCATTTCAATGTAATAATGTTGGTGTAGCCCTATGTACTGCTTTTTCTGATGTTGCAAAGGATGAAGACACAAAGAGTTTTTTGCAAGATGGGACCAAGTTGGCTATTAAACAAGCTTCTACTTTATCCGACATATTTAGAGAAAACGGAGTTCCAACAACAACCGGATTAGAGGCACACGTTTATAAGGTGAGTGAATCTCCATTTTCAGATAAACTAATGGCTAATTTAATAATGTTCCTGAATCCCATAGGAATCGGTAATTTACAAACAGCTGTTGTATCTAGTTATAAAAAAAGTCACGTGAGAATACTAAAGGAACTAATCGAACAGGTAGAAAACTTTTCAGAGAAAGGGTTTAAGTTATTAGTAAGGAAAGACTGGTTTAATGAGCCACCGATAACCAATAGGTCAATTAATCATTAATATTATATTACGATATGCTTTGATATAAGCATAAAATGGAAAAGCATCCAAACAGGTTTATTTGGATGCCTTTTGTCTATAATTTGAGACAAAAACGATAAGATGTTCGTTAAGATTCATTTTATAGAGTGTTTAAGAAAAACATCGAAAGGATTCCATTTCTCCAATTCTATATACCCAACTATAAAATTGATAATGAATTAACAGTTTACTATTTAACCAAACTTTTGCCGCATTCTATTGTCAAGCTTTGGATAACTGGGTTTCTTTATAGCTCTCCTCTAATGCCTTATTCTCATTTATAAAGTTCATTAATATTTCGATAAAACCTTTTGCCGCGGTTCCAATATATTTTTGTTTATGGTGGACAATAGACACTTCCTTGATGAATGCTCGATTTGTTATTTTGATAGCCTTTAACCTCCCTGTATTTTCCAGGGAAAAGAGTGTACTAGATATTATGGTAGCCCCTATCCCTTCCTCGACTAGTTCCAATATCGCCTTTGAATCGGATGATTCAATGATAGGCTGGATGACGATCCCAGCAGATAGACACGCATCCGCAAATAATTTCCTAAAACAATGACCTATTGGATTTAATATTAGCGGAATATTCTCAATCTCACGAAACTCAATTTCTTCTCTCGCAGACCAAGCATGATCCGATCGCACGACTAAATAGAATTCATCCTCATATAAAGGAATTTGGATAAAACTATCATCTGGTCTTGGCATGATGGTTAAAGCCAAATCAATTTCGTTTTGTTTTATCTTTTCTACCGGGTCATCTATCGAGAAAAACTGAATTTGAACGTGAGGGTACTCAGCATGAAACTCTAACAAAACCTTGGAGGCGATAAGACTTAAGTCACCAGAAAGTGCCCCTATTACTATTTTCCCTCTTTTTACCTTTTGCAGCTCCTCTATTTGTTGAGTAGCAAATTTTAAATTTTCGAAGACCTTTTTGCAATGTTCAAGGAGGATTTCGCCTGCTTCCGTGATTGCTATTTTTTTACCTAAACGATCAAATAAACGAACACCCAGTTCATCCTCTAAGGCTTTCATTTGATAGCTTAAGGTAGGTTGACCAATTCTTAGTTTTTCAGCCGTCTTTGTAAAATGCAGCTCCTCACACAGGGCCATGAAGTATTCTAATTGTCTCAGTTCCAAGATCTTTTGCCCCTTTGAACGTATCTTTTTTGTACACAATCGTACAACCCGTCTATCTATCTCAAGATAATCAAAATGAGCAACAGCTCACGCAATTGTAACTATGGTGAACTGTTACTCTTACTATCTGTCTAACTTTCAATCTATCTTAATCAATTTCCTCATTGACAACAATTTATTTGCTTTCAACATGTATGGTTGGAATCGCTTTACCCTTTACTTGAGCTTTTGCTTAATTGTATACGAATAATCCTACGGTGACTTAATGACAGGTGCTGAGACCTCATTGTTCATGACCGCTCGAATCATCATATTTCCATATTGTGGATCCGTATTGTGAACCCAAGTTCCATTTTCCAGAAACCAATTCCGTTCATGGAAAGGGCTATTTTGATCACTTTCAAGACTTGGTGAGTAGCTAAAGACATCTGGTTGTACATAGACTAAATAGAAAGCTCCTGTGACAAAGATGTTTTTATCCGTTAAATCAACAAGAGTCCACTCCCCATCAGTCCGCGCATCAGCATCAAATGGACCTGCGATTTTTTTACCAGGAGCTCCGTTTTGACCTGTTGAGTCATATACTGCTACTTGAAATTTAGTTGCTCCCGGGCTAGGCCACTCAGTATTAACTTTAAACAGTCCACCCGTCAACCAAGAATTAGTGACTCCTTCTTCCAATGACATTCTAATCGCAAAGCCATTTTTAGCACCAAACCAAGTATATGAATTTTCCGAAGTCCCGTCATCATAGCCGATTTCTCCGGGAGTTCCTAAAAATCTTTCCAATTCTACATTCTGTTTGGTTTTCTTTTTCGACTGGAGTGTAATCGAGTAATCATTATAAACATAATCTTTTTTAAACACATATAACGTATAGGTACCTTCATAGGCTGTAAGGGTAAATCTTCCTTTACTATCCGTTTTCACAGGAGTAATGGCGGCATCCTCTACTAAAGAGATGATGGCATCTGATATTGGTTTCCCTGTCGTTTTTATCTTTGACTACCCCTTCTACTGTTCCTTTTCCTAGAGGTTTAAGAGTAAAGTTTGCTTCGACAGTCCCGTCTTTTGGAATCGAAACGGCTTGGTCTGTGGAATGAAAACCATATGCCTCAGCGCGAAGAGTGATTTCCCCTGCCTTATGTGTCATGGAGAACCTTCCATCTGCAGGATTAGCTGCAACTGAGTATCCAGAGTCTACTAGCGTTACCTTTGCACCGATTGGCAATACATCCGGTTGACTAGAAGAATTCATAACCATTGTAGATGTCGGAGCTAATAGAGTAGTATAGGGTTGTTTTTTTGTATGGATTTCCCCAGTTGCCTTTTTTACCTTACTACCAATAAGAGGTTTGTCCGTTAAGGATATATCATCCAAGTACCAGCCATCGCGAGGTTCCCAATCAAATCCAGTTAGCCATGTAAACATATAGAAGCTAATATAAATCCGCTTTCCAGCGTAAGCAGAAAGATCCATTTCTGCATCAACCCAACCGTTTGTAGAATACTCTAGTGGTACTCCATTTTCACCAAATTTAGTGGCTTCCGTTTTAGATAGTATTTCCCAATTCTGGCGGTCAGTAGAGACAAGCACCGCACCGAAATCGGTTGAGCCGTCGACTCCATCTGGACTAATGTTATACCACTGCTTATACTGCAGGTATGAATGACCGTTTTCAGGTATGTCGATAGGAGGCATATTGAGATAAGAATCCGAAGAATCAGAGTGTGGCCCCTCCAAATTGGTTCCATATACGTTTTGTCCTGAGAAAGCTTTGCCTGGTCCAGATGCTGGGCTGCCCCGCTCCCAATCGTTATTCCATCCTTCTGAATACCAGCCTTCCGGATTAGCTTCTAAATCTTGAAAATAACCAATTGTAACCGCAGGCTTAACTTCCACATTAAACTCCGGGGAAGTTACTTGATTTTGTCCATAATCAACCATTTTCCACTTATACGTAAACATACCTTCTTTTACATCTTCACCTGAAACTACAGCTTGATACGTCCCGTTTCTAAAATCACCAGCCGTTCTTTCTGCTTTTACCGTTTTCCATTGCTGACCAGCTAAATATTCAATTTCTAATGACTAGCTGATAATCATTTGGTTTTAATTGATTCGAGTGCTGTTCCTCCAACTTCTTACTCAAATTACATGGCCCATTGTGTAATAAAAGAAAAAAGGTGTACTCTTTTTTAAGAGACACCTTCTTTTGTCGTCTTCCCACGACTTTATAGTCAAGTCAGTTGGATGTGAATTTAGTCATATTTAAGTAAAACATCTTCTATGAAATTAACAGTGAACCGATGGAACTTGCAGGGACTTCCAATATTTTCATCAGATGAGGATTGTATGATATACCTCAAAAGAAAATCCTAATATCTACCTTTAAACGTATAGGTGTATAGTGATAAGGCAATACTTGGAACGAAATATGTGAGTTAAGGAGAAAGTGGTATAAAAATGCAGACAACAGAAAAAATCACGGGAACCCAGCTCGGCTTACTACTTTTTACTTATATCGTTTCTACCATCATCTTAACCATCCCCGGATGGATGGTGATGAATGCAAAACAGAATGCTTGGATATCCGTGGTTCCTGCTACTACAACAGGTTTATTAACTCTGTGGGCGTTGACTACACTTGCCAATCGTTATCCGGGTATGTCGATTATACAATATAGTTCAAAAATCATCGGAAAATGGTTAGGAAGATTTTTAGGATTTTATTTCATTTATTTTTGGTTTACGTCTATTTCGGTTATGATCATACAGCATACCTTTTTTATTAAAACGCTTCTATTACCAAAAAGCCCAGCCATAGTAGGAAGTCTGACGTTAATGATCCTATGCGGTCTAGCCGTTTATATGGGAATTGAGGTCATTGGAAGATGTAATGAGTTTCTTACACCATTGATCTTGGTCTCTTTGATTCCGATCTTGATTCTGGCGATTGGGGAAGCAGATCCCGTCCTACTAAAGCCATTTTTAGGTGAGGGAATACTGCCGGTATTGCAAGGAGCTGTCATTCCAGCAGGATCCTACATGAATCAAGTGTTAATATTAGGATGGCTCCTTCCTTATTTAAATCAGCCGAAAAAGGCTCGCAAGGTCTCGCTGATTACGTTTTTCTGCATTTCCATTTTTATATTTATCATTGTATTACTTACGATTATGATCCTCGGTCCATTAACGGGTAAACTGACCTATTCAGTTTTAAGTGTCATGCAATATATTGGTATTGAAGGTTCATTTGAACGTCTGGAGGCAATCGCCGTTGCGATGTGGGTGTTGGGGAATTTTGTGAAGGTTTCGGTAACATTGTTTATATTGTGTATTAGTATAAGCCAGCTTTTCAACATCCGAAATTATCGTGATATCGTAGCTCCGATAACACTTTTGTCCATCATTGGATCGGTTTGGGTTTTCAGAAATAGCGCAGAGCTTCAAGCTTTTCTTGCTTTCGTTTACCCAATCACTGGTTTTTTTACACATAGCCTAATTCCGTTGTCACTTCTCCTAATAGACACAATTAAAAGAAAAGCGGTCCATTCATTACATTAAAAGTATTTTTCCGATGGGTTCAAAAATAATTTTGTATGGGACAACCGGGCTCGGTATGTCGACCCCGGCAATTAATAAGGAACCGATAATGGTTGATATAACCGTTAAAAAACCGTCTACTGCTGCTTCTTTGTTTTTTTGCTTACTCCGTAAGGATTGTATTCTAACAAAAGACCATACAACTAATAAAAGTACATATCCCGCTATTTGTACAATCATTCTTTGATCTCCTTTTCTTTTAATTGTAGAGGAGCACCTGCCATCCCAGTTCCACGTACATTTAGCTTAACTTCAACCGAAACGTCTACGTCAGGAAATTTATGATCCCATTGTTCTTCCAACGCTTTCCATTGTTTCGGCTTATCACGGTAAATTTCTTGACCGAAACCCACACTGTCTACTTTGTACTGCTTCTGGACTTTGGATAGCGCATCTAGAACTTGTTTCCTGATCGATTTCTCGAATGCTTTCCGTACAAGTCTAAGATTCTCTGGCATACTGACATCCAGCGGGGAATTATTTTCCCACAGACTTCCTTCCCCTTGCACCTGAATCTTGAATTTGATCTTATCGCCACTTATCTCCGGGGTGATTTTTCGGTTTGCATTGACCAGAATCATCCCCAGTGTTCCATCACCTTTTGGTAATGATGCGTGGATTACGCCATACTTCATTCTATCTGTAACCCAACGAAATCCATTTGTTTCATTCTCGTTAAGAAAACCGACTAACTTGAAATCCTTAAAAATGGCTGAACCGCCCAACTTAAAAAGTTTGCTTTTATTTTCTTTTCCTGCTTCTGATGAAACGTCACGCTCTATAACTCCCAAAACGGGACTGATACCTTTACTTGATGCCGCTAAAAAAAAGTCTCGCAACGTAACCGATAACCCGCTTCCTAAAGCTTCCATTTCCTTAACTGCTTCGGAAGGCACTTGTTCGAAGGGATATTTAATTTGCAGAAGTTCCCGCCCTTCTCCTCCCTTTACAACTATGATATAGGTTTTTAACCGCTGACGCGGATCGTGGGTGTAAACATCGAGAATATCCTCAATCCCATGTTTGGCTAACGATTCACCTATATAAACAAGACTTCGGTGTGAGGTAAATAACGTGCGAGAAGTTTTTTTCTGAAGCTTTTGAAACGCATCACTGGCATTCCTTCCAGTAGCAGATGTGACGAAAAACAGCTCTTGCCCTCCTCCACCCCCTAGTCCCGCCTGAGCGGTAGAAGGGATTGGAATCTGATGCGATAATATATATTTCCCATCATCCGTTAAGTCAAATGACGTTCCCGAAATAAACGCAAGATCATTAATCTCCTTACGATCCCAGCAACCGCTTGTGGTCAATACTATAAGTAGTAAGCCAATGTACAGGAATGGTTTCATTATGAAGTCCTTCTCCTTTCTTAACCCCCAGACAAGCCCTAATTGTTCTCGGATGACTGCTTCCCTTGGCTTGGACTTGGCTTTTGACCCGCCGGTTCACGGACCGGGTTATTAAATCCTGTTGCCTGTGGACGACGGGTTTTAGCCCATATAGGTGCCCGGATAATTACATCCTTCAAATTCGTAATGGTTATCGGGGCTAATGGAGTAAAATAAGGCACTCCGAACGAACGAAGGGATGTCACATGTAACAAGATGCCCAGAAACCCTAGTACAATGCCATAAAGTCCGAACGTACCCGCCAAGAATAGTATCGGAAAGCGCAGTAAACGGATTCCGTTTGCAAAACTATATCGTGGAATCGTAAACGCTGCAATCCCAGTGATCGATACAATAATGACGACCGGTGCGGAGATAATTCCCGCTTGTACAGCCGCTTGTCCTATCACCAATGCCCCTACAATGCTTATCGCTTGCCCTATCTGTTTGGGTAAACGAATCCCTGCTTCCCGCAAGGCTTCAAATATAATTTCCATTAATAAGGCTTCGATCAGGGCCGGGAAAGGAACCGCCTCCCTCGACGAGGCAATACTCAGTACAAGATTAGTCGGAATCATTTCCTGATGGAAGGTCGTCACCGCAACATATAGAGGAGGCGCAAATATGGCGATGAATATGAAAAGGAAGCGAATCCACCGTACAAAAGTTCCGATGGTCCAGTGAATATAGTAATCCTCGCTTGCCTGCAGTCCGCTCCAGAATGTCATGGGAACAATTAATACAAATGGGGTGGTATCGACAAGAATGGCTACTTTCCCATCCAACAGCTCTGCAGCTACAACATCAGGTCGTTCGGAACTTTGTACTAGTGGAAATGGGGAGAAAGGTGCATCCTCAATAAATTCTTCAATGTAGCCTGAATCGAGGATCCCGTCAATTTGAATCCGAGTGACCCTTTTTCGAACTTCCTCAACTACAGAATCGGAAACAATACCATCGATATAAGTAAGGACTACTTCAGTTTGAGAAAGCTCTCCAAGCTTAAAGGATTCCATTTTTAGTCTGGATGTTTTAAGTCTTCTTCGTATGAGACCCATATTTGTTGAAATGTTCTCAATAAATCCTTCCATCGGCCCGCGAATGACCGGTTCGGAAGTAGGCTCTCCAGGCGTTCGATGGTCTTTACTATTGTTAACCTTGACCATCATCGCATTGCTGTCCCCGATAGTAAAAACGACAGCATGACCATTCAACACATGACTAACGATGTCAGTTACTTTGGAAGAAATGAGTGTCTTCCCTACGGAGATAAACAGATCATCCAGAGTTTCTGCTGTATCATTTATCAAATCCTCTTGTTTTATACGTTTAGAAATCAATGGTTTCAAAATATGTTCGTCAATCATCTTTTCATCAACTATAGTTGCAAGGTATATGACAAGCCAATGATTTTCGCCAGCCAGCTGAACTTTACGGAATACGATATCGGAACTGTTTTGGAATATTTTTTTAAAAATCAATTCATTTTGTTCTAAATCAGAGGTTAACATGCTGTTCTCCTCATATTCAGAATGATGATCCACTTGTATGTTTAGAGGTTTAATGCGCATCCGCTTTCTAAGCCCTCTCATTGAACATCCCCCTAAAGAAAACACTAATACGTATATATCTTTTCTTATTTTTTCAATAATATCCTTAAGCTGGGATAGTCCCTGACAGAGTCGATGTAGTAATACTGGGGGACATAATGCTGTTACTAATATTAAAATTTACAAGTATAGACAAAACAAATCTTCTAGGAATTGATACAAAATCGATTACATCATTATCAAAAAAAATAAAAACCGTAAGCGTTGAAAAAATAAAGTTCAACCCTAACGGTAGTACAAATTAAACCTCTACAAGATTCTATTATGGAAAATCTCAATGTAGTTAAAGTCCTTTTAATTGTTTTGTAAGTTCTTTAAATTTCAGATAAGTTCTGTAAATTCTTTATTCTTAAGTGTCATAAAACTAAGTTTTCCTAATACTTTTTGTATTTCTTTCTCTAACTGTAAACATTCAAATCGATGTTGGTGTGTGCCGTGGGACGCCACGTATGGGCGTATTCCACCTGACTCCGATTAGCGTAGCGACTTGAATGCGGCGCGGAGTTCTTCAGTGAAAAGCTTTGGTTCCTCCCACGCCGCGAAGTGGCCGCCTTTGTCGAGCTTGTTGTAATAGATGAGGTTGGGGTAGGCCTTCTCTGTCCAGCTCCTCGGGGCTTGATATTGCTCGCCGGGAAAAACGCTCACGGCCACCGGAATGGTGACGCCCTTGGCGTTGAAATAGCCACCCTTATATTCCCAATAGAGCCGAGCCGCAGAGACCCCCGTGTTCGTCAGCCAATAAAGAGTGATGTTGTCGAGAATCTCGTCACGCGTAAGTTCGCCAATGGCGCTCGTCGTCCGGTTCAGGGCCGAGGCGATCGTCGCCGCCGGCTGGCCATCGGCATCATTGTGGTCGAGAAGCCAGGCGGCAAGGCCGACGGGTGAATCCGCAATGCCGTATAAGGTTTGCGGGCGAGATCCCATAAACCTAGCGTATTCAACTTGCTTGAAAGTTCTAACTAGTTGCTCATAAGCGCGCTTTTCGTCAGCTGAGAGACCTGATGGCGCTGGACCACCGGCCAGAAGAGTCTTGTCAACATCAGCTGGAACGGTGGCAGGCATGTTGGTGTGGATGGCGAGCAATCCCGGAGGTGCCTGCAAACCCATCTGGTCGACGACAATTGCACCCCAGTCGCCGCCTTGGGCAACATAGCGGATGTAGCCTAGGCGCTTCATCAGCTCTGTCCAGGCTCGGCCAATGCGCTCGGGGCCCCATCCGGTGCTCGTCGGCTTACCAGAGAAACCGTAGCCGGGCATTGATGGGATGACAACGTCGAACGCGTCTTCGGCGTTCCCGCCGTAAGCGGTTGGATCGGTCAGCGGTCTGATGAGCTTGATCTGCTCTAGCACCGATCCTGGCCAACCATGCGTGATGATCAACGGAAGCGCGTTCTTATGGCGCGAACGGACGTGGATGAAATGAATGTCCAGCCCATCAATCTTGGTGATAAATTGCGGTAGCGCGTTGAGCTTTGCCTCAGCTTCGCGCCAATCGTAATCGGTCGCCCAATGGCGTGCGAGTTTCTTCATTGTTGCGAGCTGTACGCCTTGAGATGTATCCGCAACTGTTTCCTGATCTGGCCATCTAGTAGCGTTTATACGTCTACGCAATTCGGTAAGTTCCGCCTCGGGAACATTCACATGAAACGGACGAATGGCGTTACTGTCTATAGGATTCTTTTGATTAGTTTTGGTTGTTTGGGGATTTGCTTGTGGATTCTCGCTTTTAGCATTGGCATTAGTACCGAAGATCGTCAATCCTAGGAGAAGGGTCAAAATCATTGCCAAACGAAACCCATATCTGCTGCTCATCAGTAGTAACACTCCATTCGGTTTTTTATGGATACCCTTCCATTAGGTTCCATCCGAAGTGCAATTCTTATTCCATTTTCTCAAAAAAGGTTACTTCACCAACAGCAGATAACAAACGGGACTAACGCAACCCGTCCGCTCGCGTCCATAGGTGGCAGATGACCATCACGATGATCAATATTTCGAGACGTCTGGCGAAGGGATGCCCGGTTTTTGTTTTAAGTGCCAAAATTTACAGCTTTCTTCCAATTTTGACCGTCAAATTCCGTAGCAATTAAATCTTGTGGTGATAAATATCCGGAACTAGAAGTGTCCTTCCGGTAAAACTATCGATCCCGCTTCAATAAAGAAGCCCTGTCCATAAACGGACAAGGAGCTCGACGAGACTTCAGTATAGGGAAGAGGATACCTCTTATTTATAGAAAATGGCGAACTGAAAACACAGCCGCTTGTGTCCTATCACGCACTCCCAGCTTTGCAATGAGATTTGAGACGTGATTTTTCACCGTACCTTCCGTAAGATAAAGCTTGCCTGCTATTTCTTTATTATTTAATCCTTGACCCAATAAAGCAAGTACCTCTTTTTCTCGTTGAGTCAAATACCTCAGCTCATCGGGCTCGTCTTTATTTAATGGATGTGCCCTAAACGGACTTTTCTCTGACATTTTTTTAAACTCTTTTAACAGCATCGCGGTTATGTCGTGTTGAAGCACTGTTCCGCCATTGTATACCGATTGAATAGCACTAATAATTGCTTCCGATGGCATATCCTTCAATAAATAGCCATGAACGCCTTTCTCCAAAACTTGTATGATCCGTTCCGCGTCATCGAAAGTGGTCAGAATCAATATCTTCATCTCCGGAAAGTTCTTAAGTATCAACTCCGATCCTTCGACACCATCCATTCCAGGCATTTCAAGATCCATCAGTACTACATCAGGTTGCAATTCAATTATTTTGGCATAGGCATCTCTTCCATCCACAGCCGTTCCAACCACTTCGATACCTTGTTCCAATCCGATAATGGTTGCAAGTCCCTCTCTCATAAGCCTTTGATCGTCAACTATCAAGATTCTCAATTTGTTTTCGCTCCATTTCCGTTAAAGAATAAGGAAATTTCAATTCAACAGTAAATCCGGTTTTCCTATCCATCCTAAAATGTACCACTCCATTCCACTCACTAGCCCTTTCTTGTATATTAATTAAACCGAATCCCGGCTTTATTTTGCCAGGCAATTCACCATCATTAGTAATGCTTAAAGAAAACCCTGTTTCGCCATAGTCCAACACAATGACAGCCTTTTTCGCTTGTCCATGTTTCTGGGCATTCGTAAGAGATTCCTGTACAATTCGGAAAGCTGTTAATTGAAGATTGTTTGGAAGTGAAACAGGCGTTCCATGCACTTCAAAAGACGTATGAACATGTGCAAACTTAGTAAATTCTTCTGATAATATTTTCAAGCTTTCATTTATGGAAGTAGATGTAATCGGTTCGTCTCTTATCGCTCTTACGGAAAGGCGAACCTCCTGTAAGGCCGACCTAATTAGTTCCTCACATTCCAAATAGGCTTGCTCGCTGCGTATTGAATCTACCCTGTTTAGCTTGCGGGCCACCTGCATTTGTACGAGCAATGCCGTTAGTTTATGACCAACTGTATCGTGAATATCACGCGCAATTCTCACTCGTTCCCTAACAGCCGCCCACTCTTCTTTCTGGAGTGCGTATTCCTGAAGCCGCTCATGAGATAGCATCAATTGTTCATACAACTGTACGGCCTCCAAACGCGCCTTTTGGTAAAAATTAATTAACAAGGTGACAATACCTGCAAACACAATAAACGAGCATGAAATAACGTAGCTCGTTTCATCAAACCGCTTATAAAAGTACCAATCCACGCTGCCCATGGTAACGATAAAGAGCAAAATTAACAATATACAAGAAATAATGAGCACTTGGGTGGTTTTTGAAAACATTAAAATAGCTAAAGCCGTTATTCCAATAAAAAGGTGATGCGGGAAAGTCCCCCCTAAAAAAACATAGCCATAAGAAGCAGATACCAAAAAATCTATGATAAGAAGATGAAGTAACCACTGTTTTTTTATGCTGGAGTAAAAAAAATAAACTATAAGAAAAGCGATCAGGGAAAAGATCACAAAACTTAGCTTCCAGAAGATTGTGATCGAATGTTCAAAATAAAAAATACCAGTTAAAACTATATCAAAAACGAGTTTCAGACCAAAAAACCACCTCCACCAATGGGGGTTTTTATTCAATAAATCCGTGTCTTTTATCATAATCCATTTCATCCTTAATTTTTTGTTCTTACGTTTATTCGATAAACCTTGAACAAGCCGAAAGCTCGACTGGAGCAGTCAAACTTCGGCTTATATGATTCCTCTCTTCATCCATATCAAAGGATTTACGTCCCTCTTAATTAGTCTCCTTGAGCAGAACGCTCAAACCAAGTGTTGACCTCTTCCAGCCTTTTCGTATAAGCTTCGCGAATCGTATATGCAGCTTGAGAACCAACAGCCAAACGAAGAGGCGGTTGATCGCCTTTTAGAACAGATATGATCAATTCCACAGCTTTCGCCGGGTCACCGATATTGATGTTTGATAATCCTTTTTCGTACTCTTCATATAGCCCAGCATATTCTTGTTTTCTATTGGTCTGAATCATCGATTCGTTTAAAAATTCTGTTGCGTACACGGAAGGCTCCACAATTGTTGTCTTAATGCCGAAGCTTGCGAACTCTTGCGCGAATGCTTCGGAAAAACCTTCAACCGCAAATTTAGATGAAGCGTACAGGCTGAACGGAGGTATGGACCAAGTTCCAAAGAAGGATGATAAATTAACGTAATGTCCCGACCCTTGACGCTTCAAAACAGGAAGTGTCGCTCGAATGACATCTAGTACACCGAACACGTTGACATCGAACTGCCTACGGATTTGTTCATCCGTATACTCTTCCAGCATACCGAAAAGTCCGTATCCGGCATTATTCACCACAAAATCAATTTTCCCAAAAACGTCAACGGCTTCTTGAACAGCTGACTCAATTTGCTCCTTTTTGGTAACGTCCAAAACAGCGAGATGAACGCGATCCGGTGCCAGTTCTTTAAAGTCTTGAATGGCTTCGAGTTTACGCGCCGTAGCGACAACTTTGTCTCCCGCTTGAAGCAGCTGCTGCACAAAATGACGTCCAAATCCTGTGGAAGTTCCTGTAATAAACCATACTTTACTCATTTTATTCATTTCTCCCTTTTATAAATTTATATTAACCATCGTATTGAGAACACCGTTCTTATAAGTGTGAAAAATTTGACTGCCCTGGTTCAAGCATCGCAATAGCGGAATCGGCTATACGGTGAAGCTTCTTTCTGTCAGTCGAGGTCCGGGCGAGCACGCGCAACCCGAGCATGGTGGTGTGCATATTCTCCGCGAGATCAGCTGCGTCACGAGTAGAGGAGAATTCTCCGCTTTCCAGTCCTTTCCTGATCAGTCCGGCAATAAGCTGCTCCATCCACTCGAAGCTTTCGCCTGCCTTGACGTTCACTTTAGGATCCCATGGAGCAAGCTCCACTGCCATATTGACATGCAGGCAGCCCGGAGGCTTGTTGTCATATCCTTCAATCATGTAGTCAAACAGAAAACTTATAGCTTGTTTCACGCTATTGGCGCGGGCGATATTTGTTTGAAAATACCCTTCCAAAAAAGTATTGTAACGTTCGATAACTTTTAAAAATAATTGATGCTTGTCACCGAACGTATCGTACAAACTTCTGCGATAGATGCCCATACACTCGACTAGATCATTTATAGATGTTTTCTCATAGCCTTGTTCCCAGAATAGCCGCATCGCCTTCAATAGTACTTCATCCTCATCAAATTCCTTGGCTCTCGGCATTTATCTCTTCGCCTCCCCTCCCGAATATAGTTATAGCATATTGAGAACGTTCGGTAAAGTATTATGTTTTACCGAACGTTCTCATATTTTATCCACATCGTTATTTCGAAGCCACACATACACATCTCTTAGATGCTTAATTATGGTGATAAGGAGGAGCACAAAAAATAGCCATGCCAACTCATAGAGCACACTTGGAAATAGCATCATCAATGAAAAAAACAGAAACGCTTCCGTACGTTCCAAGATCCCAGGGTTATAATGGAACCCCTTTGCTCCTATATTGGGAATCACATTGCCCGTTACGAGAAAAACTGTAACCGTGATAAGAATAGCGGCCAAATCTAGAACAATCGGCACATAAGCGTCAGGATGGACGAATAAAAGTGCAATAATCATTGTCCCTTCAACGACCCGATCAAACGTGATATCTAAAATATTCCCCCATTTAGAGGGCCTTGTCATTCTGGCAAGCGTACCGTCTACAGCATCAAGATAACCCGATACCCAAAGAGTGAAAACGGCGGCTATGGGAAACCCCATAATAAATAAAATCCCGCTTCCAAAGCCTAACAACATAGCAATCCAAGAGATCGTATTGGCAGATAAACCGAAAGATTGGACTATTTTTGCGCCTTTATCAATTACTGGTTGAACGGTGTGGCGCGCATAAGAATCTAGCACTTGTTACACCATCTCCTTTTGAAGACACCAAACATTTGGGGTTGTCAGGCGAATTCCTGTTTCCATTCCTCGTTCATAAGCTGAAAAGCCAAGTTGCTTAATGACGATCATTTCTCCACCTACATGGGCCTTCACTTCTGTATATTCTCCACGAAAATCGCAACCCTCTATCGTGGCTTTTATCGGTGATGTTATGTCCAGTTGGAGCCATTCTGATCGTAGAGCAATATGAACCGGACCATCTCGGACGGTTGCACAATTTGGATGGATCTCTAAATCACCCATAAACGTTGTCACCTTTGTTCCACATTTCATTCCGTCCACAATATTATCGACTCCCATGAAATTCGCTACCCATTTGTTGGCAGGCTCGTAATAGATGTTTTCAAGTGTCCCCGACTGTTGTGTGATACCTTCTCGGAGAATTAAGAACTGGTCTCCTAGTGTCAAGGCTTCTTCCCGATCATGTGTGACCATAATCATCGGAATATCCCATGTTCTTTTCATGTCGCTTAACCAGCGCCCCATTTGTTTGCGAAGCAAAGGATCCAGCTGACTAAAAGGTTCGTCCAGCAACAAAAGCTGCGGCTCGATCACAAGCGATCTTGCTAACGCCACACGCTGTTCTTGTCCGCCGGAAAGAGATGATAACGGCCGGTTATAAAATTCCTTCAAACCAACTTCATTCAGAATTTGTTCGGTTTTGATTTTGCGTTCCCGGGATGATAAACCTTTTAGTTTAAGTCCGATTTCGACATTCGCTCCGACCCCTAGAAAAGGAAGTAAATACGGTTTCTGAAAGATCATGGACAGATTCCTTTTTTCTGGAGGTAAATGCTGAATCGGTTTCCCCTCCATTAAGATACTTCCCTGGTCAGGGCTTAATATACCGGCAATAATCTGAAGCAACGTTGATTTTCCACTGCCTGACGGACCTAGTATCATAAGCAGCTTTCCCTTCTCAAGGGCAAAAGATTGCTTGGCCAGAGAAAAGGACTTTGTTTGTTCGTATTGGAATGAAACATCGGTAATCTGCATAAATGGATCAGACATTTGGATCATTCGCCTCCTTCCCTTTGTAGAAGTCCCTCTTCACTTCGATAGAGCTGAAAATGACAATAATGAGCGCAGGCAGGACAAACACCGTGCATAAGGCACCTATAAGCGAATAGTCGCCGCTTGTTAGCGTACTAAATAGTAACATCGGGAGCGTAATTAGATTGCCGCCTCCAATAAAAACGGTAAAGAGATATTGGCTCCAGGATATTAAAAAGCTAAACAAGAAGCTGAGCGTTAAAACCGAACGCAGCAGTGGCAGCTCAACCAGCCTGAATGTTTGCAGTCTGCTCGCTCCAAGTAAACGAACCTGCTTTTCGTATCCGATATCGTATCCGGTATAAAATGCGTATAACAAATAAATCGAATAAGGAATAGCTTGAATTAGGTGTGACAACAGCACCCCAAGCCATCGATCAGATAAACCTAAATGAAGGAACAAAACATGAACGCCTATTGCAATGGAAATGCCGGGAATCAATAGGGGAGCTATAAGTACAAACCGAATCGTTTTATTCCATTTTTTTACGTAAAGCCCCAATGCACGAGCGGCCGGATACGCAGCCACTTGAGACAACAAACCAGTAGCTAGAGCCAACCCCAAACTGTTTAAAGCAGCATCCCTCACTTGCGAGTGCGCTGAAAATACATAATCCCAAGTCCGCATTGAAAGAATCGGAAGTACATTAGGGAATCTCCAATGCTCCGTGAATGACCAAACCGGAAGAAGTAGAAAAGGGAGAAAAATAAACAATATAAAAAGGGTAAGCATTATTATGTAGCCTTTTCTTAATTTAATGCCGTTTCGCCGCATAGCCTCCCCCCCACTTTATATATAAAATAACTAGAATCATGCTTATTATTGTAATGATCGTATTGATGGCCATAGACTCCGGCCGATATGTAAGATCCGGATTGAGATAGGCTTGATAAGCCAGTATTGGCAGTGTAGGCATACTCACTGAACCTAATATGTAGGGAACTTCGAAGGATCCGAACGTATAGGCAAACACGATAATCGATGAAGACAGCAAGGCAGGCAGCATGAAAGGAAACGTGACGAACCTCCACCTTTGCCATCGGTTTGCTCCGAGCAGTTGCAGCTGCTTTTCATAAGGGACCGTCCAGGACTTTAAAATACTGAGTACGGATACCGCAATAAACGGAACTTCCTTCCAAACATATTCCAGCACAATTCCAATGCCAAACTGATCGGTAACCAAAATCGGAAACTGGGAAGGCTGCTGAATGAAGCCTGCCCAGTAAGTTAAGCGAGAAATCAATCCACTTTGTCCAAAGAGTATCAATATAGCAATTGCACCTACAACATGCGGGATCGGCAGATTAAATTGCAACAAGAAATGAAGCCATCCACCTTGCCTAACATATTTCCGCAGCCAAAGGGCAAGAATAACCGCAATCATAGCGGCAAGAACGGTTGCAACCAAGGATATCCCCAACGAAAAAATGAGTGAACGATAAAATACCGCAGATTGAAATATTCCTATATAAACATGCAGCGATAATGTTCTTTTCCCGATTAGAGGGAAGTAATCCAGGCTTTGAATGCCACAAATGATAAGCCCTGCGATAAACGATCCGCCCACAATAAAAACGGCAGGAAAGAGCATACCGGCTGAAATTAGCAGCCTTATGGATTTACTTTTGGAATAAAACATGATTCTTCCAACCTTCTTCCAAAGCCAATGTATAAGCAGCCTGTATGTCGGGGAGCTTGTGCTTTAACAGTTCGTCCGCAGGTACGGCTGTTTCGCCGGTTTTAAACTTAAGCTCGTCGAAAAGCTTTTTGTTTTCCCCGTCTACTCTCGAAGGATCGATTCCAATGCCGTCCCCCCAGCCTTTCGTCGGATCAGCTTTTTCGTATTGCAGTTTTGGATCAAGAATGAGATTGGCAACTACCATGGCAGCTGCTTTATGTGCGGCATTGTATGGAATCGCGACATTATGGTAATCGCCGATTGTTCCTGTATCGAACACGTATGGGCGTGCTGTCTTGGGTAATTTCCCTTTGCCAATTTCCGTCGCGATACCTCCGATATCCTGTGTGAAAGCAAAGTCTACTTCGTTGTTATTGAAAAGTGTCGTTAGTTCAGCGACCGTTTTAGGGTACGTTTCCCCTGCTCTCCACAAGGACGGTTTTATCTCGTTTAAGTAAACCCAAGCTTTCGAAGCTTCTGTATTAAATTCTTGCTCGTTGAACGGTTTTGACCACTTTTCATGCCCTCCGCTCAATTCGTAGAACAATTGTTTGACAAAACGTGTACCCGTAAAGTCAGGAGGAGCAGCGTAGGTGAATCGTCCAGGATGCTTCTTTATCCAGGACCTCAATTCTCGATAGTTGTGAGGTAGTTCATCGGGTTGAACCCGTTTGGAATCATACACGAATTGAAACTGTGCACTGCCCCATACCGATTCATATCCTTCCGTTTCCAGACCGAAGTCCTTCACGACAGCAGGATTATCATAGTCCACGTATTTAGCATTCGGAAGTTTCGTTGCGAATGGACCAAACAAAGCGTTTGCTTGCTTCAAGGTAGCAAAGTTCTCACCATTAATCCAAATTAAATCCACACTGCCGCCTTCGTTTTTTCCAGCTTGCTTCTCATTTAGTACCTTATTCACCGCTTCTGCAGTATCGCTGATTGGCACACGGCGCAGGGTAATATTGTACCGGTCCTTCAGTAATGTCCCATATTTTTTATCCACAAATTCACTAATGACATCGCTTCCACCCCACATATACCAATTCACGGTTTGTCCCTTGGCTTCAGCCAGTACTTGATCCCAGCTGCTTGAAAGAAGCGTTTCGCCGGCAGCCTTTCCTTGATCGCCGGTATGTTTACCAGAACAGGCTGCTGAAATCAAGCTAACGATGCATAATAAGATAATACCTGCAACAGAACGTTTGTACTTCAAAACGTCGGCCTCCTCCCGTGTTATCGAAACCATTTTACATATGCTTTTAATAACCGCCCGGTAACGCCATGAGAAAACTTATGCTGCCAATATTGATCAGCTGTTTTCCTTAAAGCTTCGGAATACGTTGGATAAGGATGAACCACTTGCGAAATATCAGGAAGCTTATGGCCGTAATGTTTTGCAAATACGGCTTGCTGCATCCATTCCCCCGCCCCGTTCCCGACGGCATGTGCGCCAAAGATCTTTCCTTTTCCATCTGTAATGACCTTAACGATGCCTTCTTTATGTCCGTCAGTAATAAAACGATCCACCTGATCTAAGGGTACTCTGAAAATGCTGATCTTATCGCCAACATACTCGCGGGCTTCCTGTTCAGTCATCCCCAAATGAAAGATTTCCGGTTCTGTATAAGTTACCCATGGAACGTTGTCGTAGCTTACTTTTCGTTTTAAGCCGAAAACTGCATTTCCGACGACGATTTTCCCCTCCATTCCTGCAGCATGTGTAAACGGAAACGGTCTGATTACATCCCCGACAGCGTAAATATGTGGAATGTTGGTTTGCAATGTTTTCTTGGTCGCGATATGGTCTCGGTCCATTTCAATTCCGATACGCGAAAGTTCCAGACGATCAGTATTCGGCATTCGGCCGGCAGCAATCAATAGGGCATCGGCCTCCAATTGAAGCTTTTCACCGTCTCGGTCTATATAAAGCCTTTTTCGTCCCTCTGGGATGGTTTCAACCCTGTTCACGGTCGCTTTTACCAGTAATGTCATTTCTTTTTCCAAAGCAGCTCGTATATAAGGAACGATTTCCTCGTCTTCAATGCTTAATATTTCCGGACCTCGATCAAGTACCGTTACTTGGGCACCCAGGCGAGCGAAAGCTTGACCCAATTCCAAGCCGACTGGCCCAGCTCCAATGACAACAAGACTTTTCGGCAAAGCTCTCATATCAAATACACTTTCATTGGTTAAAAAATCTACGTCTTGTAAACCATCGATAGGGGGGATAGCTGGTCTGGAACCTGTAGCAATGACAATCCGTTTACCATTAATAACTTCGTTCCCATTAATTTCGATATGATGCGCGTCCCTGAATTGACCGTGTCCGTGAAACACATCCACCCCCATGGAGCGAAACCGTTCCGAGCTGTCGTGATGTTGAATGGCAGCTTTGGCTGCCTGAACTCTTTGAAAAGCTTCATGGTAATCTGCATTCCCTTTTAGCTCCAAACCAAATGCTTTTGCAGCTTTCTTTGCCGTATGGAGCTCCTTAGCCGCAGCAATTAGCGCTTTGGAAGGAACACATCCAGTATGCAGACAGTCACCTCCAGGTTCTGGCTCCTTTTCTATCAATGCAACCTTCACTCCAAAGGCGACAGCTCCAGCAGCTACGGTCAGTCCTCCCGAACCACCGCCAATGACAACGATATCATAGCTTTTCAAAGTAACCGTTCCTCCCGTTTGAATTTTTAACCACTCGTTTCTTAAGAAATAAAGGGATCAGTGTCACAAGGATAAACACAGCCGCTGCAATGATCACGAATAGCGTGTTTCCTTGAAAAAAACTGGAACCGAGAAAATTATAAGCAAACGTACCTGGAACGATTCCCAAAAGTGTACCGAACAGAAATGCCCAAAACTTCACTTTCGAAACTCCTGCCACGTAGCTGACAAGATCAAAGGGGAATACGGGAATCAGTCGAAGCACCAGAATATAGAGAAAGCCTTTCTCCCGTACTTCCGTTTCAAGCCTTTTCCATTTCTCCAGCCTTACACGGAATAGGTTTGTGCCTAAAACTCGGGCTAACCCAAAAGATAGGACTGCGCCAAGCGTGGCGCCAATGATCGTATAAACGGTTCCCCAAACCGGTCCAAAAGCCAATCCGCCTGCCAACGAAAGGATAGAGGCTGGGAACAGGATCAAAGGACGTATTGTATAAATAAGAATAAACAATACGGGAGCAGCCCAGCCAAAGGATAAAATCCAACCCCTTATGTCTTCGGGATCCAGATGCAAAACCTTATGATTAAACCACACTACCCCCACTACTACTGTGATGCACAATAATGAACTAAACAGCCATGATTGTCGTTTCATACTAATCTCCTCATGTGGTTTTCTACTATTGCTTATTTATCAAAAACAGCAGTCAAATATAGAATAATGACTGCTGTTTTTGTATTGCCTATTATTTTTGTTTCATTACTTGCAGCATCGCAGCCACAACACCATTATGGTTGGATAAGTGAGCAGCAGCCGTAAGAATCAACTCTCCGAAATTTTCAGCTTTTTTGAAGTTCTCTGGTACAGATTCATCCAGTCTGTCTTTAAACGTATTGTAAAGATGTTCGCGCTGTTCTTTAATCTGAGCGATCATGGTATCCCAATCAGGCAGCTGAGCAAGCTGTTCTGCATTCCATTCTGTTGCTTTCGTTCCATAGAAGAATAGTTCATGGTACTTTTGCGGAAGGGTTGTTGGTTGTGCTGCAAGATCAAACACAATAAACTCAGTAACTCGAAGGACATGCCCTAAATGCCAATAAAGGCTGGTGTTAAAACCTTCAGGGACTACCATACGCTTGTCCTCAGAACATTTTGAAAGCAGGTCTAGAAATTTATCATATTCAACATTATATATGTGATATACAAAATCTCTTCTCATTGTTAAACCTCCTAATGTTTATATATATATATATTTTAATCATGAAACAGTAAATAATACTGCAGGTACTATTTTTTAAACAACTTCGTATAATCGCTATACCCATTTTCTTCAAGTTTACTTTTCGGAATAAACTTCAAAGCGGCTGAATTAATGCAAAACCGCTGTTCGTTTGGGTTTGGCCCATCATCGAACACATCACCTAGGTAAGAATCAGCTTTACGGCTTTTGGCTACGGTTTTCCGAGAAAAGAATCCTCTATCTTCTTTCAATACAACATTGTTTCCATCGATAGGCTTTGTAAAGCTAGGCCAGCCCGTGCCTGCATCATATTTATCCTTGGAGCTAAACAAAGGCTCGCCAGAAAGAACATCAACGTAAATACCTTCTTCTTCATTGTCCCAATATTCGTTATGAAACGGTAACTCATCTGCGCCCTTCTGAGTTACGTTATATTGGAGTTTAGTCAGCGTCTTGAGTTTTTCTTCTTTGTTAAAATCGTCACTTGTTTTCAATTTGCGAGACCTCCTAATATTATCCAAATGATTACAATTATGCTTTAACTATGAAACAGTAAATGATAGTGCCTACTATTTATTAAACAGTTTTAAATAATCACCATATCCACTTTCTTCAAGTTGATCTTTTGGAATAAACTTCAAAGCCGCAGAATTAATGCAGTACCGCAGTCCTGTCGGTTTCGGTCCGTCACTAAACACATCACCCAAGTAGGAATCAGCATTACGGCTTCTAGCAGTGGTTCTCGAAGAAAGGAACCCGCTTTCTTCTTTCAAAACAACAAAGTCTCCATCGATAGGCTTTGTAAAACTAGGCCAGCCCGTACCTGCATCAAATTTATCCTTGGAGCTGAACAAAGGCTCGCCCGAAACAATATCTACATATATACCTTCTGCTTTATTATTCCAATATTCGTTTTTAAACGGTGTCTCATCTATGCCGTTCTGAGTTACGTTATATTGGAGTTTAGTCAGCGTCTTAAGCTTTTCTTCTTTGTTAAAATCGTCATAAGCTGCTTTTTCGTCACTAGTAGTTGCATTTTTGTCACTAATTTTTACTTCGCGATCTTCCCCCCAAGCATCATCCAAAAATGCATCACGCCCGGATAAAAGCTCACTCATTTGGTAGCTCAACGAACTTTTTTCATAATAATCTTGATGTTCTGACTCGGCTTTGTAAAACGTTGATGCCGCATCTATTTTCGTTACAATCGGTTTATCAAACCGCTTGGAATCTTCTAACTCTTTTTCAGATGCTTCGGCAGCCTCTTTTTGTTCATTGTTCGTGTAAAAAATACCGGATTCATAAGGGGTGCCGCGATCACCAAATTGACCGTTTGCATCTGTAGGATCGATGTTACGCCAGAAAGTTTGAAGCAATTCTTCATACGAAACAACATTAGGGTCATAATGAACTTCTACTGCTTCGAGATGTCCCGTAGCTCCGGAACCGACTTCATAATAGGTTGGATTTTTCTCGGGCCCTCCCGTATATCCGGTGTATACACTCTTAACCCCTTTGAGCTTTTCGAATGCCTCTTCCATATGCCAGAAACAACCGCCAGCAAAAATAGCAGTGTCTGTAGACGAATTCGAATTTTCACTTGTTATAGTACCTTGACCCTTCGCTACCTCGGCTTGTTGATTCGAACTGTTGATGGAAAATCCAGCAATAACTACTAGTGCAATTGGTATTAAAAATAATGCACTTTTTTTCAAATTCATTTCTAGTCAACTCCCTATCGAAAATGGTGGACGCTCCTTAATGCCCAACACTAAATCACTCAGGTAAAATACGTTCGAACGAATTCTTTCAGCATACACTGTATAATTCCTAATTACACAGCAGATGGTTTTTTCTTCTCGAATTGTATTTTTCCGTTTGCGATTTTGCTGGCTATTCACCTCCCTTTCTTACATTTTCATCATACAAGGGACGACCGGATCCCGAATCTGTAAAAAGTAATGTATACAAGTAATGTATTTACCGAGTGATTTAAACGACAAAGCATGATAAATTTCACGCTCCATGCCAAAAGTCATGTCCACCTTGATACACCGTTACAGGGATTAGCCATCGATGCAGCACAAAAAAGCATCCAAACGTTGATGTGAAATGTGAAATAAAAAGTATCAGTCGAATAGTTACATAAAAAGGTAGGGTAAAGGTTGATAACAACCTTCATACCCTACCTTTTTCAGACTTTTTTAATTTTTAGATTAACCCATTTAAATCTTTTACTATTGATGAAACTTTATCTTTTGGTGCATAACGTTTCAATACTTTACCATTACGGTCTACAAGGAATTTTGTGAAATTCCATTTAATTTGTTCAGATCCAAGTAAACCTTTCGCTTCTTTCTTTAAATAGTCAAAAATTGGTGCAGTATTTGGACCATTAACTTCTACTTTATCGAATAATTGGAATGTTACTCCATAATTGATTTGACAAAAGTTTTCAATATCTTTATTTGTTCCTTTCTCGCCACTACCAAATTGATTGCATGGGAAACCTAAAATCTCTAATCCACTATCTTTGTAGTCAAGGTATAAATTCTGAAGCTCTTTATATTGATCTGTAAAAATACATTTACTAGCTGTATTTACAATTAACATTACTTTCCCTTTGTAATCCTTCATTGATTTTTCAACGCCTCTATTTGTCTTTACTTTATAATCATAAATTGTTGTCATTTTTATTTCCTCCAATTTGTTTAGATAATGTAATAAATCGGGACGATATTTTTAATATCTGTTCCCTATGACAATAATATACTACACTATCATATAGAGTTCAATTAAATAGCACACTATTTAAAATGGTAAATAATTCATATTATTAGTTGAGGCGATTTAGTCAAAAAAATATCTAAGAAAACATTGAATCTATCTATGTTCTCTTAGATTATCTAATATCTATCGTGCGATATCATGCGCTTTTTGCAATAATTCTTTTGATATATCTAGTGAACCAAAATAATTCTCTTCCGTCTTACAAATCTTCTCGAAAATAGAAATTGATACATCTTTTAAATCGTTCTGTAATGCTGCTCCTTTTTCTGTCAAACCTATTTCAACCCTTCTTTCATCTTCAGCAGAACGTTTTCGATAGACGAATTCCGCCGCTTCAAGTCTTTTTAATAAAGGGGTTAATGTGGCAGAATCTAGATAAAGACGTTCTCCTAGCTCAGTAACCGTGGAAATTTTCTTTTCCCAAAGTAAAATTAGTACCAAATATTGTGGATAGGTTATGTTAAATTTACTTAGGATGGGCCTATAAATACGTGTAATCTCACGAGATGCAGCGTATATATTAAAACATAGCATGTCTTCTAATGTCGTGACTTCTCTGTTAGTCATGTTAGTAGTCTCCTTTTCAATAACAGTGTTACTTTATTTTAGTTTACCTTATTTTTAGCATGAGTAAACTAAATTGCACACTATTTTATAGGAAAGTATTATTTAACGTTTAAAATAGATGACTCAATTAATGAGTCATCTTCAGATTGTCGAGAAAGGGTATTTTTCTCGGCAATTTTTTATTTTTCTTGGTCTAACCAACCGATTTCTATTAAAGATTGTGCCTGCTAACTGGCCTGTTGATTTCCGCTCCAGGTGCTTCGCTTTCCGCGGGCGTGCCGGGGAGCCTCCTCGGCGCTATGGCGCCTGCGGGGTCTCCCCAGCCCCGTACTCCCGCAGGAGTCTTCGCACCTTCCGCTCCAATCAACAGGGGAGAAATAACCTTAAGAATTGCCACACACTGTTTCCAGCCTGGCTAAGTGTGTGGCAATCTTTTTTATATTTTGGCATGCTGCGGTGAGTAACACTTGCTCACTCGCATTATTCAATCCCCGTAACCTACAATAGCGAAGCCCATGCAGTTCTTTTGAATCTGCGAAGCTTCGCTCTACTTTTTCCTTTCTAAATTTATAAAGTACTGGATATCAATGGTTTCAAAATATGTTCGTCAATCGTCTTTTCAACAACCAGAGTTGCAAGGTATACGACAAGCCAATGATTTTTGCCAGCCAGCCGAACTTTACGGAATACGATATCAGAACTGTTTTAGAATATATTTTTAAAAATCAATTCATTTTGTTTATAATATGCTCTGTTTAAAGAGATATGAGTTAGTAAAACAGGTTGTCAAAGTCATCTACCACAATTATTAATTTACATAAGAAAAAGGTACAATCCACTTCTATTTTAGAAGGGATTGTACCTTTTCCTATTTATCTAACACTTTCGATAACCTCCCATAGAGAGGTTTTTCTCACTTTCGGTTGTTACTGGGATAACATTTTTTTGTAAGCTTTGATGATTCCAAAATGCATTCCTTCATGATACAAATTATAAGTGAGTAATTCCTTTGGACTATGCAAATCAAGTCCATCTGACGTTGTAAGAACAGGAGTGCTTTCGTCCAAGCGGCCAGTCAGTACCTCGCGAACTCGCTCATACTGCTCCTTTAAAAGGCCCTCAAGCTCCGGTAATGTTGGCATTGGGACCGACTTGTCAATATCGTCTAGTGGCGATCCTTTTGTAAAGCGCTCCATAAACCCTTCCGGCAGATTCATAGGAAGCTTTAATTGTAAAAACGCCAATATTTCCGTAACAGTATAGATGTGTCCTAGTTGCCAACGGATATTGTTGCGGAAATTTGCAGGAATTCGATCTGCTAACTCCTCCGTTACGCCCTCCATAGCTTTTAATGTTTGAGTTCTGTTGAATGCTAAGTAGTCAAATAGATTTTTTTCCATTTCAATTCCTCCTAAAAATTTTTATATGCTCAATTTGAAATTCAATTTATGGTACAGGAATTTAACGTTTGCTTTTCAACATTAAATTATTACTTGAAAAATGATTTAGCCAAAAGTTTAATTGTATTCCTCAATTCTCTTACGCCCGGTCGGTATGAATGGTCCTACCTTTATAGAACATACGATCTGATATCACTTCTTTCTCCTTGGCCGAAAGAGAGCCTGCATTTAACTTGTAGATAGCGGTTTTACTACCTAAAGGGGAAACATATCGTTCCAAATGACTCTTCCCTAGCGATCGTTCATAATAACCTGGCACATATTTATTCAGCATGACCTGCATAGCTTCCGTTGCCTCGTTTATATCAATTACTTGAAGTAGGGACCCCTCGATTTATTTTTAAAGGCTTTAAGCGCATTTTTAAGATTAATCTAATACAGCTGTCATATGTTTTTTAGTTGCCGACCAATGCGAAGTATTCCAAATGGATTTTTTATTTTTGAAAAATATTATTTGTGGCGAGGCATGCTTGATGCCAAGATCTTCCTCAATCTGATTAGAAACTGGACGCGATTCAATGACTTTCACCATGTAGTAGTCAACATCACTATTTGGCTTATCTGCCAGGTATTCCTCATATTCTTCTAGTGCACTCGCGCTTACTGGACAAGTTGTACTATATTTCAGAACTACAGCCGGTTTCTCAGCAGAACGATTAAATACATCCTCCCATTCTTCGAGTGTCGTTAATTCTTTCCAAACCAACATACAAATTCCTCCTCTATGATTAACTATATTAATACGATGGTTACAAAACGAACTACAACATGAATCCCTATGTTTTCAAGTAATTTTCATATTTCCTTCAATAGTCTGCTTCTTCTTCACTTCACTGACTGGACTGACATTTTTTATGAATGCCCTTTGCAGATATCATTGTTCTAATGATTCCATGAATTTTTCACTATCAAACGCTGCCATGCTACCACTTCCTGCTGCAGTGATAGCTTGTCGGTAACGGCTGTCCTGTACATCGCCACATGCGAATACTCCTGGAATATTTGTCTCGGCTGTGCTTTGGTATTCCCAAATATTTAGCACTCGCTCCTGTTGAGATAATAAGGGTTTCACTTACAATTTCTTCCTTACCCTCTACTTGTAATTTAAATGGACGCTTCGACAAATCAACACTTTTCACCCAACCTGTATAAAATTCAGCTCCGAAGCGCTCTGCTTGCAACATTATCCAAATGATTACAATTATGCTTTAACTATGAAACTTGTAAATGGATACTGCTTGTACTATTTATTAAAATAAACACATCACCCAAGTAGGAATCAGCATTTCGGTTTCTAGCAGTGGTTCTCGAAGAAAGGAACCCGCTTTCTTCTTTCAATACAACATAGTCTCCATCGAGAGGCTTTGTAAAAGTAGACCAGCCCGTAATTGTATTATTCCGTTTGCAATTTTGCTGGCTATTCACCTCCTTTTTCTTACATTTTCATAATACAAGGGTCGACCGGATCCCGAATCTGTACAAAGTAATGTATTCAAGTAATGTGTTTACGAAGTTATTTAAACCCCAAAGCATGATAAATTTCATGTTCCATGCCAAAAGTCATGTCAACTTCGATACACAGTTAGATGGATTAGCCATCAATGCAGCACAAAATAGCATAAAATAGGAAAAGCATCCAAACAAGTTCAATTGGATGCTTTTTGTCTACAATCTGAGATGACTCAATTAATGAGTCATCCTAACTTTCTCAATCATTTACTTTAAATCATTATTAATAAATGTCGTAACATGTTCTGCAAACATTTTTGGATATTGAAATAAAAAACCATGACCACTTACCTTTTTATCACTCTTCATTAAATTTCTTAAATACTAAAACAGCATTATGGCCTCCAAAACCAAATCCATTGGAAATCGCATAATTTACTTCCGCATTAATTGGATTGTTTGGTACATAATCAAGGTCACATTCCTCATCAGGATGTTCATAATTAATGGTTGCAGGAATCACATTTTCTGAAATGCTTTTAAGAGTGATAATGGCTTCAACTCCGCCTGCTGCACCGAATAAATGTCCCGTCATTGATTTTGTTGAACTAATTTTTAGCTTGTAAGCATGTTCACCAAATACTTTTTTAATCGCTTTTGTCTCTGATTTATCGCCTTCTGGTGTACTAGTACCATGTGCATTTATATAATCAATGGCTGTTGTTTCTATGTTTGCCATTTCAATCGCTAGCTTCATTGCTCGAACTGCACCATTATAATCTGGTGAAGTAATATGATAGGAATCTGTTGAAGACCCATACCCAATAATTTCTCCCAATATTGTTGCCCCTCTATTTTTCGCATGTTCATATTCCTCAAGTAACAAAATTCCAGACCCTTCAGACATGACAAAACCGTCTCGTGTCTTATCGAATGGACGACTCGCTGTGATTGGTGAATCATTATTCGTTGACATTGCCTTCATTCTAGAGAAACCCGCGAAGGATAATGGATTGATCGACGCTTCTGTTCCACCTGCTAAAATCGCATCGGAATAACCATGGCGGATATTTAAAAATGCTTCACCAACCGCATGATTTCCAGTTGCACAAGCGGATACTGGTGAAAAACTTGTACCTCTAAATCCCGTTTTAATCGATACAATTCCAACAGCCATATTTATAATCATCATTGGTGGCATAAACGGAGATACTTTTCTTGCGCCTTTTTCTAATAAGGTTTGATGATTCTCTAGAACTGTATCTATTCCTCCAATTCCTGAACCGATGAATACCCCTAGGCGATTTTCATCTTCATTTTCAATGTTTAATCCAGATTGATCTAAAGCTTGTTTTGCAGCGGCATAGGCATATTGGACAAATTTATCAAACTTACTTAACTCTTTTTTATCAAAATAATTTTCAGGTGAAAAATCATCAATCCTTCCACCGATTTTAGTATTTATGTCTTCATAACCTTCAAATTCTATTTTTTTTATGCCTGATTTTGAGTTCTTAATGTTACTCCATAATGTCTCGACATCATTTCCTAATGGTGTGATGGCACCATAACCTGTAATAACGACTCTGCGATTCATTTCAAATCCTCCAAACATTCTTGTAATTTTATTACCCTAAAAAGAACAATCGGTCTGTTTTTTTACAAAAAAATAATCACTTATTATGCGATCTCCTTTGTTGATAATAATATACCTCCTAAAAAAGAACAATCGGTCTGTTGCTATTAAACCTTTTTGAAATAATCTTGTCAATAGGTTCTTACTATATAGAATTAACAATTTTTAAATAAATATGTAAAATAAAAAGACTGCCAAGCAGACAGTCTACAAGATCCTATGAATGATAGCTTTTCTCTTTAAAAAAATTAAATCTAGATTTTTTTAATTTAGTTTATGTTCATGTTTTTTCGATTTTAAGGTCAATTTCATCTAATTCATATCGATCATTTAAAATAATTTTTTTCCAATTAGTTTGGAGGCTGATTCATTATATCCCCTATTTTGGTTATTTCATTCCGGATGTAGCAATACCTTCTACAATATATCGCTGGAAGAAGAAGAAAATTAAAAATACTGGCATGATCGACAGTACCGACATGGCAAAGAGCGAGCCAAGAGCAGCCTCTCCACCCGCATCGGTGAACATTCGAAGTGCGAGTGTGACGGTATATTTTTCTACACCACTGAGGTATAGAAGCTGGCTAAAAAAGTCATTCCAAGTCCAAATGAATGTAAATATGGTGGTTGTAACGATGGCTGGTACAGTCAGGGGCAATATAATTCGAAAATAGATCGCAATAGGCCCGCATCCATCTATGGTAGCCGCTTCATCCAATTCTCTTGGTAGTGAACGAATAAATTGAACGGTTAGAAAAATAAAAAATCCATCAACGGCAAAAAACTTCGGCACTACAATTGGCAGAATAGTATTGATCCATTCCAACTTGTTAAAAATAATGTACTGTGGAACAATAAGTACATGCATCGGAATCATCATCGTCATCATCATCAAGGCAAACCAAATTTTTTTGTGTTTGAATTCCAGCCGAGCAAATGCATATGCTGTTAGCGAGCAGGACAAGACATTGCCAATCACGGCCAATCCGACCATAACAAATGAATTGAGATAAAAGGTGGCGAACGTTGTACCTGATGTGCCTTTCCATCCTTTTATGTAATTCGAAAGTGTTAAATCTTTCGGCCAAAGACTGTTATCGCTCAGAATACTTTGTGTAGGTTTAAACGAACTGATAATCATCCATAAGATCGGATAAAGCATGATGATTACGCCGACAAGGATGAAGGCGTGCAATATCATCTTTTTAAAGCGAAATGGATTTGTTAACCGTTTCTCACGTGTCCTCAACATCAACCCGTTTTTTTGTTGTTTAACCTCAATTATCGACTTTTCCATCTTATCACCCCTGATCCCCGTAATGAACCCATTTTTTCGAAGTTAAAAAGATAAGGCCAGTAAAAAAGGCGATGATTAAAAGCAGAGACCAGGCCATAGCAGAGGCGTAGCCCATTTGGAAGTTCCCGAAGCCATTCTGGTACAAATAAAGAGTATAAAACAGTGTAGAATTTACCGGTCCGCCTGTACCGTTACTGATAATATACGCTGGTGTGAAAGCTTGAAATGAACTAATGATTTGCATAATGCCATTAAATAAAATAATAGGTGATAGACATGGCAGCGTAATGTGAATAAATTGCTTCCATTTGCCAGCACCGTCCAGGGATGATGCTTCGTAAAATTCCTGAGGGATTTGCTTGAGTCCCGCCAAGAAGATAACCATAGGTGAGCCAAATTGCCAAACTTTTAACAATATAAGGGACCAAAGGGCATAATCAGGTGTACCCACCCAGCTAGGCATATCAATCCCTGCATAACCTAGCAATTGATTGACAATACCACTGTCCCCGAACACCTGCTGCCAAAGAATAGCAATCGCCACGCTTCCACCAATCAACGAAGGAATATAGTAAACGGCGCGATAAACTCCTAGTCCACGAATCCCTTTATTTAAGAGCAGTGCTAGAAAAAGAGCAAACGATAACTCCAGCGGTACTGCAACTAACACGTAGGTAACGGTAACCTTGAGAGCTTGAAAGTATTGTGGATCCTGGGTAAACATGGTCAGATAATTTTTCAATCCAACCCAGTTAGGTGAAGATACAAAATTGTAATTTGTAAATGAAAGATACAAAGAACTTAGAAACGGAAAGCCACTAAACACCAGCAATCCTATTAGCCATGGCGCCAGAAAGAGGTATGGAATTATCGATGACCACCGTTTTTGGTCAAATAAATTCAACATGGTTTTTGCTCCTTTTTTAAGAACAAAAGCTCAAGATTTTTATTTCATGAGCTTTTGCTCTTATAAAATTGACTTATCTGTTTAAAATTTGTTCGGCCTGTTCGAAGAATTCATCCACAGCTTGTGAAATGGTCTTTTGTTTAAAGGCAATGGCTTGGTTAGTGGACAGCAAAAGCTTCTGTACAGATGTACTATTACTCGGCATAGATGGATATGGCTTAGATGATTGGATCATTTCGTCAACGAATGCATATTCCTTATTCTCCGGTTCTCCGAGTAGTGGTTTGATTACTTCCTGCATTTGTTTAGAAGCTTGTGGACCATGCTCTCCTTTAAAAATTTTCGCTGCATCCGGATCGTTAACAACAAAATTGATCAGCTTTGCTGCTTCCTTCGGATGTTTTGTCTTTGCGGAAATTCCCAATGAAGCTACAATCAGCGGAACCTTTTTCTCGCCATTTGGGTCCATAGGATAGCTAACAATCGCCAACTCGTCTTTTGCACTGCCTTGATAAATTTTCAACTGATTGGAGCTTTTGCTAATCATCGCAACCTTACCAAGCGCAAGCATAGACTGCTCCTGTGGTTTATCCCCTTGTTCCGATTGAATGTCTGCTGGTGGAGTTAAGCCGTCTTTACGCATTTGATCCCAGAAGGTGAACCAGTCGGTCAAATCCTGTTTATTGATTCCTAGTCCATCGCCTTTGAATACTGACTTTCCTCTTTGTTGTGCAAATAACTCGAGTCCGCGATATACGCCACCTTCGTCTTCAGTAGCCCATGCATCCTTACCTAACGATTTTTGAATAGCTTTTGCGATTTCAACATATTCATCCCATGTCCAGTTGTTTTTTGGAAGCTCTAAACCCGCTTTTTCAAACATCGCTTTGTTATAGATAACACCGGTGATATTATGACCAAGACTAATGGCATAAAGCTTGTCATTGACTTTACCACCCTCAATGTCCATCGGGTCTAAATCCTTCACATTTAAGTCACCTGACTCAACTAAGGGACCTAAGTCTAGCATCATATTACGTTTAACAAAGTCAAATTGGAAGAAGCTGCTGGTTTGCATGACATCTGGAGCATTTCCTCCCGCTGCCTGTGTTGTAAATTTCTCCGCATATTGGTTTTCCACGGTAAATTCTCTTGAGACTGTGATAGTTGGATTTTTTTCCTCGAACAAGTCAAACAGTTCATTCATCTTGTCATGACGGGCTTGACCACCCCACCAGGCCACACGGAGTTCTACTTTCTCTTTACTGTCAGATGCTCCGCTCTTTGTTTCCTCGGAAGAACAAGCGGCTAGTCCAAAAGATAGAATAGTAGACATAAATAGTAATAAGAATTTTTTTAGTTTCATAAACTTACCCCCATATGATCAATTATATTTTCAACTTTTGATCTACTAGGCATAGATGATTGTGCCCCGAAGCTTGTGACCGATAGTGCGGCTACTTTCTGAGCAAAGCGAATAGCATCATCTAACTTACCACCTTCTCCAAGATAGACCGCTAACCCAGCATTAAAGGCATCGCCCGCACCAGTAGTGTCCACGGCCACTACTTTATTTGCTCCTATATGAATGACACCTTCCTCAACTGAGTAGGCAGCTCCGTCACCACCAAGTGTCATAACCACTTGCTTAACACCCTTTTTCTTTAGCTTGGTAATCATTTCTTCATACCCTTCGACCCCAGCCGCTTGTCCTGTTGTTATGTACCTTGCTTCTGTTTCATTTGGGGTAAGTATATCGATTTGCTGTAATAGAAAATCGGACAGATGTGCCGCAGGTGCAGGGTTTAAGATAATTGGGACATGATGGTTATTTGCAATCAGAACGGCTTCTTCCACCACAATTATTGGGATTTCTAATTGTACTAATACAAGGTCGGCAGAACGGATGATTTCTTCAGCCTTTCGAACATGAGCGGGCGTCATTTGATGGTTTGCACTGGGAGAAACAACGATACTATTCTCACCGGATTCATTTACAGTAATCATAGCGACCCCGCTTGAAACACCGGATTCCGTCGTTACAAAATCTGTACCTACAGATTCACCTTTTAATTTTGCAATCAATTCCTTACCAAAACCATCATCCCCGACACAGCCAACCATATCTACCTTAGCACCCAGCCTACTAGCAGCTACAGCCTGATTAGCACCTTTTCCACCTGGCATTGTTGCAAAATTACTTCCTATTATCGTCTCTCCTTCAAGTGCAATCCTTGGTGTACCGATGACCAAATCCATATTTAAACTTCCGATCACCACAATTCGAGCCTGTTTTGCCATAACTCCCCTCCGTTCAGCTAAAATTTTTTACTCGGACGCTGTGGGCTTTAAAGAGTAATGGTGTAACTCCATCTCGTGCAGTTTCCTTACTCGACGCCTGAACTCTTCATCCGTGCTGAATTCTGCTTTCAAGAAACTCTCGAGCAATTCGACTAATAAAACAGGTCCTATAATTTGTGCACCGACGCACATCACATTAACATCATCGTGTTCCACACACTGATGCGCAGAATATATGTCATGGCAGACGGAAGCACGAATTCCAGGAATTTTATTGGCTGCGATACACGCCCCTACTCCAGTACCACAAACCATAACAGCCCGATCTACTTCGCCCGATAAGACTCCTGCACACACTGATCTAGTAATGTCCGGGAAATCGACGGGATTGGGGTCATAGGAACCATAATCGCTCACCTCATGCCCCATATTTTTTAAAGCGTTTACAACTGTGTCCTTTAATGGAAAACCTGCATGGTCTCCTCCTACTCCGATTCTCATTATTTATGCCTCCCAAGTTTATTTGTATTTGCTTTCTATTCAATCAAGCTTTTAAAAAAATTTACTAAGAAGTATAAATCATTACATTTTTTCGGTTAATCGATTAACTTTGTTTTTAAATAAAAACCGATAAATCGGCAAATTCAGATAGTGATAATTAAATACAACCACTTGTTGTCTCTTGTTTGTTGGATTGGCTTCTGTACGGATTTTCCTTATTGCACCCGCAGGAGTGCCGGATAATTAACTCAGTATCCATATAAGTGATTTCTCGCTTCACTTGCTTATTTATTATTCTAGCTAGGATTAATCTTGCGGCATGTACGCCTAGTTCGTATGCTGGTTGCTTAATCGTAGTAATCGGCGGATCGACAATATCGGCCCAATCGGAATCATCATATCCAACGACTGCGAGCTCATCAGGAATAGAAATACCTGATTCCTTTAAATATTTATAAGCCCCCAATGTCATTGAATTGTTTGAAATAAACACCGCATCCGGCTTGCTTTCCTGTTCCATTAGCTCTTTCATTTTCATGTAACCGCTTTCGATATCAAAATTGCCTTCCTTCACAAACTCATCCAATTCGGTAATGCCATAATCCTCAAGAGCTCTCTTGTAGCCAGTCAATCGATCTTTGCCAGTACTAATCGAAATTGGCCCAGTGATGATCGCTATTTTTTCATAACCATGCCGAATCAAATGCTCTGTGCCAGAATAAGCCCCCTTAATATTGTTCGTCATGATCACATCGGATACCATGAAATCAGGGCAACGGTTCAGGAATACCATTGGAACTCCCGTTTTCTCCATTGAGCGGAAATAATCACCTGTGTGCCCTGTGGATGAGACGATGAGTCCGTCTACTCTTTTGCCTATTAATACTTTAAGGTATTTATCCTCTTTCTCCACAGAAGAATCCGTGTTGCAAAGCAGTATGCTATAATCGCTCTTGGCTAGTTCTTCTTCAATCCCACGAACCACAATCGAAAAGAAAGGGTTTACAATATCGGAGATTAGAAGCCCAATGATGCGTGATTCCTGCACACGAAGACTTTTTGCTACAATATTAGGTTGATAGTTCAGTTCCTGAATCGCCGAGAAAACTTTGTTTTTTACTTCATCACTTACATGTTTTGTTTCGTTCAACACATTAGAAACAGTTGCCGTAGAAACTCCAGCTAGTGTTGCTACCTCTTTGAGGGTGGCTCTCTTCATTCAGAGTTTTCACCTCCTTTAATCGATTAACTAGATTTTATTCTGAATATTCATTCTTGTCAATAAATTTATTTGAATTTTACCAGGTCATATGATTTCACCTTAGACAAATGGAAAGCCCTAATATCCAAGTAGAAGAAAATACTTAGATATTAGGGCTTTCTTAAAAAGAAGATTTATTATGTTTTCTTAATACCTATATTTTTTCCTTCCTTAAGCTGCTTCCTATATTCAGCTGTTGCTGTGAATACTCGCCGCTGATTCGAACTTCAGGGAATAAATGATAACGAATGGCGTTAATGTCCTCCCACGATAACGGTTCTTTTAATCGAAAAGGAACCACAAACATATTCAGTATCTTTTCCATGAAAGAATCATGCAATTAATCAACCGAGTAAAAAAGTGATATTCTGATTATTTAATTTAATAAGCAGTCCAGCCTGCATCTCCGGCGATAACAGTTCCATTTACGAAGCTTGATTCATCTGATGCAAGGAAAAGAGCGATGTTGGCAATATCTTCGGGTTTACCTATACGAGGATTGATGGCCATTCCTGCATGAATGCGTTCCATGCCAAAATGGTTAATATTCGTCATTGAGGCACCGATATTGGTTTCAACTCCACCTGGTGCGATTGCATTACAACGTACCCCACTCTTTGCGTACATATATCCAGTATTCTTTGTGAATCCTACAACAGCATGCTTAGAAGCGGTATAGGCAGCTCCAGCTCTAGCACCTTGAAGTCCACCAGCTGAAGCAATATTAACAATGACTCCAGACTGTTTGTCTAAAAAAATTGGCAGCGCTTTACGAGTTGTCCGCATGACACCGGTTGTGTTCACAGCAAATACTCTTTCCCATTTTTCATCTTCAATATCACCAGCAGGTTCAAAGTTATCCATAATACCTGCATTATTTACTAAAATATCCAATGTCCCATAAGTAGTAACAGCAGTATCAATCAGATTTTGTACATCTTCTTCTTTCGCAACATTGGCCATTACAGCGATGGCTTCCCCACCAGCCGACTTTATTTCTTCTACAGTTAGATTAGCTGCTTCGATGTTGAGATCGGAAATGACTACTTTTGCTCCTTCTTTTGCATAAAGAATTGCAATTGCTTTTCCCATACCGGAAGCTGCCCCAGTAACTACTGCTATTTTATTCTCAAGTCTCATTTTTTCATTCCCCCAATATTCGCATTAAATTACTTATAACTAAGCACTATTTATATTATAATTATAATGAAAAAGGCGGTACAATCAGCAAATCAGCTTCCATTTGTCTATTAATGAACAATATTATGCTAGATTGATTATTAAATATTTTTATCGAACAATGGAGGTGTGTTATGTCTATTAAAAATCAATTTATGGACAGAAGAATTGTTAAATCGAAGAAGGCTATGAAGTCTGCCTTAATAACATTAATGCGCGAGAAGGAATTGAAGGAAATTTCGGTAAGTGATATTGTGCGTTTAGCGGACATTAACAGAGGGACATTCTATAAACATTATCAATATGTAGAGGACATACTGAATGAAATGACGGATGAGGTAATCACAGAATTGACCGATTCTTATCGTGAACCTTATAAAAATAAAGAAGTGTTTGAACTAAATCAACTGACCACTTCCGCGATAAAAGTATTTGATCATATCCTAAAATACGCTGATTTCTATTCCCTTATGGTTCAATCCAAAACATTAGCTGGATTTCAACATAGGTTTTGCAGTGTAATAAAAGATTTAACGTTGAATGATTTAAAAGATAGTCTCCCTAAGCCCCAAATTAACCGCGAATTACATGTAAGCTATCAGGCATATGCGATGTTGGGCTTAGTTTTAGAATGGATTAATGGAGGTTTTAAATATAGTTCAAGTTATATGGCAGAACAACTTCTGGAATTAATAAAACAGAAACAATCAAATACTACATTTAAAACAAGTATTTCATAAAGATAGAATACATGGAACCCAGGTGTTTACAACTCCTGGCTTTCCTACATCGATAGCTGTTTCAAATAATCACCATAAAATAATGAAAACATCGAATCCGGTGTGACCCCCACATGGAACTAGCGGCTATTTTTTAGACTTTTGGTATCTCAAGGCATAACAAACTCGTAAATAGGAAAAATAAAACAGTAAACGATTGAGAAAGGGAGATCCATTTGTCCTATACTTATAACTTATATAGTTCCGAACAATTAGGGTTTTCAAAGTCCTATCATATCAGAACAGAATTGCCTCCACATAAATTTCGCGCTATTATGATGGAGTTTCGTCGGGGCGGCGAACATGACCCGCAATCCTTTATTCAATATATGACCCAACAATTTCCAGACAGTTTTCAGTTGTTTGATTATGACGACGTTGTGCAATTTGATGCGGACCAGGAAAATTCCGCCATTTTGGCCAACTTGTTGGATCAATCGGATACAACGATTTGAATGAGGTGTTTATGGAACTTTTACCAATTGAAAATGATTATTAAACAACGAAAAGTCCTCTACCATTTATAGATACGAGGACTTTTGTATTTTTTCTTTTTTTTGTAAAATCCCCATTGGAATGTATGTGATTATACATACAATCAAGGCGACGATCTCAAGACTAATAATATACATGATCCCACTTCCAAAGAATGTTAATAACGTCTTTGTTTCTGTAGGGGCTGATATAAAGAAAAAGTTTGTGTCAAGCAGTTGATTTAAGAAATAAATTGGTACCGCAATGACATTAATAATTAAAAAGCTGGATAAAACGGCTTTCCTCGGAACCCTGTAACCTTCGAATAAGATAAAATACAATACTGCTAATGGGATGGCCGAATGTTTAAGGAAATATCTTATAAAACGAAAATGAGGAAATTGGTGGACAATATCTGGTGAAACCATACTTAAAATAGGAGGAAGTGCCCCCATAAAAAATAACAAATGAAACACTTTTTCGTTCTTTTTCAGGAACAAGTACAAAGCTAAAAAGGCACTAAGTGAACAAACGTGCAATGGCAGATCACTGACTTCCCATTGCTTTATAACGATTAAATACACTTGCAAGGATATGTCACAAACAAGTAAAATCGTAAACAAGGACCACTTTAAAATAGCTTGGTATTTCACAAGTTTCTTCCTGTAATAAATGAACATGAAAAATGTGGTAAAGAAGATCAATAACGTAACAACATGGGGCATTGAAAACAACGTGAAATCCCGCATTTCTGTAGCAGAGAACATGATTTCATCCCTCTTTCTGCTTAAAAACTGCTGTTTTCTTCATTGTATTCAATACACAAAATACTAGTGACGGCTTGTTTATTCTAGAGCCAACCAACCCATTTCAAATCGAAAAGCCGTTTCCTGAATGGAAATGGCTTTTAGTGTATGGATTAATTGACTGGATTAGGGTCAGCACCATCAATTTAGTTATGCTTTCTGCAGAGGAAAAAATGCGTGATTAATGGCGCATACTCCATTCTGGATCTAGTTAAGGATCCTTCAGAGGGACCATTCTATGGACCTGGAATTCATATTCATCAAAGAGCAGACGAAATTTTCCGTATCATTAAAGGAAAAGCTCGCTTTCACGTAGACGGGAAGGAGTTTGATGCGAAAGCAGGTGATCTCGTTGTAGTTCCAAAAGGTACCACTCATACTTTTGCAAATTTTAGCGACACTCCTTTACATATGCAGATTACGTTTACTCCTGCGGGAGATGAGCTTGCATTCCAGGACTCTGTCGGAAAGACAATAGATGAAATTATTGAAATGGCAAGAACAAAATACCGAGTCATCTTCACAGGACCTCCTCTTGAAAAATAAATGGGATTAAGGGGAAATCACTGGGCGTATAAAAAGGAATACACGAACAGTATCTCTCTTACTTTCAGAATTCGTCTTGTTTATCTTGATTTCTTTTGATTCCTTATTTATTTAAAAGTTAGAATAACCAAAAAAGAGGGCCTTGTGAAAGCGTAAAGGGTTCACTTTAGAGGTGCATGCCAGCATTTTGGCAGATTTATTGACATCTAATTTGACAGTTAATATAACAAAAGAAAGAGTGCCTAATTTCTCTAATAATTGGCACTCTTTTTGTATAAGATATCTGTTTATTCGGGCTAGACTAAATATCAATTGTATAGAAAGCATGTAATAATCAAAATTCCAATTCCTAATACACATATTCCGTAAATACATAAACTATTTAATGAACGCAATACCCCTCTTTTCATCAAATACTCATTTATTCCAAAGAATAAAATAATGGGTATAATCCACCAAACTACTTTTAATATAGCAAATGCACTGGCTCCGCTATCATTAAATATAAAGCCTACTCCTAGTAAAAAGAATGAAAATCCTAGTGACAATATCAACAAATATCTAACAAAATACGGTAAAAATCTCACGATATCCCTCCTTAGAAAATAGGTTATTTTGTATATCATTCTTGTATATTATTTTAATTCAATAAAACGAAAGTTATTATACTCCCTCTCGAAGTTGACCTCTAATTCACACTCAATTTGGCACTAAAGATAACACTAAAATGATTACTTTAAGTAGTTTTACCTCCACTCTACACTTTAACACTATTTGTGATATGGTTCACCTTAACCTTTTTTAACGGTCAAGCTTAGCATATAAACATTTTCTCGTTTTCGGAATCCTCTCATCAAGTGATGATTAATAAGTAAAAAAGTCCAGTTCGATCGAACTGCACTTTTTATTATGAGAATATATGTAGATGTTTGTAAAATGACCGAACTTTGATCATTTTACTGTTTTGGGTCGATGCAGGCATGCGGCCATTCCGTTAGAGTTTATGGGACGAAAATATTAAAAATAGAAATAACGACTAAAGTGAATACTGCAATGGCCGTAGTTTCATTTTTTGGTCACTCCAGTCCAGCTGAACACTTCTTTCATTGACTATTCTCTTTTCTTCCAACCCGTTACGGGCATTGAGCTTTCCTCTCAGTGACCATAATGCTCTCTTAAAAACAGTTTCGGGCATTGAACTCTTCTCACCGTGACCATACCCTTCTTTTACCAGGGGACCGTAGTCACTAAAACGCTCTCCCAAACTTATGCTAAGGACTGAAGCTTCGGACGTAGGCGTTCTTTTGCTCGTTTGATTCTAGTTTTAACAGTGGATATCGGGAGATTGCTTTTCATCGAGATTTCGTTAATCGAATAGTCCTTGTAATAATAGAGATAAATTGGTTTTTGATAGATTTCCGGTAACGTCTTGACTTTCTTAGCCATTTTGCTGGCATAGTCTTTGAGTATAACTCTTTCTTCAGGAAGAGGTGTCGGCTCCATCACAGCTGAGTAAGAATAAACCTCCTCCTTCCAAAACTGCTTTGTCTTATTTTCCTTTCTCCAGTTATCACGGCATTTATTTGCCGCTATCGTGAACAGCCAATTTTTAAGCTTTGATGATTCTTGAATGGTTGGAAAAGCCAAATAGGCTGACAGCAATGTTTCCTGGTACAAATCCTCAGCGAGCTCTTTGTGTTTTACGAGCGAGTATATATAAAGATAAACGGATTTACCATGTTCTAGTATAGCTTTTTCAAAATTCTCCATCTGGTACATCCCTTCCCCTGGATTAATGATCCTCACTTTAATAGACGGAGGACAGCCTATAAACCCCTACACTTTCCAATAAAAAATTTTTAATGATTTTTTTTGAATAATCCCTGTCATAAAAATCGATCTAAATCGAATGGATAAAGGTTTCTTTAATAAGCCCCATTCCAATTAAAAAGAATGCCATCAACGGGACTTCTTCCGCTGTTACTCCGTTTCTCGTAAAGTATCTACATATTCAATTGCAACAAGGCGTGTATACCCTTTTCTAAGCTACTCTAACATCTTTTTCTTTGTTGCTGTATGTCCTTATCAGACAGACTGATACACTTCTAAAAAAACCTTGGGTCGTATAATCTTATACGACCCAAGGTTCCATGTCCCCAGAAAACTACAAGGGTGATTCGTTGTGATTTAATTAGCTCCTTCAGGTGCCGTTGGATTTTTCTCAGCAGAAACGATTTCCCCGGTTTCGGCGTTTACTGTTGCAATGTAAATATCGTTCCACTTAAGGCCGCTATCTTTACCTGCCTTAACATTCCGCTTCGCTTCGATGAGTTCGGCGTCGGTATATGTGTATTTTTGATCTTCAAAGGATACAAAATAGAACGTTCCTTCCATGTCTTCTAAGGTGGCCAAATTCTGCCAAACTTCCAAGCCATTTAATGAAACCTTAAATTTTTCTTCAATCGCTTTCTTCGCAATCTCAACCGCTTCCTCATTGTTCACCGGCATATCTTCGATTTGTGTAATTTCGGGCTGCTGATGTTTACCAATGACCTCCACCTTTTGAGCATCGTCACCTGAATAAGCAAATGCCGACACAACGCCGTTTCCTGCAACCAAAGCGGTTGCTACTCCTAAAGTCAGTGCTGATGTGACAAACTTTTTTCTCATCCTTCATTACCTCCAACATTTTTTTGGTGTTTCGTAGCTACAAACCTAGTATGATGGAGCCGTGTTATGAGCTAATCTTCAAGTTGTTAAATAGTTGTAAAATAAACAGAAACCCTTGTATATTCATTTTCTTTTGAATCAATTTGTATTTCTGCATGATGGAGCTGGGCGATCTGATTGCATATGGATAAGCCAAGCCCAATCCCCCCTAGTTCTTTTGAACGGGACCGGTCCACTACATAAAAAGCTTCTGTAATTTTCGCAATGTCCTTCTCAGGTATGCCTCTTCCATAATCCAATACTTCAAGCACAACGCCTTCGTGGTAATGGTAACTTCTCAATAGTATCTCCCCCCCGTACGAGGAAGCTTTTATGCTGTTTTCTACTAAGTTAATTAACAAGGATTGCAATAGTTCTTGATCTCCATAGACTTCGTCGGCTAAACACTCACGTATTATCGTCATCTGCTTTGCCTCTAGATGATGTCGCTCCATGTTTACCACATATGAAAACAGATTCTCTATATCAACAGGTTCTAAGGCAATCTCTTCACTCTTCAAATATAGCAATTGCATCATTTTTCCTGAGAGAACATCCAGCCGCGCAATATGCTCATATATGTAATGGACCGCCATTTTCCTTTCTTCCTCATTATAATTGGCATGATTTAAAAACTCGCTATATCCCTTGATAGCCGTAATGGGTGTTTTTAGTTCATGAGTGAGGTTGTTGATGAATATTTCTTTGTCTTCACTCGCCTTTTTGATCGTTTCAATATGATTGGAAACAGCATTAACCATCCTGTTAAAATCTTGTGCTAATTCCCCAAATTCGTCGTTCACTCTTACTTTCACTCTTTGATCATACGCTCCTGCAGCAATCGCCTTTACACCTTTGTTTAACCTGCGAATGGGTGCGGTTAATTGAAATAATAGAAAAATAAGAGCTACGGATAAAATCAAAGAAATCACAACACTCAATGTAATGAAATACTGCCGTAAAGTAACATAATATTCCTGTAAATAATCAGAATTTCTTGAGATAACTAGTCTTAAATCCTGGAATTCCATTTTCCCGCCAATAAACAGCCATAGCTCATCATCCATCTTTCTGTAGACGGATTGGTATGGATCTCCATTCAGTTCTGCCCGATCCCCTACAAATTGATAGGCATTGGAAAAGATCAATTGATCCGCTTGGTAAACCTCTAAAAGGATATCCTCTTTATAATAATTTGCTGCGAAACTAGCAATTACCGGTTCATAGTTGGTATTGCCAGTATTTTCAGTATATACGCGAAGGATATAGCTTAATGATTTTTCGATGCTCCCGTATACGCTCACGCCTCTTGAGATATCCAGCTGTTCGTTTAGTTGGTAACTCTTTTTTAAAAGTCCATAGGCTCCAAGGTCGAAGGCGATCAGAAATACAATCAACACACACAGATACGTTTTCTGCCAGAACTTCACCTCTCCACCTCTAGCCTGTAACCGTATTTATAAACCGTTTTGATCCGGGTCTCCCAATTTAGTTTCTTTCTTAGCTTCTGAATATGCACGTCAACGGTTCTTGTTTCTCCATAAAAATCGAAACCCCATGTTTGCTCAATAATTTTCTCACGGGATAGCGCGATATTTTTATTTCGCACGAGAAGATCCAATAATTGGAATTCCTTATTCGTTATTTCGATTTCTTGTCCATGAACAGTCACAGTATGCTTTTCCAAATCTACTATGGTGTCATCCAGCCTAAATTCGTTTGCGACCTTTTGGTTTCTTCTTAAAATGACATGGATACGAGCGATGAGTTCCACTGCTTCAAAAGGCTTGACTATATAATCTTCCGCTCCGATCTCCAAGCCATTCACTTTATCAGAAACCGTATTTCTTGCAGTTAAGAAGATAACCGGTACGTTGTGTTTCACAATATCCTGCACGATTTCAAAGCCGTCTCTGCCAGGCAGCATCACATCTAGGATGACTAAATCGATTCGCATCTCATTTAATGTTTTCAAAATTTGATCTCCACTATATAATTGAACATACTCATGCCCGACCATCTTTAAATTTACGGCAATCAAATCGTTAATTGCCTTCTCATCATCTACAATCAGTATTTTCGCCATAAGAATACACCTCTCCATAATGATAGCAATTCTGTAATAGAAAGTTATCATAGAGTTGTAAAAATCTTTATCCCAGAATCCAAAAACAGATTAGCTATTAACGGGAGTCGCGTTATAGTATTCTTCCAAGCCATCTTTCTTCACATAGTAATTGAACAATGCCGTTTGGGCTTCGTGTGATCGGTAGGCTGAAACACCAAGCAGCTCCACACGACATCATAAGAACAACCCATAGCATTCTTTTCATTATGTTTCCTACTTCCACGAATTTTTCAATTCTCAATAAATAATTTACAAAGCAAGTTACTACAAAAAGAGACTGATTGGTCTTTTTTTATTCAAAAAAAATGATATAATTAAAAGAATTAAAAAAGAGCACCTGATGAGATAATTTCATGTGATAATCTTATACCATAAAACTCATCATTTGTATTAACTAGGAAAAGCAGGAAACCAATGTATTCCTGCTTTTTCAAATTTTTTATGGAGTTTATATATTTATCTATTTTTCCACTTTAAGAGCATTTTTTAAGCTTTTGATAATGCCAATATGTTCACTCTCATGGAATGAAGCGTAGGAAAGAAGTTCACCAATGGTTTCTAATTTTAATGATCCAATTGGTAATGGTTTTGCAATTTTTTCATCAAGTCGTCCAGTAAACGTTTCTTTTACACGCTTTACTTGTTCAGATAGTAATGGAAGTATCTCTTCAATCTGATTTGATTAATTATTGGAACAAGGTAAACATACTGTTTCTCGTCATAGTGAAGAGAACGACCAATTACTGAAGAAGCCCCTGCAACAATAATTTTCATGCTTTTATCTTTCTTTAATATAGTATTAATTCAGCTGCTAATCTTGAAGCGGCTTCTTCAGCTTCTTTATATGCTTTTTGTAATACTTCATTTGGTTCTAGTAGAGCAGCTCCTTGTGCCCGAATGATTTGATAATCTTCAATACCAAGGAAATTGAACATTGACTTCAGGTATTTATGAGAGTATTCAACTTCTGTATACCAATCATCATTAGTATAGATTGATCCACTTGCTTGGATGACAAGCATTCTTCGTCCGTCTTTAAGCAGTCCCACTGACCCATTTTCAGTATATTTAAAAGTTTCACGTGCGATCATGATATTGTCCATATAATCTTTTAACTTTGATGGAATATTAAAATTATGCAAAGGCAAAACAATGATATACGTATTTGCACTTTTAAATTGATGTAAGATCTCGGACATACGCTCCGTTACTTTTTGTTCTTGGCTACTTAGCTCCTGTTCTTTTCGTTGTTTTTCCCATGCACTTAAAACCGTTTTATCTATCATAGGCACTACATCACTGTACAAGTTAATCTGTTCAATTGATTCACTATCAGGAATTAATTCTTTATAAGCTTTCAAAAAGTGGTTATAAACCTGCAAGCTAACTGAAGATGAATCATCTATTTTTGGATGTGCGTTAATGATAAGTGTTTTGTTCATTAGTATTTCTCCTTTATAATGAATTTCAGGCCTTAATTAGCGACTAAAATAATCGTCGATTAATTATGTCTCTAATATAAAGGGTATAATTATTTTTGTCAAAATATATTATTTACCAAAAGAGATTTCTTTTATTTGACTAACACACTAAATACTCCTAAGATACAATTTGATAACCCTTAAAATCAAAAGCAGGTAAGTATATATGCATAAAGATAATGGATATTTGTATAGAGAAAACTGCTGTTCAACTCCCTCCTCTTGCACTATCAATTTAGTTATGCTCTCTGCAGAGGAAAAAATGCGTGATTTCTTGCGTAGTAAAACACTTTCTTGGTTAAATGAAGAGCTTGATCGTGTCTTACCTATACAAATACGTGAAGATACTCAGAAATATTTTTCAAAGAGCAACATATAAAACAAACCTCTCGTGAAATTCCTTAATTAAGAGGAATTTCACGAGAGGTTTTTTCTTAGTTCAAGGAAACGTATCATTCGATTGTCTAGTGATAACTACAACCAATCCTCAACTAACCTGCTTGTTCGTATTATAAGCTCAGCCAAATATTTCTGGTTGGCCATTTTTCATATGGTTTTATCATATAAGTAGTTAGGGTAGAACGTAACTGTTTGTTTGGCTTGACCCCGTTAACTAAACCGTTCGCCCCCTACTTGTGAAACATGATTGAGTCTGGTTGGGACTAAGAACTGGTATAACAAGCGAAGATGTGTTACTGCATGGAGGATTTAGGGGTCACTGGCAAATTATTAGTTTAGGAAGAGGATTTAGAATGAATCCATTCGTCGTTGGTCTGGATGTTTCAAAAGGTAAAAGTTAAATTCATATAATATATACTATCCAAAATATTTACAAAACTTCTATTAAATTCATTTTATTAATTCCATAAAAAGGATTTTTATGACCTTGTGAACTTCTTTTGATAGTAAAGTAGATAATAGCATAGTTTAAACAGTCTAACAATCTAATGATAAAGAGACAGTCAACCATTCTTAAATGGGCAAACTGTCCCTCATCAAACTTTAATTTTCCATTTGAATTAATAAATACTAACTATACAACAACCTATTTTACCTGAACTTGAATCGTTTTTCTCTCATTGTTTCCAGCTTTATAGATTTTTATTTGGTTTCATATGAAACGACGGAGCGAATCATCGGATTGGCTGCATCTAAACCTGCTGAAAATGGTCCAATCACCGACCCTTCCTCTACTTTATTCCACTCGCCTTTGTAAAGCTTCCAAAAGCGGTCTGAGAACGGGCTGCTCAGATCAAATCCAAGGGTCGGCACATATGGATCTGGATATTGGGTGCTGAATACAAGGAAATATTCCTTCGGTACGTAAATGGAGTAAGGGCTAAGATCTACTCTGACCCAGCCAGGAACGACATCCGATTTCGCAGCAATGGATTCCGTTAATTTCTTTCCCGGCCCTCCTTCAGGTCCAGTGGCATCATATACATCAACTTGAAAATTTTCCCCACCCGGATTCCACCAGTGTGAGTCGATGTAAAACAGGCCGGCGGTCAGCAATGCTTGTTCCTGTCCATCCTTCAATGACATTTTTACTGCGGCCTCGTCCGCACCAGAGACCAACAAGACATTTTCAGCCGAGCCATCATCATAGCTGATTTCACCTTCTGTACCTATAAAAGGCTTTAAGTGTATATCAATTGAATGGATGGAATTGCCCTTAATTTCAATCCGTTCCCGGTAGGTATGAAAATAAGGGGCACTCACTTCAAGCGTATATGTTCCTATAAAAGGGTTAAGCGAGTATTTGCCGTTTGCACCTGTTCTTACCGGGGCGACAGCGGCGTCTTCAATGAGTTTCACCGTTGCACCCTTAATCGTTTTTTTGGATTCGCTGTTCTTGACAGTTCCCTTGACGACGCCTTTATCTAATGGAGATAACTGTATATCTACATTCGTCGATGCACCTTTCGTTACTCTCGCCGTTTGAATCTTTTGGTTAAATCCATAGGCCTCGGCTTGTAGGTGGTATTCATCTGCTGGCAGCTTCATGCTGAAGCTGCCATCCGTTGGATCGGTTGCTAAAAGCCTTCCATTTTCAACAATCTGTATTTGCGCGCTAAGTGGGATGAGAACTTGTTTTTCATGGGTGCCTTGTAGCCTTGTAGCCTCCCCAAATGGTTCAAATGCAGTCGTTGATTGTGAGGGTTGATATACGGTGCCGGAAGGCTTGGCTTCTATGGCAACATCATCTAAGTACCACCCTAAATTTGTTACCGCACTGTCGGAATGGAAACGGTAAGCTATATATACAGTTTTCCCTGAGAAGGAAGACAAGTCGACAGAAATGGCTTCCCATTTTGTCTCTAAATGCTCATCGAATGTTTTAACCACATGCCAGTTCTTCATGTCTTCAGAAACAAGCACTTGGCCCCAATCATCCATCCCTCGGAAGGTCAAAGTTTTGAAGCCATAGGTCTGTTTAAAGTTAAGGAATACCGCTTCTCCTTTCTTGACTTGGATAGGAGGCATAGTTAGCATGGATTCCTCGTTATTGTTATAACTCCAGTTCGCATCGGTATTTCTCCAGTCAGGGTTCGCGGTCGCGTACGCATTGGTCCCAGAAGGCACCTCCAGAAAAGTATGCATGACCTTCCCCCAATTCCACGAACTGTTTCTACCGGTACTGTACCACCCTACAGGTGTTGTTTCAAAGTCTGTTGCATACCCCACCGACAACCCTTCCTTCAGGTGTAGGCGAACAGGGACGGTTTCCGTACTGTTTCCCGCATAGTCCGTAATTTTCCAGTAATACGTAATTTCTTTCCCCTTTACTTGTTCTATAGGAAGTTCACTTGAATAGGAACCGCTTTTAAAGTTGCCTTTAAAAAGTTTGCCATTTGATGTTTGCTCTGGTGCTCTGTCGATCTGATAATGAAGTTCCACCGTGGAAACTGCAAATTCGTCAGAGGCTTGTACAGTGAGTTTTAATGGCGCATTAGCATAAGCATATGGAAGAGGCTCATGGCTTGCTACTGGTTTCTTTTTATCGACAGCTTTATAACCTACTTTTCCTACTAGACTGCCGACGCCGTTAGTACCGCTCTTAACCATACCTGTTAGGTCAAGCATCCCTCTCCCATAGGCGTCATTTGGGGAAGATGGATACTTTGAATCGGATAACGGAATCAATCCGGCATACAAGGTTTCTTTAAGCTTGTCGATCGGCATGTTTGGCTGCATTTGCTTTAAGATGGCAATGGCGCCTGACACATGTGGTGCGGCCATGGAGGTCCCCCATGACAACCCGTATTCGTTATTTGGGAGGGTTGAAAGTATCGCTTCCCCCGGTGCAACCAAATCCGGCTTTATTTCACTGCCGCCATAGGGAGAAGGCCCCCTTAAGGAAAACCATGAGATTCGGTTGTCTGAATCCGTTGAGCCAACTGCAATGGTTTCAGGGTAATTAGCTGGATTGGTTATAGAACCTGGCCCGACGGGCGTCCAAGAGCTGTCGTTTCCTGCGGCAAAAACCGGTGTAATGTCGGCAGCCGCCCATGCCTTCACAACCGATCTAAACCAGTCATTCAAGGAAGAACTGCCAGCCCATGAGTTATTAATAATGTCCGGTGCCATCTCTGGATGAGGAGTTCCCTCTTCATCCAGTGGGGCGAGAAGCCATTCTCCTGCTTTTATCAAGTCTGTATCCAGAGCGCCATTTTCTGAAAATGCGTTAACTGCAATCCAGCGTGCCCCTGGAGCCACTCCGGTACGCGTGCCTGTTTCCGGGTCATAGCCAACCATGGTCCCTGTCACATGTGTACCATGTCCATGTGCATCAATTGGAGTAGGACTGTCCCCCACCAAGTCCAGCCAATTGAAGGTGTGTGTAAAGGTGCCATCCGCATTGAGTCCTCGGTATTGCTTCTTAAGAGACGGGTGGTTTACGTCCACCCCAGTATCAAGCGTTGCGACCACGACACCTGATCCATCCAACCCATTTTCCCATGCTTTTTTTGCCTGAATTTTTTCCAGGTTCCAAGGTAGCTCACTTGTTAATTTTTGGACTCCAGATGTCTTCGGTTTAGGCAAATCCTGCCGTTCGTTTAGGTAAATATGGTTGACTTCCGGAAAGGCTGCTATTTCCTGCAAAATTTCTTTCGTGGATGTAAATGAAACCGCATTTACGATGTAGTAAGATTGATCATCCTTCAGTTTGCCTTCAGCTTTCTTTTGACGGATAAAATTCTTGATATGATACTGTGTTTGTTCAGCAGTCGTTTGTAGTCCTGACACGACAGCTGAACGGACGCGGAGTTTCTCTTGATAGCGGGTAGCCTTCGCTTTCTTAGCCTCTTCCCGAGCTTGATTAGCGATTTGTCCAACATCCGCTTGGTTTTTTAATTCTACAATCACATTCGTGTACGTGTTTTTTTCAAAGGCCTGTATTACCTTCGGGTCCACCTTTCCTTCCATTGGGTTTGGATTCGATACTCCGTTTTGAACCGCACCGCCTTTTACTGGGAAGATTGTTCCTAGTAAAAGAAAAATCATCAAAAAAGCTACTAAATTCGGTTTTCTCCTTTTTAACCCTTTCATTTGAACCCTCCTTTAACCAAACTTTTTGCCAGATTCTATTGTCAAGCTTTGGATAACTGTGTTTTCAAGCTTTGGATAATTGTGCTTATTTATAGCTCTCCTCTAATGCCTTATTCTCATTTATAAAGTTCCTTAATATTTCGATAAAACCTTTTGCAGCTGTTCCAATATATTTTTGTTTATGGTGGACAATAGTCACTTCCTTAATGAAAGCTGGATTCGTTATTTTGATAGCCTTTAAACTCCCTGTATTTTCCAGTGAAAAGAGTGTACTAGATATAATGGTAGCCCCTATCCCTTCCTCGACTAGTTCCAATATCGCCTTTGAATCGGATGATTCAATGATTGGGTGGATGACGATCCCAGCAGATAGACACGCATCCGTAAATAATTTCCTAAAACAATGACCTATTGGATTTAATATTAGCGGAATATTCTGAATCTCACGAAACTCAATTTCGTCTCTCACAGACCAAGCATGATCCGTTCGGACTACTAAATAGAATTCATCCTCGTATAAAGGAATTTGGATAAAACTCTCATCTGGTCTTGGCAAGAAGGTTAGAGCCAAATCAATTTCGTTTTGTTTTACCTTTTCTATAGGGTCATCTGTCGAGAAAAACTGGATCTGAACGTGAGGGTACTCAGCATGAAACCCTAACAAAACCTTGGAGGCTATAAGACTTAGGTCACCAGAAAGTGCCCCTATGACTAATTTCCCTCTTTTCACATTTTGCAGCTCCTCTATTTGTTCAGTAGCAAATTTTAAATTTTCGAACACTTTTTTGCAATGTTCAAAAAGGATTTCGCCGGCTTCCGTGATTGCTATTTTTTTTCCTAAGCGATCAAATAAACGAACACCAAGTTCATCCTCTAACGCTTTCATTTGATAGCTTAAGGTAGGCTGACCAATTCTAAGTTTTTCAGCAGTCTTTGTAAAATGCAGCTCTTCACATAGGGCCATAAAGTATTCTAATTGTCTCAGTTCCAAGATTTTATTCCCCTTTGAACGTTTCATTTTTATTTAAAACGGTAATAGCTCTCTGTCCACTCTGAGATCAGTTTGAGCAGTGACAGCTCACGCACTTAGTTGGATGGTGAACTGTCACTCCTACAATCTGATAATCTTTCAATCTATCTTACTATTATTATCCTGTGGTGTTTCAATGACAGGTTCTGAGATTTCATCCAAGAACCGGCAATCATGTTCCAAAGGTTCTAATCCTATTTCAAATGCATTCATTATAGATGCTGTTATGTCTCCAGCTTAATAGATTTTTATTTGGTTTCATATGAAACGACTGAGCGAATCATCGGATTACCTGTACCTACTGCTTCAGGACCAACTCCATTCAGGGGACCAGCACCACCAGATTCTTTACGCCACGGCTGTTTGTAAGTTTTCCACCATAAGCGGTCTGAGAACGCGCTGCTGCTATCCATACCTAGAGTCGGTACAAATGGAGATGGACCTTGGGTGCTGAATACAAGGAAATATTCCTTCGGTACATAAATGGAGTAAGGGCTAAGATCTACTCGGACCCAGCCTGGAACTACATCCGATTTTGCAGGAATAGATTCCGTTAATTTCTTTCCAGGCCCTCCTTCAGGTCCAGTGGCATCATATACATCAACTTGAAAATTTTCCCCGCCCGGGTTATACCAGCGTGGGTCGATATAAAACAGGCCAGCAGTCAGTAATGCTTGCTCCTGTCCATCCTTCAATGACATTTTTAATGCGGCCTCGTCTACTCCACTGACCGGAAAGACATTTTCAGCTGAGCCATCATCATAGCTGATTTCACCTTCTGTACCGATATAAGGCTTTAAGTTGATATCGATTGAACGGATGGCATTGCCCTTGATTTCAATCTGTTCCCGGTACGTATGAAAATATGGGGCACTCACTTCAAGCGTATAGGTTCCTTCAAAAGGAGTAAGCGAGTATTTACCGCTTGTATCTGTTTTTACCGGGGCGACAGCGGCGTCTTCAATAAGTTTCACCGTGGCTCCCTTGATTGTTTTTTTGGATTCGCTGCTCTTTACGGTTCCCTTGACGATGCCTTTATCTAATGGGGACAACTGTATAGAAACATTGGTCGATGCATCTTTCGTTACACTCGCCGTTTGAATCTTTTGCTTAAAGCCATACGCCTCGGCTAGCAGGTGGTATTCATCTGCTGGCAGATTTATGCGGAAGCTGCCATCTGTTGGATCGGTCGCTAATAGCCTTCCATTTTCAACAATCTGTATGTGGGCGCTAAGTGGGACAAGAACTTTTTCATCGTTGCCTTGCTGCCTTGCAGCCCCCAAAGTTGGTTCTAATGCAGTCGTTGATGCGGAGGGTTGATAGACGTCGCCGGAAGGCTTGGCTTCTATGGCAACATCATCTAAGTACCACCCTAAATTTGTTTTGTCACTATCGGAATGGAAACGGTAAGCTACATATACCGTTTTCCCTGAGAAGGAAGACAAGTCGACAGAAATAGCTTCCCATTTTGTGTATAAATGCCCTTCGTTTGTTTTCGCCACATGCCAGTTCTTCATGTCTTCAGAAACGAGCACTTGTCCGTAATCATTCGCCCCTATCAAAAACGGAAATCCAAAGGTCTGTTTAAAGTTAAGAAACACCGCTTCTCCTTTCTTAACTTGGATCGGAGGCATAGTAAGCATGGATTCCTCGTTATTGTTATAACTCCAGTTATTTTCGATGTTATCTCTCCAGTTAGGGATTGAGGTTGCGTACGCATTAGTCCCAGATGCCGCTTTCAGGATATGCGTCGGCATGACCTTCCCCCAATTCCATGAATTGTTTCTACCGGTACTTGACCACCCAACAGGTGTTGTTTCAAAATCTGTTGCATAGCCGACTGACAGCCCTTCCTTCAGGAGCAGGCGAACAGGGGCGGTTTTCGTACTGTTTCCAGCATAGTCCGTAATTTTCCAATAATACGTAATTTCTTTCCCTCTTACTTGTTCTAAAGGAAGTTCACTTGAATAGGAACCGCTGTTAAAGTTGCCTTTAAAGAGTGAGCCAGTTGATGTTTGCTCAGGTGTTCCGTCGACTTGATAATGAAGTTCCACCTTGGCAACGGCTAAATCGTCAGAGGCTTGTACAGAGAGTTTTAAAGGTGCATTCGCATAAGCATAAGGAAGAGGCTCATGGCTGGCTACCGGTTTCTTTTTATCAACAGCTTTATAACCTACTTTACCTGCTAGACTTCCTACCCCGTTAGAACCGCTCTTAACCATTCCTGTTAGGTCAATCAGCCCTCTCCCATAGGCGTCATTCGGAGAAGATGGATAGTCTGAATCGGATAACGGAATCAATCCGGCATACAACGTTTCTTTCAGCTTGTCTATCGGCATGTTTGGCTGCATTTGTTTTAAGATGGCAATGGCGCCAGACACATGTGGTGTAGCCATGGAGGTCCCATATGACAATCCGTATTCGTTATTTGGGAGGGTTGAAAGAATCGCTTCCCCTGGTGCGACCAAATCCGGCTTTATCTCACTGCCTCCATAGGGAGAAGGCCCCCTTAAGGAAAACGCAGAGATTCGGTTGGCTGAATCCGTTGAGCCAACTGCAACGGTTTCCGGGTAATTCGCTGGATTGACGATAGAACCTGGCCCGATGGGAGTCGTCGAACCGTCGTGGTTTCCTGCGGCAAAAACAGGTGTAATGTCTGCTGCGACCCATGCCTTCACAACCGATCTGAACCATTCATTCAAATTAGAACTTGCACCCCATGAATTATTAATAATGTCCGGTGCCATTTCTGGATGTGGTGTTCCCTGTTCATCCAGCGGGGCGAGAAGCCATTCTCCTGCTTTTATCAAGTCTGTATCCAGTGCGCCATATTCTGAAAATATGTTAACTGCAATCCAGCGTGCCCCTGGAGCCACTCCAGTACGCATGCCTGTTTCCGGATCATAGCCCACCATGGTCCCTGTCACATGTGTACCGTGTCCAATTAAATCCTTTGGAACAGGACTATCTCCCACCAAGTCCAGCCAATTGTAGGTGTGTGTCATGGTGCCATCCGCATTGAGTCCTCGGTATTGGTTCTTAAGTGACGGATGGTTGACGTCAACCCCCGTATCAAACGTTGCAATCACGATACCTGATCCATCCAACCCTTTTTCCCATGCCTTTTTTGCCTGTATTTTTTCCAGGTTCCATGGCAGCTCATTTGTTAATTTTTGGACTTCAGATGTCTTCGGTTTTGGCAAAGCATGCCGTTCGTTTAGGTAAATATGGTTGACTTCTGGAAAGGCTGCGATTTCCTGCACAACCTCTTTCGTGGATGTAAATGAAACCGCATTTACGATGTAGTAAGATTGATCATCCTTCAGTTTGCCTTCCGCTTTCTTTTGACGGATAAAATCCTTGATAGTAAACTGGGTTTGTTCAGCATTCGTTTGTAGTCCTGACACCACAGCTGAACGGACGCGGAGTTTCTCTTGATAGCTGGTAGCCTTCACTTGCTTAGCTTCTTCCCGAGCTTGATTAGCGATTTGCCCTACGTCCGCTTGGCTTTTTAATTCTATTATCACATTCGTATACTTGTTTTTTTCAAAAGCTTGTATTACCTCCGGGTCCACCTTTCCTTCCATCGTGTCTGGATTTGATACTCCGTTTTGAACCGCAACGCCTTTTACAGGAAAGATTGTTACTAATAAAAGAAAAATCATCAAAAAAGCTGCTATATTCGGTTTTCTCCTTTTTAACTCTTTCATTTGAATCCTCCTTTTATAAACTTTATAAACACATCATTTAGATTTCTATAAATTCTGAAAATAGAGACCATTCACTTTCTTCTTTTTTCTAGCAAACCAGTATTTTTTATAATAGATGGTTTAGAATATTAATGGATAATAAAGGATGAACGGTCCATAGATTTTGGGATTCGCTGGATTGTATCCACAGTATTTTTCCATTAAAGCAGAATGGTCCCATCATTACTGGCCACTACGATCCCTGCACCATCGATTCTCATATCCCATACTTGAGGGGCTCCGACTCGTTCAACTCCCCATTCCACCGAGGATGAATTTGCAGCAGATGTCGTTTTATCATTTGAAATAGGTGTAATGATTTGCCGCGTTTCATTCAGCAGAATTTTTGCTACCTCCGGAAAGGCTGCTAATTTGTCCATCGCAGCCTTGGTTGCTGTCACCGCTATCGCATTCACAACATAAAACGATTGGACGCCTTTCACTTCTCCTTTTTGCTTTGCTTCCTTCAGATACTCCATGACTTCAGCCTGTGTTTCTAGAGCAATATTTCGTAATGACGAAAAGACAGCGGAACGGACCTGAAGTTTCGTGCTTACTTCCGTTAGTTTCTGTTTCTTCGCTTTTTCTGCTTTTTCGAGAGCAACTCGATTGGTATCCGCCTGTTCTTTAAACTTTAAAATAAAGGTATTCTGGTATTCTGATCTTGATCTTTGAATTGTTTAATAAACTAGGAATCTACCTAATTTTCAATAGATGTGTTGTTAATTTCCGAAAGTGGTTTACTCTCCGTAGAAACTCCTTGTGCTACTGCTATACTGGGTAGGACAAGGCTGATGAAGAGAATGATAGACACTAGTAAACTTAAAGAAAAATGCAACCTACATATACTATTTTTCAAATGGGGGAAACTCCTCTCAAGTTTTCATTTGAATAACCGATAGCCCTGTAAGTTGCATGGTTATCATACAGCTTACAACTATACCTCCTTTGTATTTGGTAAAGACTACATAATAGTATAAGTATTCTGAATTATTAACAATACAAGATTTTTGATTGAAGTGATTAATAAATTAGATGGTAAAAACTGACTATATCAACATAGGAAAAACACACAACAAAGTGAAGATTATATACAGAGAATCCAAGTACAGATTAGTCATTAACTGGAATCCCGTTATAGTATTCTTCGAAGGTAATGCCGCGTTTCGTGCTCAATCGTTCCAGGTGGCGCACTATAGGTAATGGCTTTCTCATAGCCATCCTTTTCACATAGTAATTGAACAATGCCGTTTGGGTTTCGTGTGATCGGTAGGCTGAAACACCAAGCAGCTCCACACTACATCATAAGAACAACCCATAGCATTCTTTTCATGATGTTTCCTACTTTCACGAATTTTTCAATTCTCAATAAATAACTTATAAAGGAAGTTTATTTTAGTCAGTAAAATCGAGTAGCCGAAATAACTAACAAAAAAAGCCATAATTTATGTCCACACAGAACATCTTTTATGTACTGATATATAAATCCTACAAAAAGAGACCAAATGGTCTCTTTTTGTCCAAAAAAATATAAATTTAAAAGTATTAAAAATGAATCCCTTTTATCTGCATGAAAACTCTAAATATCGCATATCTGTATATAATCTACTGAAGACCAATGCACCTTCCATAGAAGAAAGAATGAATACAGCCATCTGTTTGGGAAAAAACTTGTTTGTCGATTTCATATGACTTTATCTATTTTTCCACTTTAAGAGGATTATTTAAGCTTTTTATTATGCCAATATGCTCACTCTCATGGAATGAAGCGTAGGAAAGAAGTACACGAATGGTTTCTAGTTTTAATGATCCAATTAGTAATGGTTGTACAATTTTTTCATCAAGTCGCCCGGTAAACGTTTCTTTTTCGTGCTTTACTTGTTCAGATAATAATGGAAGAATCTCTTCAATTGAAGGCGGAGTTATATTCCATCCAGTGGATCTGAGTCCCCGTTTTGAATAATTCCATATATCCTTCAGGCAGGTTCGGAATTTCATTTGCAAAATGAAAGACTATTCCCACAACAGAAACATTAATATGACCTAACTGCCAGCGTAGTGAATTGGGATATCCATTTGGGATAACGTCTGCGTTCTCTTCCGTAATGCCTTGTGCCACCTTTAATGTAACATTGCGAGCAAATTCCAATTGATCCAATATCATTTTTTCGTTTATGATACTAATCCCCCTAATGAATTTCCTCTCCCTTGCATGTCTCTTGTATGATTGCCCTTCTGGTTGGTCTCTCATAATACCTAATTATTTCTCAGTTGCTATATTCCCCATTGCTATAGAAATTCTATTCCAACTGTTAATTTGATTAATTATTAGAACAAGGTCAACATATTGTTTTTCGTCATAGTGTTCATGCACTCGTTGATAAAGCTCCTCTGGCACACGTTTTGTCGGGATTAATGTCACGTACTCTGTCAACTCTAAAGCTACTTTTTCTGCTTCTCTATAGAATTCACACTCTTCCCAAGCACTAACACAATATATTCTTTGTTCTGTTTCGCCCATTTTTCGAGCATCTGCTGCGTGCATATTCAAACAAAATGATATGCGCCCGTTCGTAATATAAGGTTTGCCAAATATTTCTGGTTGCCCTTTTTACTATTTGGTCTAATTATATAGGTAGTCAATGTGAACGTAAGCACCCTTGGATATGACTAAGAAATCCTAGGCGCTGATTAACCAACAACGTTCGAGATTACTTCGATATTACCACGTGTTGCTTTGGCATAAGGGCAAACCTGATGAGCTTCCGCAACGATTTCCTCAGCCACGCTAGTTTCTACGCCTTTAATAGTGATGTCCATAGTAATTGCTAGTACATAGCCGTCGTTCGCATCCTTGCCGAGTGTAACATGAGAAACAATTGTTGTACCTTCTGCTTTAATCTTCTTTTCTCTAAGAACAGCACCGATCGCCCCTTCAAAGCATGCGGCAAATCCTGCAGCAAACAGTTGCTCCGGATTTGTTCCAGCTCCGTTACCCCCTAATTCCTTGGGATATCTCAAGTCCACATTAAGTTTCTCATCGCTGGAAACCGCTTTGCCCTCTCTTCCGCCTTGAACATTTACTGTAGCCGTGTACAATTTCTTTTCCATTTTAATCATTTTTTGAACTCCCCTTTCATACTCGATTATTATTTTATACTCTTGGTGCGCTGATTAACCAACAACGTTCGAGATTACTTCGATATTGCCATGTGTTGCTTTGGCATAAGGGCAAACCTTATGAGCTTCCGCAACGATTTCCTCAGCAACGCTGGTTTGTACGCCTTTAATAGTGATGTCCATAGTAATTGCTAGTACATAGCCGTCGTTCGCATCCTTGCCGAGTGTAACATGAGAAACAATTGTTGTACCTTCTGCTTTAATCTTCTTTTCTCTAAGAACAGCACCGATCGCCCCTTCAAAGCATGCGGCAAATCCTGCAGCAAACAGTTGCTCCGGATTTGTTCCAGCTCCGTTACCCCCTAATTCCTTGGGATATCTCAGGTCCACATTAAGATTCTCATCGCTGGAAACCGCTTTGCCTTCTCTTCCGCCTTGAACATTTACTGTAGCCGTGTACAATTTCTTTTCCATTTTAATCATTTTTTGAACTCCCCTTTTTATACTGATTATTATTTCATACTCACATTAGAAAGATAAACAATGAAAATGGCAGCAAACAAACTAGGATGCTCAGGTATAATTATTTTTCAGTTGCTATATTTCCCATTGCAATAGAAATTCTATTCCAACTGTTGATTTGATTAATTATTAGAACAAGGTCAACATACTGTTTCTCGTCATAGTGTTCACGCACTCGTTGATAAAGCTCATCTGGAACACGTTTTGTCGGGATTAATGTCACGTGCTCTGTCAACTCTAAGGCTACTTTTTCTGCTTCTGTATAGAATTCACACTCTTCCCAAGCACTAACACAATATATTCTTTGTTCTGTTTCACCCATTTTTCGAGCATCTGCTGTGTGCATATTCAAACAAAATGCACAGCCGTTAATTTGAGAAGCACGAATTTTTATAAGTTCACGAAGTTTACGATCTATACCAGTAGTTTTCGTATATTTTTCCATTTCCATCATTATTTTAAGTGCTTCTGGTGCTGCATTGTAATAATCAATTTTTTGTTTCAATTTAATTACCTCCTAAAAAAGTTTATTCAATAAATAATTGAAGATAGTGTTTTAAACAACAATTACAGACAATGTTAATCGCCGATTAACACTATCTATAATAGGGTATTTGTTTTATTTTGTCAACCTTAAGTGCATAATTGAAACAAAAGTATGTTTGACAAAGAAATAAAACATTTCTAAGATTAATTTACGCAATTACTTTTTATTTATGAAGAAGGTGTTTTTAATGCAGTATAGTATTGGAGTTGAGTATGCACTTCACTGCCTCGTTTATTTAATTGATATTCCTGAAGATTCTCCCACTGGAATAAAGGAACTTTCTTATTTTCAAGGTATTTCAGATACATATCTCTCCAAGATTTTTAGTAAATTATCTAAGGCTGGTATTGTAAGTTCAGTTCCTGGGGTTAAGGGTGGTTATAAACTTGCTAGATCCCCAGAAGAAATTTCGTTTTGGGATGTAATTGAAGCCGTTGAAGGTCCTAAGCCGATTTTCCAGTGTAAAAATATTAAAGATAATGGTTATTTGTATAGAGAAAAAGGCTGCTCCCCAAGTGCCTCTTGTACTATCAATTGATTAGTTATGCTCTCTGCAGAGGAAAAAATGCGTGATTTTTTGCAAAGTAAAACACTTGCATGGTTAAATGAGGAGCTGAATCGAGTCTTATCCAAACAAGTACGTGAAGATACTCGGAAATATTTTTCGAAGAGCAACATATAAAACAAACCTCTCGTGAAATTCCTTAATCAGAGGAATTTAGAGAGGTTTTTTCTTAGTTCAAGGAAACCCATTTGGACATTTACTAATAAACCAACTGGTGTTACTCGAAAATTAGTGCTCAAGTATCGTTTTTAACAACATTTTTTGCCCCTTAGGACAAGGAGTCGCTCTTCAAATTTGAAAAACATATGTATCACCTACTATTGAAATATATCCAAAGCTTCCTTTAGGTTGTCCCAATAGTATTTTTCGATACTTGTTTAATGAATCAAAGGTTTCAGGTCCGCATTCATAATGACGATACAAATCGTTCTATCTGTTTATAAAAACAAAATGGATCGTTACAATTAGTTTTATCAATGATTAGCTTTTTTTACCCACTCTGCTACTGTAATAGTACGTTTTGCCTGATGTTTAACTGCAGCTTGAACAGCAATGACATCTTCAACCATTTTTCCATTCTGATCAACAGTAACACTGGTTCCATATGGGTTACCACCTGCTCCAAATATAACTGGATCAGTATAACCAGGAGCTGCAATAATTGCACCCCAATGATACATGGTTGTATAAAGTGATAATATCGTCGCCTCTTGACCACCGTGAGAATTTTGTGCCGAAGTCATTGCACTTACGACTTTATTCATAAGCTTTCCATTAAACCAAAGTCCACCTGTCGTATCTAAGAACTGTTTCATTTGTGACGGCATATTACCAAATCGAGTGGGGATGCTAAAAATTATTGCATCTGCCCATTCTAAATCTTCAAGTGATACAGTTGGAACACATACTGCAACTTCTTCAACATAGTTCTTCCATGAGGGATTCGAATCAATAACCGATTGAGGAGCTAATTCTGGAACTTTTAAAACCTTAACCTCTGCACCAGCTTCTTTTGCTCCCTCGGAAGCCCATTGTGTTAATTGATAATTTGTACCTGTTGAACTATAAAAGATGATAGCTAGGTTTACATTTGACATGATGCTAATCTCCTTTTCGCTTTTTAATAAAATATAAAAAGTTAAACCTTCATAATCAAATTCATAATCATTATGTTGCCCTTGCCTTTATTTTCAATTCCTCTTTTATCCTCTTTTCCTTGCCTGCCAAGCAGTCTTTTTGATTGCTCCTAAATGCTGATAAGTTAAAATTCAATTTATTAAACTAAAAATTCGTTTGCCATACAGGAATAAAATGATCAAGTGAATACAATTTTAGATTGTAATTATAATAAGAATTGACAATATATTAGGGAGTACATTTGATGTTTAAGAAAAAAAATAGTCAGAATACAGAAAATCTAACACATACAGAAATAGTGAAAAGAGCTAAAAAATCATCTGATTTTAAAGAGATTAAAAAAAATGTTTCAGGAGTCCAGATAATAATTTTCTATTTCACCACACTTATTGATCATAAGACGATGGAACGTGTATTTCTTCCCTATATTAATGAATGTGAAAAAAAGATAGACCAACCTCTAGATATTAATCAATTTAAAAACAATCTTCCTCTTGAAGATGTAATTAGAACTCATGATGCAAAAGAAATCGAAGACAAAATATATAAAGGATATGTACTTATAAAATTTGGAAATAGCGCTGAAGATTGTCTTTTACTAAACGTAAGCAATTTATATAAAGGGGTTAGAACAACGAATGAAACTGAGAATGAGTATAGTGTTACAGGGCCAAAATTAGGGTTTGTCGAGAATCTTGATACTAACATTCTTTTACTTCGAAGTAAGTTAAAATCTCCTTTATTAACAACCGAAGAGCTTATTCTAGGCACACTTTCGAAAACTAGAGTTGTCATTGTTTATTTAGATGGTATAACAAATGAAAAACATATAGAAACAGTAAAAAACAGAGTGTCTGAAATAGACTTTGATATTATTTGGGATACTCATGTTATTGACCAAATCATTAGAGATAATTCTTATACTCCTTTTCCACTTTACGTAACTTCAGAGAGGCTGGATAGAATTTCTTACACACTCTCTAGTGGCCAAGTAGTTATCTTTAGTGATGGTTCACCATCCGCAATATCCGGGCCTTCTACCATACTCGATTTTTTTATCGCATCAGAGGATTATTATTATAACTGGATTACTGGTTCGTTCCTTCGTTTAATACGAATACTTGGGATCATCTTTTCAATCATTTCTTCCTCTATTTATATTGCTGTTGTGACGTTTCACTATGAGGTTATTCCCGTAGATTTACTAGGTCCGTTAATAAAGTCCAGAGCAAACGTTCCATTTCCACCGTTATTGGAAGTTCTGTTTTTAGAAATGACAATTGAATTATTAAGAGAGGCAGGAGCTCGCTTGCCTACTAAGATTGGACAAACATTGGGAATTGTTGGAGGTATTGTGATTGGGCAGGCAGCAGTTGCTGCTGCACTGACAAGTAATATTTTATTAATAATCGTCGCTTTATCAGCCCTAGCTTCATTCACTACACCAACTATCACTATGTCCAACACAATTCGATTATTAAGATTTCCCTTTATCATTATGTCCTCATTACTTGGTGGGTTAGGTATCATCATCGGTTTTGCCGTTTTACTATGTCATTTGTTTAAACTAAAATCGTTTGAAACTCCTTACATGGTTCCTTTATATCCATTTCGACGCAATAATTTTCAAGATAGTTTTATTAGGTCACCTTGGCGTAAATTAAATAAAAGGCCAGATTTTTTAAGAACGAAAGAAACAATAAAATTTTCACCAAAAGAGAAAAACAAACAGAAGGAGGATATTAATGACGAATAACACTTTAGTAAAATTTGGTTTTGTTGTTTTATCTCTACTCCTGTCTGGATGTATACCTCACAATATTATTGATGAGGTTTCTTTAATGCATAACATTGGATTTGATAGGGAGAAGAAAATGTTAAAAGGTATTGTTGCCTATCCTAATTATCAACAAGGTAATAATTCTTCATTGATTTCTGCTCTTGCAAGTAATCCTTCTAATTTACGAGAACAGCTTGGTTATAAGTCCCAATATAAAGTAGAAATGGGACAATTAAGGGTAATTATATTCGGAAATAAATTAAGTACATACGGTTTAGCACAGATCCTGGATACAATTTGTAGAGATCCTCAAATCGGCATTGTAAGGATCGTCATTACAAATGGTTCCCCAAGCAAAATATTTCAAAAAACACTAAATGAGAGTCCACTTTACTTGATGAATTTAATCGACCAAAGCATTAAAAACGAAGGTATCCCTGAATCCAACATTCACACCACATATGATCAATATTTTGGAAGTGGGATCGATATGTCTTTTCCACTTTTAATAGTAGACTCCAGCGGAAAAGTTAAAGTTAATGGAATGGGAATATTTAAAGAGGATAAATTAAAATATAAGATTTCAACGAAAGAGGCTTTATTTTTCAAATTAATGACTGATAGGAATAAATCAGGGGTGTATAATTTAAAACTCACCAATAACAACGATAGCAGCAACATTGGGGTAAGATTTCTTTATGGAAAGCATAAAATTACAATAATTAACAAAAATAACCGCGAAGAGGCAAAAATTAATCTTGTTCTTAATGTAGAACTAGCAGGTTTACCAGACTGGATGACAGTTGAAAATGAAAAAGATTATAAAAAAATAATAAATGAATTGGAGAAATCAATTTCAAGGGATACTACAACTCTTCTTAAAAATCTCCAAGCCAAAAATGTGGATCCTATAGGCTTCGGTAGAATGCACAAAATTCACCATAATAAATGGTCTGAGGATAACTTTTATAAAAATATTTACCCTAAAATGACGTTTAATGTAAGTTCAAACATTATCATTAGACAAGCTGGAGTGGGAAAATAGTGAGCGTTAAAGTAAAAGAACAATTTCAAGTTTCTACTTTTTTTACTTTCTTTTTAGTTCATGCTTCACAAACGGGAATTGGCATTTTAAATTACCAAGCCGATATCAGTAAATATGCAGAACAAGACGCGTGGATTTCTTTGATCATTTCGGGAGTTTCCATTCATTTGATACTTTTCATCATCTTCAAAATGTTGGATTCCCATAACAATGATTTAGTAGCTGTCCATGAACACTGTTTTGGAAAAGTTTTAGGAAGCGCGCTCTCTATATTAGCTTTAGGCTACTTCTGGCTGGCCTCTTTTACAGTTTTTCGAGCTTACATTGATGTCATACAAGTATGGGTTTATCCGACAATCAAGACCTGGCAACTTAGCATCATATTCGGAGCTGTACTATATTATATCGTATCAAATGGATTCCGTGTTTTAACTGGTTTCAGCTTCTGGGGAGTCATTTTACCATCTTTTTTATTTGTACTAATATACTTCCCCATGAAACATACGAATTACATATATTTATTACCTGCTTTTAGTCACCCTATCAGTGATTTACTCTTATCTGCCAAAGCATCAACATTGCTTTTTCTCGGTTTTGAGTGGATATTAATGTACTACCCTTTTATTAAAGACTCATCGAAAATTCCTAGATGGGCATATTTCGGGAATTTATATACGATCATTGTTTACCTGATCGTAACCTTTATTTCATTTCTCTATTTTAATCAAGAAGTAATACAACAACTGCCTTGGCCAACTTTAATGATGCTTAAAATCGTCCACTTTACTTTTTTGGAAAGGTTTGAGTATATATTTATTTTTATTTGGTTATTAGTCATCATTCCCCCTATGTGTATCTCTATGTGGGCCTGTACTAGAATAATCAAGAGAACACTTTCATTTCCCCCGAAAGGTTCTTTAATATTATTTATTCTTTTAACCATTATTGCATCAATAAGTTTGAAGGATGTTGAAAGTGTAGATAAGGTTAGTAATCTTTCTTCTAACGTCGGATTTGTATTTATTTATATATACATTCCTTTACTTTTTATTACAAAACAAATTAAGGATCGCTTCATGAAGAATAAGATAACAAGTATTTAGTCATTTTTATGTTGTATTTCCTTATCTTATCTAATTTATTAACTTTTTTTAATATTGCCTAATGTCTCTACATGTCATATAACGTTAAGGGGGCTTTCCTGTATATGAATTTTACTTGGATACTTGGACTAATGATTCTATCTCAACAATTAAATATTCCAGGCAATTTATTAATTACTAACAATGGTCAACCTATATCAATGGTTAATCGTTCTGACTTATCGATGAACCTGCCTGGATTACCCATTATGAATACAGAAAAGTTTAATAAACTTATGGACGAAATAGACAAAAATGTTTCTAAAGATCCCAAAAATGCAATTATAGATAGGTCCGGAAATATCATTCGAGAACAAGTTGGTTATCGTTTAGACCGTCAAAAATTTACAGAACAAGTTTATACTTATTATTTTAATAATACTTCATCTCAATTAGAAGCCCCATTACAAGCCATTTATCCTCAGGTTGATAGTGAATTACTTGGAACCATTCGAAGTGAAAAAATTGGGGAATATGTTACATCGTTCAGTACCAATAAAAAAAACCGAAACAATAATATTTATCTTGCTGCAGAAGCGATTAATAATTTTGTTCTTTATCCCGGTGAAACCTTCTCATTTAATAAAGTGGTTGGAGAAAGAACAGCAGGTAAAGGCTATTTACCCGCGCCTGTTATCGTGAAAGGGAAATTTGCAGAAGATACAGGTGGTGGAATATGTCAAGTTTCATCAACTCTTTATAATGCAGTAGATAATGCAGGTTTAGAAGTTATTCAGCGTTACCCCCACAGTAGTCGGATTTCGTACGTTCCACCTGGGCGGGATGCCACTGTAAGTTGGAATGGACCTGATTTTGTTTTTAAAAATAAATACAATCAACCTATTTTAATTCAAGCAAATACGTTAGGGAATAAATTAATCATTGAGATTTATTCTTCGGATGTAATTTCCTTTAACCCTAAAAATGTTCCATACCTGCCTTATCAGAATAGTCGCCTACCCAAGTGAGTTTATTACTTGGGTCTTCCCCCGTTTTTTGTCTTTTATTCTATATCGCTTCTATCCTCTGTCTACAAAGGGACCGGCGGTTTTCCCACCGGTCTATTCTATTACTAGTTTCAAACAGAAAATACGCGGTTTCAATCAGTCTTTATTATCTATAAGCCGCTTCATTAATTAAAATGTCTAGAGTAACAATTTGAAAACCCTTATTTATAAGTCCTTCTATGATTAAAGGCAATGCCTTTTCAGTTTCAGTCTTATCTCCATCAGAGTGCATTAAAATAATATCTCCATTACGGACATTATTAAGAACATTTTCTTTAATATGAGCTCTTTCCTTTTGAGACCAATCAAGAGTGTCAATCGACCATAAAACGATTTTTAAATTATTTTCTTGTGCAGAAGAAAGGACAAAGTTATTTGTTGCACCATATGGAGGTCTAAATAATGCTGGTCTTTTCCCGATAACATCTTGAATTGCATCGTTTGTCATTACAAGATCTCTTGTTATATCATCCTTATCACGCTTACTAAGGTCATTATGATAATAACTGTGGCTTAATATTAAATTGCCATCGTCGAATGCCGTTTTTACGATTTCTGGATAAAGACGAACTTTCTCACCGACAAAAAAGAAATTAACTTTTACGTTATATTGAGCTAATATATCTATTATTGCAGGTGTTACCGTTTTATCTGGTCCATCATCAAAGGTAAGGGCAACTTTTTTTTGGTTAAATCCATTTAAAAATATATTCTTAGGGTAGCTTTTAGCCAATGTAAGCATTTCTGCACGTGACTTCAACATATTTGTCCATGCTTTTTCTGACAAATTATTGGATGTTCCTTTGATTTCTAAAATATAGTCCTTAGAAATGTTTGTTGTTTCGTCAGTTTTTTTAGTAAGGAATACCGATGTATGATCTACTGTGCCTGATTTATTAGGAATGATAAATTTTAACTCAATTTCTTCATTCAGTTTATACACATAAATAGATTCGTCATTTACACTCCTTGTATCGGTAGGTTCCCCAAGTGCTGAGCTAATTTCATCATAGGTTAATGACTGTAGTTTGTCATCGTATGATCGAATATCAAAGATTTCCCCGTTTTCATAAAAACCAAATGTAATGTCCCGTTTTTCATACATTGCATAAAAATACTCGTTATACTTATCTGTAAAATCAGGATCGCCCCATTTTTCATAAACTTTTTGGATGTTAGTTTTCAATGTAAATTCAGAATTTAAACCTTTTCCATTTAAAGCTAAATCTCTTATTTGTTTTGGAAAAGATTCTGATGGTTTACTTTCTTCCTTTGTTGGAGGGTCAGATTTTTTATCTTCCTGATGGTTGGATTCTTTATTGCTTTTAGATGAACTGGTATCAGGACCTGGGCTGCAAGAAACAAGAATAATTAAAGAAAAAAATAGAAGAGTCCATAAAAATCTTTTCAAATAAACCATCCTCTCCAAGTAAAAATCACTGATGTTCTCAAAATTACAAATCTTTTGAAGCGTCGAGACTAAATTTTTTTATTAATGTAATAACCATTTTCTTTTCTTCATTTGTAAGTCTATGCATAGCTCTATCGATTGCTTTACTGTGTTTAGGGAAAATATTATCAAACAGCTCTGTACCTTTTTTCGTAATATGTGCATAATTTACACCCTTTGATGGACCACGTTTAATGTATCCTTTTTTTTCTAATTGATTAATGTAAATCGTTATGTCTCTCCTAGTTATCAGAATCTCCCTTTCAATTTACTCAAATCGCACCTTTCTCTTATGATAAAACAATTCCAATATGGAAAACTCGTTACCAGATAAATCATAGCAACTTATTTCTTTTGCAGAACATTCCAAAAGAGCTTTATAGTCTTTGGATATAAACTCATACAATTGTAGAGATAAATGGTGTTCATATGGAAGTTTCTCAGCTTTCATTTATTCCCCTCTTAATTTCGAAGTTTTAAGTTTTTCTATTTAACTAACCTTTTCGGTGTTAATTACCAATCGTGAATATCTAGCATATACAAGCCAGGTTTTAACCCTCTAACACCAGTTCCTTCTTTTCATTTATCGCTTCACTCATAAAAATTCCTATTAAAATTAATAAAACCCCTAGTATACGTAACCATGTAATTTCTTCTTTTAAAATGATTAGAGCAAAAAAAATCGTAGCCGGAAGTTCAATGGAACCTAATATTCCAGCCATTCGCCCCCCTATCTTTGGTATGGAAATTAACATAAATAATAATGGGATAACTTGACCAATCAACGCCATCAAAATTCCCCACCATAGAAATCCATCTTTAAAAAGTACCCCAGAAGTGAGATACGTTGGGGGATATAGGATGTGTATCACCACTGCTGATATGGTTATTGTGATTGCAGATCGAAATGCAACTGAAGAATCATTGTTAATATATTCTGGTAGATATAAGCTTACTGCAAAACAAAGTGCAGCTAATAATCCTAACCCGACACCAATAACAGGGATATCTATTAAATTCACACTAGTTAACTCCACAGCTAAAAATGTTCCAAAAAGGATTATGATCATACCTGCCACTTTTTCAAAACCTGCGCCCTTCTTTTTAACAATAATATCTATTAAAGTGATAATCCATGAAAATTGAAATAAAAGAATTATACTTAAAGAAACAGGTAACATGGTTAACGATTGAAAATAGAAGTAAATCGCACAGGCACCACTGACTCCTGTTCCTGCTAACAAACACAAGGTCTTCCTGCCAGGCATCTTTTGATTCCCAATTGCAGGAAGAACTATCAGCCATATGATTATTACTGCAAAACCGTATTGAACGTTGGTTAAATCCTGTATCCTGAAACCATCTTTGTATAAATAATTAACGATTGTCGCTGTCAATCCCAGTAACGAAGCAGCTAACAACATTAATAACTTAAAGAGTAAGTTTGAAAATTTCATGTTATCCTTCATTCCTTAGTTTTATTGATTTTAGAAAGGGAAAGTATTACCCTTTACCAATGTTATGCTTTTAGAAGTTCACCTTTGAAAAGGAATATTAACGTACGAACAAATATAACTCCTAGTACTATAGTTAGAATCATTAAAGAAATCGCAGCTATTGCTTTTAATGGCCATGTATTCACAAATGCTGCATATTTAAAGGCTGCATTAACGACTGCTGCCATTGGAAAGCTTACGGCCCACCAAGATGCACCAAACGGTAACCCCTTTTTAAATACTTTTCCAAAAAGAACAATCCCTAAAAATAATCCGAAGTAAAATAATATAGAGGCAAACATATCAACATCTTTTATAATGTTTGTGTATGCCAAGAATCCCACTCCAAATGGCGCAATTAAAACCATTAATGAAGGTGTTAATTTTTCCGGCATAGGATCGTGATGCATTAAGCGTGAAAAAATTAATGTGAAAAACACAAGCGCTAAGATACTTCCTACTGCAAAGCCAAAAAGATTGATTTCTTCGCTCCATGCAAAAGGCATGGTACCACCAGCAACAGCTATATCAAGCGTACCTACACCAGGAATTAGCCATGCAGGAGTTGCATGAAGTATTTCTTGTTTTTGATTCATTAAGCGATGAACGATAATAAAAGCCAAAACGATTGTAAGTACTGTGCCAATAACCCATACAATTTCAGAAAGCGCTATACTATAAGGTGCAATAACGGAAGACAATAATAGGATCGCGATGGTGATCGTACCAAAGAAATTTCCGACAATCGGATTGTTAAATTCATCTTTAACTTTTTGTGGATACATAAAAAATTTTATTAAATATGAAATACTTAAAATAATAAAAATGATTATTGCCAATGCCCCTATCAATTCACCAATAAACGAATAAGTTCCGAATAGTTCATGAGACCATCTCCACGCCAGGGCGAGCCCTGATATTCCCATAACAGAACCAAATAAATTTACAGGCAAGAATTGAAGAGGACTTTGTTTGCTCTTAGCTATTGTTCCATCCATAATATGACTTACACCCATTTTACCCATCTCTCCTATAGTTATATTTTGACTTGGAAAACCGGGGAAAAGACCATTAAGTTATCATTCCCCATTAATGTTTTCTTGTATGTAACTGAATTATAAATCCAGAATAATAATAGAACAATATTATGTTTTCTATATAAACGATAGAAATAATCTATCGTTTAGTATCCTTTTTTTATTAGTCAAAAAAAATCTCAAGAGATAAACAGTTGGAGGACATGCCTATAACTGTTACCACTTGAGGTTTTTGTCTGATGAAAATCTAAATTATTCATGATCATATTGCATCACAATTTATGGGTTCTTCCAAATTTAGACTTTTAACATAATCGGTTAATAAATCAATAAACTGCCGGGCTGCATACCCAATGTATTTATCTTTATGAACAACAATACCAACCTGTCTGCATATGGTTGGGTTTACAATATTAATCACTTTTAATCCAGAAGTATCATTAAGGCTTAGTATGGTTTTTGATAATATAGTTGCTCCTGCCCCTGCTCTAACTAAGCTGATGATGGATTCAAATGTATTTGTTTCTATTTTGGGCTGCATTTTAAGCCCAATAGCGCTGCATGAAATATCTACCAATTTTCTGCACTGATGATTTTGTGGAAACATAATAATAGGCAGGTCATGAATTTCTTCAAATTTAATTTCGTCCTTACTTGCTAAAATATGATTTTCAGGGATAACTAAGAAGAATTTTTCTTTATATAAGGGTATAACAGTTACTCGATCATCAGACTGAACGGGTATAATTGTTACGGCTAAATCAAGTTCATTTTTTAACACACGTTCATAAAGGTCTTCTAGTCCGACAAGTTTAATTTGAATATCAGGAAATTTATCATGAAAATTCAGCAATTGTAATGAAACTAAATGATTTATTTCTCCAGGGAGTGCTCCAATAGAGAGCTTTCCTCTTTTCATTTTTTGAAGTTCTCGTATTTTTTCTGTAACACTTTTTAAATTACCGAAAATTTTTGTCCCCTGCTCCTTCAAAAGTAATCCTGCTTCTGTAATAGCAATTTTCTTTCCAACACGATCAAAAAGCGGCATTCCTATTTCATCTTCTAAGGCTTTTATTTGATGACTAAGTGTAGGTTGAGTAATGCCGAGTTTTTCTGCTGCACGTGTGAAATGTAACTCTTCACATACAGCCATAAAATATTCAAGTTGTCTGAATTCCATCCAATCAACCTCATTCTAAATAATATGGTTTAAGTTAGTAGAATTTAATGTAAAAGGTTATTCCCGCTTTTTGTATTAATTAGCTAAATCATTAGATAAAGTATAAAGATTAAAAAGATATTATTCAATGTGATAATTTCTATTTATATCATTACTTTTGCCTATGGTTCTATTTGCATATTTTTTTCAAATATAGGTGATTCTAAAACATGCTAATGACTGGCAAAGGAGATATACTCTTATGGAAAATAATAGATTACGCCGGTTAATCAAAAAAACAAATCATAAAAGTCAAATATCACTATCAACTAACAATCAAATTAAAATAAAAGAACCATTAACAACTAATTTAACAGACAATATCATTTTGCTCAAAAAAATTTTTCATAATTGCAGTGATATTGTTTTCAGGGAACTAGTCTTAGAAAACGAAGAAAAAATTCATGCGCAAATTGTCCATATTGACGGAATTACAGATAAAAACACCATTCACGATAACATCATGAGTTCCTTATTACATAAGTTTCATTTGCTACAGACAAATAGAGTATTAATGCCAGATGCAAGATTATCCCAAATTAAATATAGTCTAATAAGTATCGCAAATATAAAAGAATCATCGGATATTGAAAAAGTAATTGATGCAATATTGAATGGAGAAACTGTCATCCTTTTAGATGGTACCGCAGTATGCCTATTCGCTAGTACAAAGGGAGGCGAAGTACGCCCTGTGTCTGAACCAGCTACAGAATCTGTTGTTAGGGGGCCAAGACAAGGGTTTACTGAGAATCTTAGAACAAATACATCTCTTGTGAGAAGAATTATTAAAACTCCCGAATTAAAAATGGAGAAATTCATTGCCGGTACAAAAACTAAGACCAATATCGTTGTAGCTTATATAGATAGTGTTGCAAATGAGGACGTTATTAAAGAAGTAAGACATAGATTAAAAAAGATTAATATTGATTCCATCCTTGACAGTGCCTATGTTGAAGAATTAATTGAAGACAATCCTTACTCCCCTTTCCCACAAATAGCCCATACAGAGCGGCCCGATAAGGCTGCAGCGGAATTGTTAGAAGGCCGGGTTGTTATTTTAGTTGACGGAAGTCCTTTTGTTTTGATGGTACCAACCGTTTTTATTCAATTCCTGCAATCTAGTGAAGATTACTATGAGCGGTACATATTCTCTTTTGCGGTAAGGATTATTCGTTATTTTGTTTTTGTGGTGGCGTTAGTTCTACCGTCTGCTTATATCGCAATTACCACCTATCATCAGGAGATGCTGCCCACCCCCCTCCTGATTAGTGTTGCAGGTGCTCATGAAGGGGTACCATTCCCTTCATTTATCGAGGCGATTCTTATGGAGATAACATTTGAGGCTCTCCGGGAAGCTGGTGTTCGCCTGCCTAAACCGGTTGGACAAACAGTAAGTATCGTCGGTGCGTTAGTAATTGGAGAAGCTGCAGTGTCTGCTGGAATCGTTTCCCCACCGATGGTAATTGTGGTCGCGCTTACCGCCATTGCTTCCTTTGCTATTCCAGCATTTAATATTGCCATTAGTATAAGAATGCTCCGTTTTCCTTTAATGATTTTATCTGGTGTTCTAGGATTTTACGGTATTATGTTGGGTCTAGTTGCGATCCTAATCCATGTATGTTCTCTACGTTCATTTGGTGTCCCCTACCTAACTCCAATTGCTCCTTTTAATGGGAGTGGGATCAAAGACACGATTTTTCGTGCTCCATGGTGGAACATGAAAAATAGACCTGAGTTAATCAGTTCGGAGAATCTACAAAGGGAAAAAACGTCGAAACCTGGTCCATCTAAATAGCATCTTTCTAAACCTGTATATCAATTAGGAGGTCCCATGAAAAGGAAAGGCTTATTTTACCTATTAGTATTTAACATGACAATATTTTTAACAGGGTGTTGGGACCAAAATGAAGTTGATGATTTGGCCATTGTAATTGGAATTGGCGTAGACAGGGTACCAGGGGAAAATCCTATTCAAATTACTGTTCAAATAGTTAATCCATCATCCACTATAAAATCTGGAGAAGCCAATGGAAAGCCATTTGTCTTATTCACTGTAAAAGGAAAAACAGTCTACGACGCCGTCAAAAACTTTTCCAAGGAATCATCACGTAAAATCTTTTTATCTCATAACTACGTAGTTGTCTTTGGTGATAAAATGGCGAGGCATGGATTAGAAAATGTGCTTGATTATTTTGAAAGAGAGCCATTATTTCGTAGAACTTCATGGATGATTGTTACAAATGGTTCTGCGAAAGAAATACTGGAAACCGAAATTGACCTTCAAAAATTTCAAGCAATTGGAATAAAAAATATGATCAAACAATTTAAACGTGAATCCTTGGTAAAAGTAATAAAATGGGAAGATTTTATAAGTGAGTATGAAAGCGGGCCCACTTGTGCAACTGCAACTATGTTAGAAGTATCGGAAAGTAAGCCACAAAATAAAATTAAGTTAAATGGTACGGCTCTCTTTAGTAAGGATAAACTTGCTGGCTATCTCGATAATAAAGAAAGCATTGGGTTAATGTGGATTCTAAATGAAATAAAAGAAGCCAAAGTGGGTATTAACTGCCCAGGTAAAGAAAAGGGATCGATTAATTTTAAAGTTACTGAAACAAAACATTCAATCGAACCCTTCATTAAGAGTGGGAATCATTTATCCATTGATTTAGATATTGCAGCAGATTCTACAATAGCAGAAGTAAATTGTGAAAACGTCAACATTGAAAGCCAACAGGTACTTAAGGAATTAGAAAAAATGCAGGAAAAAGAAATCAAGAATCAAATTCAAATGACCATTCAAAAATCTCAAAAGCTAGGAACAGATCCCTTACAATTTGGGGAAGCATTTCGACGTTACGATAACAATGAATGGAAAAAATTAAAAAAAGATTGGAGTAAACATTTTAAGGAGATTGAAGTGTCTATTCATGTCACTAGCAAGATAAGATTAACGGGTACAAAGTCCGACAAAGTAAAAATCATCAATTAATCCCCCATTAGCCTTAGTTGTCAATTAGTTTTCTCTTACGTATCTTAGCAATTATCAGCAAAAGTAATGGGATTCCAAACAAAAGAACAGGCATAGTAATTCTTTGTGTAATAAAAACAGGATATAGAATGTCTGACATAACAATGCCACGAGGCAATAAACTGATTATATAAACAATCAGTGCATTAATAAAAATCATTTTCTTCCAGTTTTTTATTTTTAAGAATTGTGCCGAGCCATAGCTGGCCACAAAGAAAAATATTGCTAAACGCATAAAAACACTTGTCAGCCACACAACAATAAAAATAATATCAACATTTTGGATAAAATCTGCTACAGAGATAACTCTGATTAACCGGAAATAAGGATACCACATATGTGCAGGTAAATTTGGACCGAATGTAGCAATAACAGTAAGGGTAGCAAGGGAAACCATGACAGCAGGTAAAGCTGTTCCCCATAAGGCGGGAAATAAACTTTCCTTTGGCTTTTTCATAAACACAATAAGCATAATGATGATTGCGTTTTGGCCGATAAAACCAGCAGTCGGAACAGCTCCCTTTATTATGGACAACAGCCCTGTCTCTGAAATTATAGGTGTCAATTTATAGAAGTCAACATTATTTAGATTTAAAAATAATGTAATTAAAACAATGAAAATAATAATCGGACCAATAAATTCACTACATCGACCAATGACTTCTATTCCTTGATAGGTAGCATAGACCACAATTAAAAGCATACCTAATATAATAACCCAAGTAGGAGTCCTAGGCATGGTTAATTTCATTAGTTCTGAAAATTCGCGTAGGATTAAACCGATAACCGAATACCATTGAACAAAATAAACTAAAAGAACAACCTTACCAATCTTATTTCCTAGAATTTCTTGAATATATTCAATGAAGGATTGATTGGGGAATATCTGGCTGAGTTTTACTGCAATGAAAACAATGAATATGCTTAATCCTCCCCCAATTAAAACAGATAACCAAGCGTCTTGCCTAGAAATATCTATGGTTTGTCTTAATATGAGCATTATAGCTACACCAAGAGCATGTGTAGTCAGCATCCAGAATATTTGAACTTTAGACAACTTCATGTGATTTTCTGACTCCTTTTATAAAACCCTTCTATTCAAGTCTTTTATTATGTTTGACAGAGCTGGATGCACTTAAACGTTTAATGAGTCTATAATTTTTTATTGATAAGATTTGATTTAAATAAACCGCCCCATCAACTTTTATACCTATTTCCTGAAGAAAACGATATACTTACTTTTAAGTGTAGAGTAATATTGTATCGTAAAAGGAGGTTCGTTCTCATCAATATTTTAATTTTAGGTGCAACTGGACGAGTTGGATGTCAAATAGTTACTTTTGCCCTTCGTGACAGACATCATGTTACTGCATTAGTCCGCACTCCAGAGAAGATTCAAATAAACAATGAAAATTTAACTATTCATCAAGGTAATGTTTTATATAAAGATGATATCGTACGTGCCATGCGTGAGATCGATGTTGTTATTAGTGCATTAAATACTGATGGGACAAACACTCTATCAGATAGTATGCCACTAATAATCGAAGCAATGGAAAACGAAGGTATAAAACGAATTATAACTATAGGCACTGCAGGTATCCTGCAAAGTAGAACCAGCCCAAATACACTTCGTTATCAGTCAAGTGAATCAAAGCGCAAGTCAGTCCGCGCAGCGAAAGAACATCATAAAGTTTACGATATGCTCAAGCAATCAACACTCGAATGGACTATTGTCTGCCCTACCTATTTGCCGGATGGTAAGAGTGTAGGTAATTATCGTGTAGATCGTAATTTTTTACCGCAGGGTGGCGTTGAAATATCCGTACCGGATACAGCAGAATTTACATATAACCTGATAAAAAGTAATGATTATCTACAATCACGTGTAGGTATCGCCTACTAATTATTCTACTTTTTTATTGGCGTAAGAAATGTAACCATTAAGGATATTGTCGATAGAGAAAAATTTCAAAAAAAGGATCATCGGCCGTGCAGCAGCAGATGATCCCTTTTTTAAGTAATGTTTGTTGAGAACATATAAATATTTGAAGATAGTATCTTAATAGCAATTATAGACAATATTAATCGATGATTAACTATATCCATATTGGGTTGTTTTTCATATTATGTCATTCCTCCATTAAGTGAATTTGTTTGTTTGACAAAGAATTAAAACATTTCTAAGATTAATTAAAGGAATTACTTTTTATTTATGAAGAAGGTGTTTTTAATGCAGTATAGTATTGGAGTTGAGTATGCACTCCACTGTCTCGTTTATTTAATTGATATTCCTGAGGATTCTCCCACTGGCATAAAGGAACTTTCCTTTTTTCAAGGTATTTCAGATACATATCTCTCAAAGATTTTTACTAAATTATCTAAGGCTGGTATTGTAAGTTCAGTTCCTGGGGTTAAAGGTGGTTATAAACTCGCTAAACCTCCAGAAGAAATTTCCTTTTGGGATGTAATCGAAGCAGTTGAAGGTCCTAAGCCAATTTTTCAATGTAAAAATATTAAAGATAATGGTTATTTGTATAGAGAAAACTGCTGTTCAGCTCCCTCCTCTTGTACGATCAATATAGTTATGCTCGCTGCAGAGGAAAAAATGCGTGATTTCTTGCGAAGTAAAACACTTTCATGGTTGAATGAAGAACTTAATCAAGTCTTATCCAAACAAATACGTGAAGATACTCGGAAATATTTTTCAAAGAGCAGCCAGTAGAACAAACGAGCCAGCGCACAAACTAGAACAGCTGATTTGAAAAAAATCGATCAAACAATATGATCCAGCTATTCAAGTGGTTGGCAACCTAGACGAAGCTACGCATGCACTAATTTATGCCATTCCAAACACAGTACCTGATCGTCCGGACATTCCACTTTCTGTAGCGCTAGGTGCAGAAACAGGCATAAATGTGGAAAGAATAAAAGAAATTGAAGAAGCAGTTCCTACCATCCTGACGGTTAATATGACCAGTCCATGGTTGATTGGAGAGATTGAAGAAAATGCGGCAGCTACATTAGCGGTATTCGGAGTAAAAGCAGAAGCGTTAGTTGATGTTATTCGCGGCAAATTTGCTCCAACAGGAAAACTTCCATTTACCATCCCTGCTGATCAAGAAGCGATTAATAACAACAATGGTGATGTTCCTGGTTATGATGAAGATCCTTCCTATGTATATCGTGATAAGAACGGTAATGCATATGGGTTTGATTTTGGTCTAACCTATGAAAAGTAAACAAACAAAGGCTTAAATAGTTTTAAATGGGCTGACTTAGCATAGTCGTTACAATACGGCTAGTATAAGTCAGCCTATCTATCTTTTACTTGAGGTTATGTCTCTCCCGACTTTGTTTCCTATCACTCATGGGTATTATTTTTGATACTTATTTAATTTAGAAGTGATAGACACTGGCTTTCTTTCCTGTTTCATCAGTTTTAAGTTGGATGCCCAACGAATTCCTGACTCGTAATTTTGGGTATTTTCCTTTTTTACAAGGTTCTGGAGTCGTTCCTTATTCTTTTCTATCGATTCCTCTACAGAGAGCATCCGACGGGTTGGGAAGGATAGTCCAGCAAGTATGGTTGTGATCGTAGGGTCCGTTTCTGTGATATAGGTTCCTTCGAATAATTGCAGCGGTTCCCCCACTCTTTCAAAGATGGACGGTACATTAATCAACTTTGAAATGTTCTCTGGTCCCTCATAAATCAGCCCAGCTCGGATTACCCCCTGTGACTCAATAGGACAGAAAATCGAGTTCTCCCAAGAAACCTGAACTTTCTTCGAGACCTCCGAGGTATTTTTCGCGTCCGTAATAGGAGCGGAAGAGATTATCGTTACACCTCTGGAACCAAGGATATTCATTAAATCTGTTTCATCAAAATTGCCAAAGAAGGAGCTCTTCTTCGTAATTTTCAGAAGATGGTTAATGGCCTCTATGGCATGAAGATTAGCAGAAAGATAAATTTCGTGTTTACTGGATTGTGGTTTCAGTTTCCGCATTTGGTCATTGTCGATGAGGAACACAGAAGAAATGCCTTCTATATTGGAAAGTTCTTCGATACACTCAGCCGTATTGATACGATTTCCCGCTAATACATTTCGTTCAGGGATAACCGCGATTGCCCCAACCTTGATACCAGGGAGCTGATCAATCAACAGATCAATTAACATCGGACTCATCCCAGACCCCGTGCCGCCATCGGTTGAAAACGCCACTAGTAAAAGCTTAATGTTCTTAAAGGAGCTGTTAACAAAATCAATGATTTCCTTATAGTTTTCTTGAAGTGCACGTAAACCTAATGAACGATCCTGACCTGCCCCGTTGTATCCTGGAACGAAAAACTTCTTTTCTACCCGGGTGTTTACAACACCATCACGTTGATTCGTATTAATGAGAGCTGTTGGAAAATTCAAGGCTGATGCAATTTCCGCTATATTCCCACCTGCTTGACCTACGCCTAAGATTCCAATCGATTTCACTATACACGCCTCCTTATTAAGCTCTTAATCTAAGTTGTAAAATTTAGAAGTATTTTTAACCAGATCTTTGATATGGAAAAAACAATCCTTATACCATTATTACTATTTAGATGGGCAGATTATGACGATAAAGTGTCCCTACCCTTTTTATAATCCATAGGGCAGTGCTTGGCACGATTATGACGTGATCTGTAAAAGATCTGTATCTCACTCTTCATTTTACAACGCTTGTTAAAATGCTTAGAATGGTCGATATGGAAAACGAAACTTAGTTTAAAAGAGTAAAAGGAGTTTATGACATGATTAATGTATTATTTGTTTGTTTGGGAAACATTTGCCGGTCACCTATGGCTGAGGGCGTGTTTCGTGACTTACTGAAAAAAGAAAATTTGTCTAACAAGGTCAGCGTTGATTCATCTGCAACAAGTTCCTGGCATATCGGTTCAGATCAGTAATTGGCGAGTTTCTTTATTAGGAATACCTAACCCTTATTTCACTATGGCACCCGATTGCTGAAAATCGATATTGAAAGAATGTCTTTTGTATTTCTACTACATACCTAGAAGGTTATATTGCATTGTTCAACTATCTTGATCAGCTAAGATTTGATGATAGTGAACGCTCTATTAAGGAGCTTGCAGTGGATGTGCTAATGAATAAAGTCTCTGATACCAATATGGATATTCGTTTAAGACAAGTTGAGTACGTTTAATCGCTATTTAACGTCATAGATGACTAATATAGAATGTTATGAAATGATGTTAAAGTGCCTATAAAAATAATTATGAAAGCAAATTCCGATACATTCCGTATATAAAATATCGAGTGAAAAATAAATTTTACCGATAATATGTATTTGTAAAGGAGGGAAATGAATGTTACAAGAATTCAATAATTTAATGGACTACATTAAAACACATTTGACGGAAGAAATCTCTGGAAAAGATATATCAAAAATTGTAGGACTATCTGATTATCATTTTAAAAGAATGTTTTCGTATATGGCTGGAATGTCATTGAATGAGTATATCAAAAATAGGAGATTATCAGTTGCAAATGTTGAATTAATTAACGGAGCAAAAGTGACAGATATTGCCTATAAATATGGTTATCAATCTATAGAAGGATTTTCAAGAGCCTTTCGTGAATGGAGTGGTTTTTTACCTTCAGAAGTAACTAAAAACAAAATTCAAAAATCATTTCCCAAATTTTCATTCTTTATAGATATAAGAGGAGGAATATCAATGGAATTCAAAATTGAAAAGAAAGAGAAGTTTAATATAGTAGGTGTATCGAAAAGAGTGCCAATTCAATTCGAAGGTGAAAATAATGCTATCTTAGAACTAGCCCAGTCAATTACCGAACAACAAAGAAATGAAATGCATCAATTAGCTGATTTATATCCTCATCAAGTCTTGAATGTATCTTATGATTTTGATGATGGTTTCTTGGAAGAAAAAGGCTACTTAACTCATATGATTGGTTTTGCAACTACAAAAGAAAATACATTCGATGATTTAGAACAACTTTCTATTGAAGAAAGTTTATGGGCAATTTTCCCTAATCAAGGACCATTTCCTGTTACGCTTCAAGAAACTACTGCTAAAATTTATTCTGAATGGTTGCCTTCTTCAGGTTATGAAGTAGCGGATATACCTGGGATTTCTTTTACAAAGCACAATGGTACTTCGGAAAATGTATATAGCGAAATTTGGATGCCGGTAAAAGAAAAAATAGTTAGCGATAAACTTGGATGATTATTATATTTACAGAAGTGTTATTCCGTTAAATCTTCATTTACAATACTAGACCAGTTAGGAAAAATCTTACTGGTCTTTTTGAAATTGATACAAATCAACACTTATTGCTAACAGAGCATTCTCTTATTATGTTTTATTCCATTAAATGACCCTTTAACGGAACAACTTTATTGTCACTCAACAGTTCCTTAATTCACCTTTTAATTCAGATGTTCTTTCCTTTCACTATAAAAATACCCCTTTAGTGTTGGTTTTGAATAAAGTTTGATTAAAAATTTTCTGTACACCCACAAGCTATAGCTAATAAAAGGAAACCATTTTGAAAAAAGATTAATCAAAATGGTTTCCTTTCTTTTTGAATGGACTCTCCGTTTTCTAAAAAAGTTTAATCAAAACTCATTTAGAAATCTTTGATTGAAAAGATAAAGTATCACAACTTTATTCAAAACCTCGCATCTTTCTTACAAACATCGCAATTTTATTTTAAAGACACAATTACCAATGGCGGATTCCTAAGAAGATTAATAATAAAATCCAAGTAAAAATTTAAGAAAAATTTAATATTTACCCCACTTTTTATTTTAAAAGTTTTTCCTATCCTATAAACAAGTTACATTAAGGAGGAGACTAAAAATGAAAAAGTGGGGATTTTTATTGGTTTTTGCATTATTTCTAGTTTTTATTTTTAATATATTACCGATATCCCAAGATAAAGTAGAGGATCAAATATATGAACAAAATGAAAATACAGCTACTGAAAATACCCAAAAGATTGAGATTACAGAAGAGCAGATCTATCAAGGGAATCTGCTTTTGGTTAACAGTAAATATGCTGTTCAACAAGCTGGTATAAAATCGGATATCATAAATTTATTTACACACAAAGAATTAACAACCGGATACCAGTTACTTAATAGTGAAATAAAATTATCAGAAGAAATAGCTGAAAAATTTTCGGAGATGATAGCATAGTGTAAAGTAAGATAAAAGCTTAGATTATAAGTTTAAAAAAGAATTAGGAATTGAGGATTTATATGGAAAAATCAAAAAATAATCAAAATAAAATAACTGCTGGCTTGTTGGCCGTATATTTATTTGCATTAACATGGATTATAGTCTTTAAAATGCAATTTTCATTTCAAGGCTTGCCGGATTTTAGGGAAATCAACTTAATCCCTTTTGCTGGTTCAGCTAATGTTAATAATCAAATAGATTTTAATGAAATAATCTATAATGTACTTGCATTTATCCCATTTGGAATATATATCAGTATGCTAAAACCAAATTGGTCTTTCTTGAAAAAGATTGCAGTAATAGCAGGAGTTAGTTTGTTATTTGAAGTATTGCAATTCATCTTTGCTATAGGAGCTAGCGATATAACTGACTTTATGGGAAATACATTAGGTGGAATTATTGGAGTTGGAGTTTATATTGTATTTTGTAAGCTGTTTAGTACAAAAGCAAATAAAATCCTTAATGTCTTAACTTCAATCGGAGTGATATTCCTTGTTGCATTAGTGCTGTTATTAATTAGTGGTGTTATTAGGTTTAAATTTTAGTAATTGGAGAATTGCTGTTCATGAAAATTAACAGAGGGTATACCATCAATGACTTTGATACAGCAAGTTCTTTATTTATAAAACAAGAATGACAACTATCACAAGCCACCTATTTTGAGGGTGGCTTTTTTATATCCAGTAAATAAAGTAATGTATATCCCATACATTTCTAGTTAACATAATCACTTAATTTAGGAAGATGCCCAAAACACTACACCCATACAGTTAAAGGGTTTGGCGTCTGTTCGTTTAAACTAACCAGGTGCTTGTGTTTAACAAGGAGTTGCTTATATACGGCACTCTTTTTCTTGTTCCACTAAAGGGCAGTTTATATAATGGCCCGATTGCTGAACAAAGATCAATCTGGACTCTTCCACTACATAATCAACTAAATAACCAAAATTTAATGCTTATTATCAATAGTTAATACTTGTTTATTAATGAATGATCTTAGAATCATTGCACGCGGTACATTAAATAAATTTGATCTGCGATATAATCTGAACTAAAATGAAGCCCCTTCTTTATCCACCACATGATGATGCCTACCAATGAGGCTGTTTTAATATCAATCGCAACATAATCAGCAGGTAAATCCTCCTTGCTATTATTCCTTCTTGTTCCTACTAATTGTTTTAATAATAAAAACAATTGCTCCTCGAACTGATTCAAATTAAATAAAATAAGTAAATAATTTCGATGGATATATAAATAATCAAGCAATTGTGTTAGCTGTTGTTTTTCTGTTAAATCTTTTACTTGTATTAATGCAACAATTTTTTCAGATAGCTCATTTAAAATTTCATCGGTAATCTGCGTTAGTAAATCTTGAATATCCTGATAATGTAAGTAAAATGTTGTCCGATTTAATCCTGCTTTGGCTGCGACTTTCTGAACCGTTAAATTTGAAATATCGTAGTCCTCTGAAAGAAGCGAAAAGACAGCATTTTTAAACATTTCTCTTGAACGTATTGTGCGAGGATCTTCTTTTTTAATGATAGACATCTTAAACTCCTTTATCGATTTTCTTTTCTCTTTCTCAACAATACCTACTATCTATGTAGAGTAGTATACAATTTCAATAAAACTGTTCATGGTCACGAACCTATATTTTTGTTACTTGCTTATAAAGAAGGAAAGATTGTACTGCAAATTCCTTTGATAGAAGATATACTCATTTAATTTTAAGAAAATAATTGACTCAAAGGAAAAAACCTCCTTTATGTCTAAAGAATAGATAAAGGGGATGACCCAATGAATAAAGTTGGATTATTAAAAAAACTAAACAATGCCAGTCGTGGTAATTTTTTTTCTATAGAGATTCCTAAGGCTACAAAAGAAGATGAAAAAAAGATTGAAGAATTGGTTGGAGAATTAGAAAGAGAAGGAAAAATCAAATTAAGAGAATGTGTACAAAGGGAATACTCCGTTTATTTACATGGAATATGTAAGTATGCATCCGATTAATCGGGTGCTTTTTTATTGGGTTGGGTGAAACACGAGCGTACATCCGAATTATTCAATAAACTACCACGTTAGTCGAATAAGAAAATGAATTTGCCGCTCTCTTGTTCAATTACACTGCTTCTTTAGTTGAACAAGCAATATTAAGTTCACAATATGAATCGAACTGCGACGTTGTCTTTCCATCTAAAAATTTTCCACCTGTTTATGTCATTATTAGGTCTAATGATTTATTGAATAAATTTCTGAAAATTGCTAAATTTATTAAGGTTACATTACTTAAGAACTTGGTGATTAAAAATGAGTTTCAAAGGTTTGTCTAACGAGCAATTAATTGCAGCATATTTAAATGCTCACAAACAAAGATTAGAACCTTCTTTTTTAGAAATGTTGTTTAACGAAATTATGAGAAGAGACATTTACGACTTATTGTTTGAGACTAGTTTAAGAACTTAGTCTTCTTTTTTTGTCGTTTTTTCGTTCCTTTCATCGAACTCCGACACTCTTTTCATTAAAGAAATCCACTTGTCACCATGGTCTTTTATGGCAAAAAAACCATTTAAAAGTGCTGGACTAAATGTAATAGTTGGTCGATAATACAAATGTACCTTGCTATTCTCCTTAGCAAGTACTAGTAATATTTCCGCTAGAGCTGTCCTTTTTAGGACAGCTCTTTTGTTTAGTGTAAACGTCGCAATTTCTTTCAAATGTGAAATAAAGAGAATTGCTTGCACTCTTTTTCAACTAAACTGCCACGTTACTTGAAAAAGAAAAAAACGATCTCCATTATTGAAGAATCGCACCCGTTACTTTAATAGGAGTAACCTACTCCTTTTTCGATGACATTTGTCAGCCACCTTCTATGCAAGTTGCAGTAGAACTTCCAACAACAGAATTCAATTCTTGAAGAAGTGAAGGTGAAAGTTCATTTCCAATCAAGGTTTCTAATGATTGTTTTGTAAGTGGCACATTATACTTTTTGAAAACATCTGCCGTTTCTCCCCAAACATCAACAATTGCTTCTGGTGACATATTCGATTGTATGACCATTTCAGCATCCTCCTTATAACTTTATTTTATCACTTGTTTATTACATTAACCTGCCCGTTACTTCAATAAGAAAAAAAGCCGCCAAAAATGGCAGCTGGATCTTAAACTCTTGAGCCCGTTAGCTAAAAAACTTCTTACGATAATTTGTCAATTAAATAAGAAAACGTGCCATTTTCATTTAATATTAAGATTCCAAGTCCAATTAGCACAAATGGTACTATTATATGTCCATATCGCTCTAGGTTTTTTGCAACCAAAGGAAAGGCAATTAATTTATAGGCGATAAAGCACCATACAGCAACAAATAATAAAAAAATAATAACAATAAAACTTATTTGCCAACCATTATTTGTAGCAAAAAAGGGAATATAAACTCCTATATTGTCTCCGCCATTTGCAAAAGTAACGGCTGCGACTTTATAAATACTATGGTGAAGAAGTTTTTGTACACAATTAACTTTTCCATTTGTTTCGTCTAAAGAAGGTTCGTGAGCTATATATGCTTCTCCTTCTGTTTCAGCCTGATGCTCTTTTTTTCGGTCTTTAAACTGTTCCACCAGGGCTTTGACACCTAAATAAACAGGAATAACCCCTAACAAACCAATCCATTCTTGAGGGATAATTAATGCTCCTAAAGCTCCAATTACACTCAATATTACAAGAGCAATAAAACCCAGATACTGTCCAAATATGATGTGTGTACTTTTTAGCCTCGAATCCCGTTGTGCAAACCAAGTTAATAATAGAAAAATATCATCGATGTTTGTTGCCGCAAAAAGGACAATTGTAGTTAGTATTAAACTCATAAATTCTCCCTTCATATTGTTTTGTTTTACTATTCAACTATCCTGCCCCGTTGTCCAATAAGAAAAAAAGACCGCAGCAGCGATCATTTATTGAGCTCTAGCGCCCGTTAGTTTAAGTACAATGTTTCACAATCTTCGATAAAAAAGAGAGTTGCCAAGCAACTCCTTAGATAAGTACCAAATCCCTCGTACAATATACAATTTTACCGCTACGTACTTTTCTTGAAGTAGTGGTGGTAAAATTGTATAAAATGTACAAGACAGTCTCGTGCGAGACTGCGTTTCGTTTACATAATATTATACGAAGTGAAATGAGCTTACACATCCGAGCTGTTGATGATAGCTAATATTTGATGATCTGTCCATTTGCCATTAATCTTTAGATTTTCTTTAGCTATACCTTCTTTTTTAAACCCTACTTTTTCTAATACACGAATAGATGCTATATTGTCAGGCATAGCTCCTGCTTCAATTCTATGTAGTTTTAATTCTCTAAAAGCAAAGTCTACAACAAGTTGAAGAGCTTCTGTTGTGTAGCCCTTTGCATTATACTCCTTATCTAAAGTAAATCCCGTATAACAGCTTTGGAGGTCTCCCCTAGCAATTTGAGTTAATGAAATGTCTCCGATAAGTTTATCAGTTGCTTTTAAAAAGATTCCAAAAGCATATAATTGCCCTTCATCAGACTTTTTTAATGCCTGTTCAATGCGTATTTTTTGATGTTCTTCTGTATAAAAGGCTTCTGGGAGTAATGGGCTAACTCGTTGAAAAAATTCGCGATTTTTAGTATGTAAGTTAGCTAACTCGCTTGCGTCAGAAGTTTTATAAAGTCGAAGATAAATTTGTTGCCCTACTAGCTTCATAAAACCCCTCCAATCTCTTTTTACTACCATTTTATTCTAATTATCCAAAAGTATGATGTATATCCTACTCAAGTCTTGTTCACATAACGCAACATTATCGGAAGTCCTAAATTTTTTGTTGTGAGAAATTATCCCCACGCATTACAAAAGATACGTCCATTCGGATTGTCATTTTTCTCCTCCAAAAAATACACTTTGAGATTTAAAATTCTATTTCTGATGAAGTTTTCCTTCTTCAAGAATCCTGCACCTTTAGTGGAACAACAAAAAGGGCTGCCGCAGCACCCCCCGAATCTTTAACTCCAGCACCCGTTAGTTCAATAAGGATTTACTTAATAGCTTGTTAAAAAAACTTTTCCTTTGGTTATTTTATGAGATTCAACAGCATCAATAGCTATTTTTACGTTAGATAAGTCGTATTGAGAATTAACCATCATTAAACGTAATTTTTTTTCATCTATTAGCCTTATTAAACCACTAAACGTTTCTTGCCATTTGATTGCTGAAACATTTTTGTTCCAATTCCTTAAATGAAACATATTAGCATTCACTTTTGCTGTATCTATAATATCCGCCCAGTTTACTTGTACTCCTGATAAAAGACCGATAGTTAAAAAATCTCCATTAGGATGTACACAAAAAGCCAAGTCGTTTCCAGATGAACCTCCAATAGAATCAATAGCAGCATCTGCACCAACTCCACTAGTTAACTCCATAACGGTCTCATATAATGGAACTTTAGAGGTGTCAATCACATAAGAAGCACCAAGATAAAGTAAATCTTCCGTATATTTATTATTTCTAGTAACTGCGATCAATCTAAAACCTATAACCTTCGATAATTGAGCAAAAATATGCCCAATAGATGAACCACACGCGTTAACCAATAAAACATCGTTCGGTCTTAATTTTAAAACTTCCGTACAAGTCACCCAAGCTGTAATTGGGTTAATATACATCTGTGATGCCGTAAAATCATCAATAGAATCAGGTATAGGAACAGCAAATTCTGCTGATGTTTTAACAAATTCTTGCCAAGTGCCTTCCCCACGTAAAGGTAAAACACGCTTACCAATTAGATTTTTAGAAACTAAAGACCCTACATTTTCTACAACACCGACTCCTTCATAACCAGGGATGTTCGGTAAAGAAATCCGATGGGAATATGCCCCTCTAATTGGTATTAAGTCAGAGGGATTTATTGGACGTGCTAACATTCGAACAAGAACTTCATTATCTTTTGGTGGTTCTATGCTTTTATATTCAACTTTTAACACTTCTTTAGGTCTACCGAATTCGTAAAATTTAATACATTTTGCATCCAAACCTATACGACTCCTCAATAAAAATCAGATTTATTTAATTATATCATCTTCAATCCATTCATTGATCTTCAACTCTTGCACCCGTTACTTTAAGTATATTTTTTCACAATCTACTCTCAGTTATTAATTTCTTATTAAGCACGATAACACAGGCTTAATATTCTTTGCTATAATAAAACACATATAATTGTGGTTAGAAAAAGAATTGAACTAGGGGTGAACATAATGTATTGGACTCCATTATTTGAAAACGATGTACCAGTAGCACACTTCTGCTCTTAGTGGAGTGAAGGTGACTACATCTCTCCGTTAGGGGCATTGTCGACCTAATCAAAAAAACGGAGGGTACAAAAAATGAAAAATACCTTATTAGGTTCTTTATATTTAATACTAGCTTCAAGTATTTGGGGCGGAATGTACGTTGTTGTTAAAGTTGTAGTATCGGTTATACCTCCACTGGAACTTGTGTGGATGCGATATGTAGTAGCTATTGTTGCACTTCTCATTATCGGCTTTATAACAAGACAAAAATGGCGAATCGAAAAACGTTATTTCTTAATAATCATAGCCATTGGAATCATTGGTAATGCCATTTCAATCGTTGCTCAGGAAACTGGTACTATGCTATCCACAGCACAAATGGGAGCCATTATAACTTCTTCAACACCAGCATTTATGGTTATTTTTGCTCGCTTAATCCTTAAAGAACGGATGACGTTAAGAAAGGGAATCTCCGTTTGTTTAGCGACAATTGGTGTATTTCTCATTGTTGGAATTGGTGATGTGAATATGTCCGGTACACTTGGAGGTATTGCACTTCTTATTGCAGCTTTAACATGGGCACTCATGTCTGTACTTGTAAAGCTTTTGCCTAGTGATTACTCACAAATAGTAGTAACCACTTATTCCATCTTGGTAGCATTAATTGTGCTGACTCCTTTTGTTTTGCCACGGTTACACGAAATTAATATCTCTCAACTGACTCAACGGACCATTTGGGGTGGACTCTTGTATTTGGGAATTGTTTCAACAGCAGGTGGATTTCTACTTTGGAATCGTGGATTACAAATGCTTAACGCCTCAAGTGGAGGAATATTTTTATTTTTTCAACCCGTGGTTGGAACATTACTTGGATGGCTTATACTAGGAGAGAACATAGGTTTAACGTTTTGGTTCGGCTCTATCCTAATTCTCACAGGTGTTTTATTCGTTATCAACGATAAAAAATAGTATTTAGAACCCCTTCAATTGTATTTGAAGGGCTTTGCTTGTTTAACAGCATTTATCATAAATTCGGCTTATTAAACTACTTGAAAACAAACGAGTTCGAGTGATTCTTTTTTTATTCTAAAGTGCCTGTTAATTTATGTGGTAAAATATGAGAAATTAAACAGCTATTTATGTTTTCCCTCCCGAATCGAACGTGTTAAGAATACATCCGAGCCTTTATTATTGAAGATATTTTCAATGTTTGCCATTCCTTCTTCCAACTAAACTGCTTCGTTAGTGGAACAAGCAAAAAAAGCTGCCGTAGCAGCTACCTTCTTAAACTCTTGCAACCATTAGTTTAAGTACAATTGTTCACAAACTTAGTTTTATTACAAGAATGCTGCCACTTTGGTACAAAATGTTAACCTATTTTTTTAGAAAATAAAATACGGTCTTGTCCTTTACCAGCATAATCCGTTCCTAAAATTACAGAAAAACCCATTGACTTATGATATGCAACCGACCCTTCGTTAACTGGAGAAGTTATACATTTAACTGTATCACAACCTAAATTTCGAACTTTTGAGAAGAATAAATTATATATTTCTCTAGCTAATCCTTTATTTCTAATTTCAGGATTTACGCCAACAAAATGTATATAGGCTACATTTGGATGTGTTTGAGAAACAAATCCAATAAGAAAAGCCGATAATCTATTGTTTTCATCTTCAACTATAAAACTCGTTGACTGAAAATGCTCAAAAAATAATCGAGGCAACAAATGTGTCATTTGTCTACCTCCCCACCAATTATTAATAACATCCATTACTTTAAAATAATCATCTTCAATAACATTACGAGTAACCAGTTCAAGACATCCTCTCTCAATAAAAGTTTTTATTATCTTCCTCAATTCCAATTCTCGGATGAATCTCATTTGTCAACGGTTGCTTTTTATTAGAAATTGTTAGTTTAGTAAAGATAATAAAAAACAAGGTTAATTCAGCTATTATCAAAATATTTGGTACTACAATAATCAAATTAATAATAAAAAAGACGGTTAAAATTCCTAAAAATAACCCTAAATGATAAATTTTCAATCGGTGGTGCACATGTCTATATTGATGGAAAACAAAGGTAGTTGACAGGAAATAGAGCAATACAGATCCAAAAGCAAAAAATAAGATAAATGAGTAATGGACCTCATGTAAAAACAATAGTCTGATAGATGCTGCAATCATGCTCAAAGACATTAAAATAAACAGATGACCATAAATAATGATTTGGCCGGAAGTTTGTAAAGACTTGTCGAGTTTCTTCTCCATGTTATCGAAATATTGCCACCACATCGATATAATCAGGATAAATGAAATGATCGCAAAGCCTATTGAATTCCAATTTCCTTTTGTAGGCTGAATGATCGCAAGTGTACTAATAAGGGCTTCCCCAAAGAGAATAATGGTAAATAAACCAAATCGCTCTAATAAATGAGCCGTATTTGTGGGAACCTTTTCTAAGCATTTTCGTCCAAGCACCGGGACAATGATATCAATAAGGATTCCCGTATATAACACAGCATATCGAACCCAAGAATCAAAAAAGACGGATAATAATGAAATGACGATTCCAATCCAAAAACACCTTCCAAAAAAGAGGGCTGCTTGTTTACGAACTCCCGTTTCTATACGCTGGACAATAAGATATTGGATCGCAGTCACTGCTCTTAAGCCAATATAACCAATTAAAAAAGAAAGATAATAAGGATCAAAATCAACTGATAAACTTGATGTCATAATTAGTACAAAAAACATTTGCAGAATTAAAAAGATACGGTGATGAAATAAATCTTTTCCAAACCGGTTAATAAATATGGTTTGCCCTACCCAAGCCCACCAGATAGGAATAAAAATTAATACAAACTTTACTAAATACTCTGCATGGATATGACCATCTTCAACATGAAGTAAAACATGAGTCGCAGCCGCAACCGCCGCCACAAATAACAAATCATAAAAGAGTTCTAACCAGGTCACTTTCTTTTCTTCCATTTCTGCACTCCCTCCAATTCTTTATAGTTACCAGTATGATAGAAATATATAGTAATTGAAAGAGAAAATAAAATTGACATAGACTATTTGCCATAGCTTGCAAAACACGAGCCGAATAATAAGAAAACTAAAGAGAAATCCTTACATCTAGATTTTTTGTAATAAAACACTTCATTAAATTTAATAATCAGAAAATTAGGTATAACGACACTCTTCTATTTTGGTATATTATGGTAACATTAAAATAATTTTAAACGAGGAGGAAATGTATGACTAAGAGCATCGGCCTTATTTGTGGTAGTTTACGAAAAAACTCTTATAATCGAATCATTGCTCAATCATTAACAGAGCTGGATGATTCCCATCAATTTCGTTGGATCGAGATTAATGATCTACCTTTGTTCAACGAAGACTTAGAAATAAGTGTTCCAGAAACAGTGACATCATTTAAATCTGCTATCCAGGACGTTGACGGTATCATTATTATAAGTCCAGAGTACAATTCTGGAATTCCAGGCGTATTAAAGAATGCGTTGGACTGGGCATCAAGACCTCGGGAATCCGCCGTTCTTAGCAGAAAACCGGTTGGTTTAATTGGTGCAACTCCTGGGGGATTAGGTACTGCCTTTGCTCAATTGCAAATCAGGCAAGTACTAGAGGCCATGCAGGTTCATGTTCTTCCATTTCAAAAAGTGTTGATTTCCCAAGTACATAAAAAGATTGATTCTGATCAGAAAGTCCTTACAGACGAACAAACAAAACGTTATCTTCAACAATATTTACATCAATTTATTCATTGGATCGGACACACTCCAGCTCTAGATTAATTGAAAAAGTCCAGGCTTTTTCAATCATTTTTATTAAAATACTACTAACACATAATGAGTTTTTAGAAAACGAATTACAGTAATCCGTTCAATTACATTGGAACAAACGAAGGAGTTTAACATCCATTTTCCAATCTATGAATCTTCTTCGATTACTTATACTTAATTAAAGGGAGGACAATAAAATGTCTGATTTCTATTCTCGTCTTAATAAAGATGATGCTGCCGTTCTTTTAGTTGATCATCAAACCGGCCTTATCTCCGGTCTTGTGCGTGACTATGGTGTTGATGAATTCAAGAACAATGTTATGGCTCTTGCTAACACTGCTAAGTTTTTTGATTTACCAGTTATTTTAACAACAAGCTTTGAAAACGGGCCTAATGGGCCACTCATGCAAGAATTGGTTGAACTTTTTCCTCATGCGCCAAAAATAGCTCGTCCTGGACAAATTAACGCATGGGATAATGAAGATTTTGTCAAAGCAATCGAAGAAACTGGAAAAAAACAACTGATCATTGCGGGCGTAGTAACAGATGTTTGTGTTGCATTTCCTGCACTTTCCGCTGTGAACGCTGGTTATGAAGTATTTGTTGCTACTGATGCTTCTGGAACCTTCAGTAAACAAGTAGCGGATGCGGCATTAACGCGTATGGCCCATGGTGGGGTGCAGCTTCTGAACTGGTTTAGCATAGCGTGCGAATTACAACGTGATTGGCGCAATGATGTTGAAGGTTTTGGCGCTTTAATTTCTAGCCATCTTCCTGGTTATCAAAATCTTATTGGAAGCTATAGGGGAGCTCAGAGAGATTTCAGCAAGCAGCCTAATTAGAATAGCAGCTTATTTATAAATTACTTTTTCCAATATAAAGCTTCTGGCTTATTCAAAAAAAGGCGTTTTTCTGAAGTAACTAAAGCCTAATTTCTCACTTATAACACCTGAGAAATTAGGCTTTTTATATTTGTATTTCCTTAACGTTGTAAATCCGCGTTTTGCTGGTGGTACCCCAAAAAAAGCTAAGGACGATTGTTCAACTAAACTGCCCGTTAGCACAATAAGAAAAGCTGCCACAATGACAGCTCCGATTTTCAACTCTTGCTACCCGTTACTTTAAGTGAAATATTTCACAATATGTTCTCTAATACAAACACGAATCTTTTTAATGTTCGTTTCCATGCGGACGATTCACCTATCCTACCATGTTGTTCAGTGTTCATTAAAGTGCTCTGATAATGGTAATTAGCAGTTTCTTCTTATGTGATGCAAGACTCCATCCTACAATTTTCCTAGAATATAAATCCATAACGGATGATAAATAAACCCATCCTTCAAGCGTCCAAATGTACGTAATATCAGATACCCAAACTTGATCGGGTTCTTCTACGCTAAATTGACGATTAAGGAGATTAGGATAAATATATAAATCAAGATTTGAATCAGTTGTAACCACAAACTTTTCTTTTGGTGTAGATTTAAAGCCCAATTCTTTCATAATCCGAGCTACTGTTTTTTAAGGAATGTAACCCCATTCGACCAAATCGTCATGTACTCTTGGGCTGCTATAAATCCCGAAACTCCCATGAAATCCTGGCATACAAAAAAGCTGTCGAAAATAGTCGACAGCCTCAAGACCTCATTATTTAACTGTTAATTTATACGGCAATGCACTTGCATTTCCGTTTAGTTCTTCTACTTTCATGTAGTAGGTCCCTTTTTTGAGAACAGCTTGTAGGATTTCGTAGTCAGCTTTGTCATAGTAATCAGATTTTGCGATTTGTGTTCCTTTTGAGTCGTAGACTGTCACTATTCCGTCAAGGTCAAATGGTACTTCTAGCTTGATAGTGCGCTTACCGTTCTCCTTTTGAATGAATTTATAATAGTCGGTATCACCTTTTCCTTCAGTCATGTTAATGTAACCAGCTTGTGTATATTCTCCATTAGAGCTTTCTAAGGTGACTGGCTTAGAAGGAATATTATTTTTCATTACAGATTCAGCGTCCTCATCTATCTCCGGTGCTTCTTTTATAGTAAACGTGTAAGGACTAAGTGTTGTAACCATTTTATAGAAGTTTAGAATCTTAAAGAAGTAGCCTCTGCCATTTTCAGCACGGAATGAGCCGATTTCTGGTTGATTTTCATAGCCGTATTCAACGATACGCAGGTTACCTTCTTCGTCTTCTTCTAGTTTTCCATTACCATTTGTATCTTCGTATATAAGAAGCGTGGAATCTAGAGGTTGTTTCAATTCATCATGCGCTTTACTGTATTCTTCAGGAAGTGGATCTGGTTGAACAATAGCACTGTATACAGCGGTTTTATCTGGTTTGAAATAGAAGGTATCGATATCCCCGATTGACGATAGGCTTCCTTTAATTGGATCAGTAGATATTGTCTTTGCTGTATTAAACGTGTCATTGTCTTCGTAAGCATCATTAGCGTTGCTAAATACTGGTGAAAGCTTGAACTCATATGGATCAAAGCTAGGTCTGAATAATGCATCACTTATACGGAAAAAGTAGGTTTCACCTTTTTTTAGACCAATATAAAAAGGATTCTTCCCTTTAAGTTCTGTTTCAGCAGCAACCGTGTTCAAATCCATACTTGAATAAATCGTATCGATATCGTTCTTTTTTTCATTGTACTTATGGATAAGTACAATTGGAACATTGTACCCTTCTTTGTTCGTAAAATTCATTTCAAATACAGAGTTTTCATTTGGAGTGACTTTAATCCAATCTTCATCACTACTGTACTGGAAGTAGCCTTTTTGGGTTGTTCCTATTTCGTAAGGAATAGCAACATCTTTGATAAGATCATAGTAAGAAGGAATTGCTTCGTCAAGGGAGAAGTCTAGGTTTGTGAGTTTCCTGTTAATTTCTTCTTTTTTTGCAAGATATTCTGCAATTTTTCCTTCTGCCAATGCATTCTCCGTTACGGTTTCCTTCCAGGATATAGGGAAATGATCCTCATCTGCAGGTTGTGATGTTATTTCAAAGGAAACTTGATATGGATTTTGAGATGAATAGTTTCTATTAAAATCAATTTCTTTTCCAATAAAGATCTCATAATCACTAAGGGACGGCTTATTGGTCACTTCTACCATGTATTCCGAACCTGGAAGAACCGTAATGGACATCGACTCTGACTTACCATACCCTTTGGTGTTAAATTGATCAATGACATTGTTGTTTTCGACGGTAGTACCATCATCATTTACATAAGAATTAATCATATGGAGCTTAAGCGATGGGTCCATACCTGCTACGGCTGATACATTAATTTTCATTGCTTTTGCTGGGTCACCTGCAATTCCAGGAACCTTAAAGCGATAAAAATCAGAATCTCCCGGAATAGGCTGCTCTTTACGTTCTGCTGGTGATGCTATTAATAACTCATCTGTGTAATAATTCGAAAGCGATGTTGTAGATGGGAGTGAACCCAATACGACCGGTGTTTCCATTGTATTTCCATCATCATTTAGCTGATCTTTGCGGCTTACTTTCAGTGTATATTTTGAATTACCCGTTTCACTATATTGCCCAAACGAATCTTTTACGGCTAATACTACTGTTCCTTTTTTCGGAGCTTTGTATAAGGAACCTTCCTGTTTTCCTGCAGCTCCGTCATTGACTTCGCTTGTATACTCCGGATTATTTTCGCCTTCAGGATAGAATTTAAGCATATATTTCAAATCATATTGACTTGCTCCCTGAAGATTTACTTGGACATATTGATCTTTTTCAACAGTAACCTTATAATAGTCTGTTTGTTCGAGCCCTTCCAAGCTGCCTTCTACCGTTGTTTCCGAAGTTTCTGTCGTAACAGGCAAATTTTTTGCTTTTTCTAAAATCTGATCTGCTGAGACAACTGACTGGGCAGGAATCGTTTTAGGATCAAAGGAAAGCATCTTTACAAGGTCGATCATCCCATAACCATATTTGGTATCATATCCTTTTTCTCCGAGATCCTTCGCTGTATGAGTTAAGATATAGCTAACTTGATAAGCTGTAAGATCAGGATATTTTGATAATAATAGGGAAACAGCCCCAGCAACCATAGGTGATGCCATTGACGTACCGCTCATTTTTACAAATGAAGAGCCTTTTTCAAATGAATAGACAGACGAATAAATATTATTTCCAGGTGCTGTTACATCGACAGACGGGCCGTATGTGGAGAAATTCGTTAAGTCATCTTCCTCATCTGTAGCTCCGACGCTAATGACACCATCATAGGAAGCAGGATAATTTATGTGTTCAAAACCGTCATTTCCCGCTGCAGCCACAATAACGATCCCGCTATCAATGGCTTTTTTCACCGCATCCCTTAAGATCGGAGAAGGCTGCCAAGATCCTAGGCTCATATTAATGATATCTACATTTTGACGGGTTGCTTCTAATATACCTTCAGCAATGACATAGTCCGTTCCATACGCAGATCTGTTAAAAACGTCAATGGATACAATCTCAGAGTTTGGTGCGATTCCGTACCCACCTAGTACATTGTTTTTCTCGGCAGCAATGATCCCAGTAACATGGGTGCCATGAGAGTCAGGCTGTCCCTTTTTCATAGGATCCATTGCATTATAATTGACAGCAATTTTATTGGTTAATTCAGGATGATTGGCATCAATTCCCGTATCAATAACTGCGACGCGAACTTTATTTTTCCCGGCAATTTCTTGTGCTTGTTCAACGTTAAGATTATTAAGATAATACATATCGGACGCTTTTAAATCTGGTGTTGGTAGTATATTGGACGCTTTTAAATTTGGTGTTACTAGTTTTTTTACGAGAGCACTTTTTGAAATAGAAGTTACCTTTGATAACTTTGCATAAGCTTTTGCAATATCTTCGAGCTTTGCCCCGCCTTGTACCTCTATCACATCATAGCTTAAAGATGATATTCTTTTTATTAGTCTCCCGCCAGCTTCACTATGTTCACTTTCAGTAATCGGTGAGGAGTAGTGAATTACAAGTTGATTTTCAGAAAATTGCTTTTGGTCATTGTCAAGTCTAGAAGCTGAGTTAGCATTAATTTCGTTTCCAACATGTTCTAAACGCTCTAATATAGGCCTTTGATCTCCCGGAATCTTTGTTACAGCAAGTGAAGCGGTTGGTGGCAGAGCAGAAAAAAATAGAGTTGCAGACAAGCTAATTGCTGCTACGCTGTTGAGCTTTTTCTTCTTCAAATAAGTTCCCTCCCTGATTTTTTATATTAATCAGCCTGTAAATACAGCCTGATAATATCAATCTCCTAATATTTGATTTCCACTTGTAAACCCAATATTAAATCGTGATTTCTATTCCTCTTTCCTATGTAACATCGCAAGACTAGTCTTAATGTTATAAGTATTCGAAAAAATAAACAATGCAAGATTTTAAATGAAATGATTGATATTTTAGATGATAATAAATCCGTAATTATCAAAAATAGAAACTGAGTCATTTTTATTAAATCTATCTTTCGATCTAACAGCTCAAACATATTTTTTAGTTGAAAGTAGCTTCATTTCTTTCTCTGTAAATAACTTCATACTCATTTCCTCAATCCCCATTTTTTTTTCAAATGGAATTACTCAAAAGGGAAAAAGTGTATGCTTGGAGAACGAATCAGGGAATTACAAGCTGCTGCTACCAAGCTTGATCAAAAGATATATATATACTTCCACGTCAAGCAAACCAAAATTTCAGATACGCTGTAAAAATGGACATCATTGGGAAAAAACCAATCGAGCTTGTTAAGTATTCCTAAACAACAAAAAGAGCTTCTAAGCGATCAAGATGAAGGTAATAAACACAGTTATTGGACAAAGGAAGAGATAAAAAATTTCCTTTCATGCAGCCATCCCATTTTTAACATAAGCACCCATTAGTTTAAGTACAACCATTCACAATCTCTTCGGGATTGGATTAAATAGCATTCCTCTGTCTTTTAATTTAAAGAGAAAAATTATCAATGAAACTATAATTATAATGCCAAAGAAAGACTTAGGAAATCTAAGGAGTCAAAATAGTAAAAAGACGCAGCGATTAATAAAGGTATAATGTATTGTATAGTTAATTTCTTTAATCTATAAATCCTGAACAAAAAAAGCCTGATTTATTAAATCAGACCTTTTTCCAAAATTATTATTTAAAGAATTTAACTCTTTCTTCAATTGGTTTGAATTCTTTATCGCCAGGTTGAGCCGTAGGATTGCCAAAGGGCATTTGTGCAATTAATTTCCAATTGGATGGGATATTCCATTCATTTGTAACTTCATCATCAATTAAAGGATTATAGTGTTGTAAAGAAGCTCCTAATCCTTCTGCTTCTAATCCAGACCAGACAACCAGTTGATGCATACCAGATGCTTGGTGTGACCAGATAGGGAAGTTATCAGCATATAGTGTAAATTGTTCTTGTAGAGACTTTATAATTGATTCATCCTCAAAGAATAAAACTGTTCCATACCCCGCTTTAAATGAATCCATTTTTTGTTGAGTTCCAGAAAAGTCTCCTTCACCAACTGCTTTTTTCAGGGCTGCTGTAGTAATATCCCATAGCTTATCATGTGCTTCAGCAGTTAACACAACAACACGTGATGTTTGTGAATTAAAAGCTGATGGAGTATATTTTACAGCAAACTCAACAATCTCCTTTATTCTTTCATCTGATACACTTACTTCTTTGTTAATACCATAGTAAGTACGTCTTTCTTTTAAGACAGAATAAAAATCTTTACTCACTGGAATGTTCCTCCTTGAATTTTGATAAAAATTACTACCTATTATTTTTTCGAAAGATAGAATGCGAGGTCTTTTCCTCTTAAGACATAATTACGTACCTTATTGGAATCTGTAACCTGACTAAATGCTGTAGCTAAACTTATTCCTAAATGATTTGTTTGAATATTAAAATGTAACTGGTTTACCTCTTCTCCTGTAAGAGACTCCCGTCTTCCAAGACCCTCCAATAAAAATGATTGCTTATGTATGTACTCGATTTCTTGTGGATAAGGAATAGATCGTGGACGAGTATCCAGTCCTTTTTCTAATAAAACTTGAGTAACTTCATTATAAAGTTCGATTGTTGAGGTTAAACATTTTGAAAAGAAGGCACGTATATCGTGTCTATAAATGTGCTGCAAAACTCTCCCATATGTCGCTAATCCACCATTTGTCATATGCTTCATATATTTTATATAAATCGCTTTCCTTGACCAAATTAAGAGTTTAATTTCTCGATGGCCTCTTGAGTTGTCCAAACACCACTTGAAACGAATCCAAAGTTTACAATGCCTGCATTGAATGCATCTTTACCAGGAGCAGCTGTTGCGTCACTCACGATATAAACTTCGAAGCCTTGTTCTACTAGTTCACGCATATGGGAGTCAACACAAAGGTTTGCATTCATACCTCCAATAATAACCGTGTTTATGCCACGTTTACGAAGTTGTAAAACTAAATCATTCGATTCTGGACCAAAAATTTTATGCGGACTTGTGATGATTGTTTTACCGTCTTCGAGATATGGTTTAAATGACTCGTAAAAGTCAGCTCCTGACGCAGATTCAATCGGTTTATGAGGACCTTTGCTTTGGAACATATTGTTTTCCTGCATCATTGATTCTCCCCCCCCTTTAATTTTCCAGTTTTTATCATGAGGGTAGTAATAGTGCGGCGAAACAAATACTTGATAGTTTTTTTCCTTCGCTGTTTTTAATAGTAATTCAATGTTGTTAATTGTGTCATTTTCAGCAAGTATATCTTTTGTTAAAGAATATCCTGCACCCGTAGGATGTAAAAACTCATTCTGTGGATCTGTCAATAAAATACCTGTCGTTTGTGGATCAATTCTCATTCTTTCAAACTCCTTTTTATCTAAATTATTAAAAAATATTTTTTTGCTGTGCTGTTTTATATCTTTTATGTTTCATTTTCATTTAGTTATTTCCGTACATAAAAAACGCGGCAGAACCACCGTCATTAATTGATGGGTAGATAGTGATAATCGTGACGCAATAACACTTTTCAATCCTAATTCCTCTTGTACTTCCCATAATGGTTTACCTGGTGTATAGGGTTTAATGTCGTCTAATGCTTTACGCCGATTTACCATATCGATAGTATTCATAACCCTTACCTCCAATCCTTTTGCATTCAATTCTAAAACTGTTTCGTGAATAGATAATTGTGCATCAATCCACACATTTATTTCAAAACCATTAATCATTAGCCTAAATCGATGTTTTATTATCCATTTCTCCATCATAAGGATTTTCAAATTTTTTTTACCATCCAATTTGAAACTTTTTTGACCACCCATTTATCATTAGTAAAAAAAGAATCATGAACAAGTCATGATCCTTACGAAAATTTGAAGATAAAAATAGTAGTTTAAAGAAAGTGAAGGGCTTCTGCAAAGCGTTATTCTACTAACCTGCATCGTTAGTTTAAGTGCGACCCTTCACAATCTATTTTGTAAATAATAATAAAAAAAGGACAGAACCTTGTGTTCTATCCTCAAGTTTTTCATTATTTCCAGTCTACAAATGACGGAATCCGTAGGAATCCAGCTTTAGTTAAATTTCTATACTTAACCCGGCACTCGATCGGCTCAATCATTGTAAATTTATCGTCCTCTGAAACAAATTTCAGCTGCCTGTATAAGTTCTTACGCTCTGCTGGTGGCATGAACTCCATTACTCCAGCTGGTCTGCCGTCTAAAAAGCTCAGAAGCAGCCCAAATTCTCCTTTTCTAAGTCCGGTAATAAGTATATCCTCGTATTGGTAATTAATCACCTTAAGCCACGACTGGCTGCGTTTACCGACCTCATAACGGGAGTCCTTACGTTTTAGGACTATCCCCTCTAGCCCTTGCTGCTGGACCAAATCAAAGTATGCAGCACCATGACCTTCTATATATTGAACTTTCGCAACGATACTTGTATCCTGGGTGATAATTTCATCTAGCAGCTGCTTTCTCTCTGATAATGGCAGCTTTGTAACTGGCTCACCTTTATATTGAATAACGTCGAAAACGACATAACTTAGCATATTGTTTTCAAAAGAGGAATGCCGTGATTGGAACCGGCTCATCATTGCTTCAAAATCCGGTTTTCCATTTGTATCTGTAACAATAATCTCACCATCTAAACAGTATTATCAAGACCTAAATTATAAAAATCCTTAAAAATAAAGAAGAGCACATATTAGTCATGTATAATATGTGCTCTTCTTTTATTCAATTAAAGCGCCAGATTGTTGAAAATCATAGACTGTTCAACTGACTCGCACTTATAAAGAAGCTCCATCCTTTATTCAAATGATTCATCGACAACATGTTTTAAAATCTCATAAGAATGGATTTCCTTGCTCAATTCGTAAATATTAGATATTACTATGATTTCATCTACTTGATAAGTCTGTTGGAATTCCATCAGATCCCGACGAATAGTTTCTGCATCACCCATGATTGTATACCCTAGTCGATGATGAAGAATTTCTAATTCAACTTGTGATAACGATTCAAGGAAGTTTTTAGTTGGTGGAATAAGCTGACTTAAATTATTTGTATAAATATCGATATACACCTGCAAATGACTTGCAGAAATCAATGTCGACTCTTCCATTGAATCTGCTGCAATCACATTTATACAAGCCATCACATAAGGCTCTTGTAAATAAGCAGACGGTTGGAAATTTTCTCGATAAATAGCGAGCGCTTCTTCCATCGCATGAGGTGAAAATTGAGCACCAAATGCATAAGGTAGACCAAGATTTGCAGCGATTTTAGCCGAACCCATTGAGGAGCCTAATATAAAGACTGGTACATTCGTTCCAATACCTGGATAAGCACGAACCTCTCCTTGCAAGCTCTCATCCCCTACAAAACGCAAAATATCTTGTACTTCCCGTTCAAAGAAAAACACTCCATTATGATTCAAACGACGAATCACATCGGCAGTTTTTTGATCCGTTCCTGGTGCGCGACCTAACGCTAAATCTACACGATTTGGATACAGTGTTTCAAGTGTTCCAAATTGCTCCGCTACGACTAATGGGGAATGATTTGGCAGCATAATACCTCCTGAACCTACGCGAATGTCTTCTGTATTTGCTAATATATGTTGTACAATAGATACGGTAGCTGAACTAGCATAAGCGTCGTGATTATGATGCTCTGTAAACCAAATCCGTTTATAGCCCATTTTATCTACAGCTTTGCCTAATGACACTGCAGAATCAATCCCTTGTTTCATTGTTTCTCCTTGTCTTAATGGAGCAGCTGATAAAACTGATATATCAAATTTTTTCATAATATTTCACCTCTAAAATAATGAATTTTCTTTTATTTAACTTATACAAAATCACTGAACAAAACATTTTAATAATCGTTCATATTAATGAGGGTGCTTCCTCTTTTGATTTGCATGCATATAAATATATACTGCCTAAACCGATCAATACATAAGGAAAATAAAGTTATTTCATGATTTCACTTTATTTTTAAAGTTTTTAAGCAAACATAAAAAAGTGTACAGCGAACAAACTATGTAAAAATACATCTAATTTTTTTAGAAAGGATACAAGAATATGATTGATGAAACAGATAAAAAAATACTCGACGAGCTGTCTAAAAATAGTCGCCTGACAATGAAAGAATTAGGGGGGAAAGTACATCTCACTGCACCAGCAACCGCATCAAGGGTAGCAAAGTTATTAGACAATGACATAATAAAAGGATGCAGTATCGAAGTGAATCAAGTGAAATTAGGTTTTGCTATACATGCATTTCTAAATATTTATATCAAAAATATCCATCATCAACCCTATTTAGCTTTTATAGAAACACAAGATAACTATGTAATAAACAATTATAAAGTTAGTGGAGACGGTTGCTATTTGCTTGAATGTAAATTCCCCTCAAATGAGGTATTAGATCAATTTTTAAATAACTTAAACAAACAAGCAAACTATAAAGTGTCGATTGTTATTAGCTAATAGTTTGCTTTATAAAACGGAGATGTTTGGTCATAAAACATGATGTATGTCTTCTCTTAAAAGCCCTAGCTTGGACATGGAATTTACCAAGATAGGGCTTTTTATACATAATTTAGTAACGGTTTACATTGATACATGATGACAACAAACACGTTATTCATCAGACATTAATGACGCATTATAACGCTTTTTCACTTCCTTAATAGACAAATAAAGCTGATAGTTTCCATATTTCAATAAATCATTCAAATGGTGATTTAAAGCTTCTTGTGAACGAACCGTAATCTTCAGAAGATAACATGCATCTCCCGAAACACGATGAGCTTCGCTAATTTCATTACGAGTAGCAATAAATTTCAATAAATCATCATGCGTATATGTATTCATGTAAAAGAAGACAAAGGCTGTAAAGGAAAACCCCATCTTCAATTCATCAACCACAATCGAATATGATTGAATGATGCCGTTATCTTCCATTTTTTTGATACGATTGCCTACCGCTTGTCCTGTCATATGAATCTTTTCACCGATTTCTTTCCATTGTATCCGAGCGTTTTTATTTAATAATTGTAGAATTTGAACATCAATTGAATCAATTTTCATAGTAACTCCTTTCACAGTGAAATAGTTTTGAATGATAGTATTTCATGAGACCATCGAAAATTCATTGAAATATGTATATCCTTATACTATATAAAATTTTAAGAGGTGAAGAAAATGGCAACAGCTTTATTAGTAATTGATATCCAAAATGATTATTTTTCAAATGGAAAGATGGCTTTAACAAACCCTGAGCAAGCAGCAAAAAAAGCTGCGAAACTGCTAACAAACTTCAGACAAACAGGCGCACCAATCTTTCATGTACAGCATATCACAGAAGGTGAAGTCGTTCCTTTTTTCCATCCAAATACAGAAGGTGTCGAAATTCATGAGTCAGTACGCCCATTAGAAGGCGAGACAGTCATTGAAAAACATATGCCGAATAGCTTCTTCAATACAAACTTACATGAAAAACTACAAGAACAAGGGGTTAAAGAATTAATCGTTTGCGGTATGATGTCACATATGTGTATTGATGCAACAGTACGTGCAGCAGTTGAACACGGATATTCATGCCAAGTGATTGAAGATGCTTGTGCAACAACAACATTACAAATTGAAGATAAAATCGTTCCTGCTGAGCATGTTCATTACGCATTTATGGCCGCATTAAATGGCATCTATGCAACAGTGAAAACAACAGAGGCATTTTTAAAATAAAAGAACTTCCTTTGGAAACTTAACATCTTTTCTTTCACAAGAAAGATGTTTCAACAACTTAAAAAAAAGGGTGTCCAGAAAAAACAACTTCTGGACACCCTTTATTCATTATACTTTATTTTGTTTTTCGATATCAGTATTCCCATCTGACAAAAAATCAAGATGGTCTGCTTTTGGTCCATAGTAAGACCATGTACAGGAATTGTTTTTTCCATAAATATAGATATTGATGAAGGTATACATAAAGCACCCTAATTGCTTGATTTACTTTAATGCTAGATCCCTCAATAACCCCATTCTCTTATAATTTCTCTACTCTAGCTGCAGCTGCTGGTCATGTTAAATGTACTCTCTCTCCCAGTTCTTTCATTGTAATTCGGCTATCGTTACATAATTTCTCTATAATTTTTTTTCTGTTTGATTTATTTGAAAGTTAGTTCCTTTCGAAAATAAAGTCAAAGAGTTAAAACACCTTATTTTATCTATGTATTTGAACACTGCTGATATTATACACTTAACTCTGTCAAACTAAGACAAATAAAAAGAAAAGTGAGTTGTAAATATGAATATTACACAAATTCGAAATGCAACAATTGTTGTAGAATACGCAAATAAAAAATTTTTAATAGATCCTATGTTAGCAGAGAAAGGTACGTACCCTACTTTCCCTGAAACGATCAGACGAGATCTGTTTAATCCTTTGGTGAGTTTGCCAACATCAATTGATAACATTCTGGATGGCGTAGATGCAGTAATTGTTACTCATCTACACCTAGATCACTTTGATGATGTGGCAAAAAACGTATTGCCAAAAAACATCAAAATGATTGTTCAAAATGAAGCAGATGCAAAAGAAGTAAAAGCAAGTGGTTTCAAAAATGTAGAAGTACTACAACAAGACACTGTTTTTGAAGGGATCCAATTAGTAAAAACAAAAGGTGAACATGGTAGAGGAGAAGAGTTATTAAACTTAATGGGTGAAGTTTGTGGAGTAGTATTAAAGCACCCTAGTGAAAAAGTTTTATATGTAGCTGGTGATACAGTTTGGTATGACGCTATCGAAGACGAGATTCATACACATCAACCAGAAATCATTGTGGTTAATGGTGGAGACAATCAAAGATTAGAATTAGGTTCACTCATCATGGGAAAAGAAGACATCTATGAAGTTCACAAGGCGGCTCCTAATGCTAAGATTATTTCTGTTCATATGGAAGCTGTTAACCATTGGACATTATCTAGAGAAGAATTAAAAAACTTTAGTAAAGAAAAAGAATTCTCAAGTAATATTTTAGTACCAGAAGATGGTGAATCTTACAAAATGTAATATGAATACAAAAATATATAGTTGTATTCATATTGGATAAAAAGTGTACGGTAGAAGCTCGTAATTATCTATCATTTAATTGCGAGCTTCTACTAATTATAAATTTAATGAGATGCGAATATATGAAATAACATAAATGGTCAAAGAATGACAAATACACGAAAAGCCATAAAGATATTTCGTTGGAGGTAGAGTTCATGGTAAGAAAAAGTAAAAATACATCAACACAGCAGACTTTATGGTTACAAGAATATATTGATTTACCAGAAAAACAAAACCAACTTTATAAAAAAACATTAAAAATCTTGATTGTTTCACAAATCTTTGGGGGAGCAGGACTTGGTGCTGGGATAACAGTTGGGGCGCTTCTTGCACAAGAAATGTTAGGTTCAGAAAATGCAGCAGGAATTCCAATTGCCCTCTTTACTTTTGGATCTGCCGTAGCTGCCCTACTTATAGGAGCATCCTCACAACATTTTGGTCGTAGAGCTGGACTTGCAGGTGGTTTCCTTATAGGTGGATTAGGTGCTATAGGTGTTGTAATTGCGGCTTTAATCAACAGCATTGCCCTTTTATTTGTTGCCCTTCTTATTTATGGAGCAGGTATGGCTTCTAATCTTCAAGCTCGGTATGCAGGGACAGACCTTGCAAATGAGAAACAACGAGCAACTGCTGCAAGTATGGCATTGGTTTCTACTACTTTAGGAGCTGTAGTAGGTCCTAACTTAGTTACTCCAATGGGAGAATATGCAGAATCAATTGGTGTTCCAAATTTAGCTGGTCCGTTTATCATGTCAGGAGCAGCTTTTATTATTGCTGGATTAATTCTCTTAATTTTTCTTCGTCCAGATCCGTTGATTGTATCTACAGCAATTGCGAATGCTGAGAAAAAAGACCATAAAGTTCATACAGAAGGAAGTCTAAAAAATCCTACCATAAACAAAAAAGGAATTATGGTAGGAGCTGTAATAATGATTTTAGCTCAACTAATCATGACAGCAATTATGACAATGACACCAGTTCACATGGGACATCACGGTCATGGTTTGAGCGAAGTGGGATTAGTTATTGGGTTCCATATAGCAGCGATGTATCTACCTTCACCATTGACTGGTTTATTAGTAGATAAGTTTGGTCGCACTACTATGGCTATTGCTTCAGGTGCTACACTCCTTGCCGCTGGATTGGTGGCAGCCTTTGCACCGGCAGACTCGTTATTATTGCTAATCCTAGCACTAGTATTACTAGGTGTAGGTTGGAACATTGGTTTATTAACGGGAACTGCTCTCATTATAGATTCAACACATCCATCTGTACGTGCGAAAACACAAGGAACATCCGATGTCTTTGTAGCACTATCAGGAGCAGCAGGGGGAGCCTTGTCAGGAATGGTTGTCGCACATTCTAGTTATACGATACTATCAATTTCTGGAGCCGTTTTATCATTGTTACTTATTCCTGTAGTTGTTTGGTATTTTAAAGGGAATCAAGTAAAAAGCTAAAGTTTATATATCGCTTTCCTATGTATTTAAAGTTAAGTGACGTAATTTGTAGGTGTCCTGAGTGCTATTTAAATTCCAATCGTTATGCTTTTAGTATGGAACTACGTCATCTACAACAAAAACGCTCAAAAGTTTAATGATTACAATTTAACAGCACAACAAGAAACCATTTTGTTTTATGAGATGGAACACCCACGTATTACAATGAAACCGCGACGCAATTTGCCATTTTCAAAAGTGCAGTAAGCCAGGTACTCGCCAAGCTTGAAGCTCAAAATTTCATTACGCGTGAGAGCAATCCAAACAATCATCGTGAGTTTTTCATCGTATTAGCAGAGAAAGGTCTTACTTATCAGAAATTAAGCGAAGAAGGAGATAAAGATTTTCTAAGCACTTCTCTGACATCGATTTAGAACAATTACAAAATATAGTACAAACAATGAAGAAAGTGAATGCATCCATTTCATCCTCCAACAGATAGGACGGTGACTTGGTTTACAATCAATTAGAGGTAATCAATTATGAATCGAAAGGAAAAAGTGTCTATTGCACTTGCATTATCTAGTTTATTTATTGCTTACTTGGGGATGGGACTTGCTTCACCAGTTATGCCATCAATTGCAGAGGAACTAAGTTTAAATGGTGCCGTTGTCGGTTACTTGTTCGCTGTAATGGCCTTTGCACAGTTTCTGGCTTCACCTTTTACAGGCGTATGGGTCGATTCAATCGGCCGTAAAAAAATGATTGTCATTGGTCTTTTATTATTTTCATTTTCAGAGGCACTATTTGGCTTTGCGGATGAAACTTGGCTATTATTTGTGAGCCGTCTTCTTGGTGGTGTAAGTGCCGCTTTTATTATGCCAGCCGTTGTTACGTACGTTACAGATAAAACGACCTTATCAAATCGTGCAAAAGTGTTAGGTTACCAATCAGCTGCAATCAGTTTAGGGTTTATAATTGGGCCAGGAGTTGGTGGACTGATTGCAGAGTTCGGGATACGCGCACCGTTCTTCTTTGCTGCTGCTATTTCACTCATTGCTACCATTATTATTTTTATTCTATTGGATGATTCGATTACAGTAGAACAGCTTCAAAAAAATCGCGCATCCGCTGTATGTCCAGTATTTATACATGAATTTAAAAAATCATTTCAACCTAAGTACTTCACACCACTACTGATCGTATTCATACTAGCGTTCGGACTGTCCGTTTATGAAATGATGTTTAGCTTATTCGTTGATGAAAAGTTTGGCTTTACAATTCGTGATATTTCAATCGTTATTACGGTTGGTTCAATAGCTGGTGTTGTTGCTCAAATTATATTCTTTGATAAACTAGTCAATGTAATTGGTGAACGAATGTTAATTAATTTAACCTTACTATCTACTGCTATTTTTATCTTTCTAACGATTTTAATAGACGGTTACTTGACAATGATTGTTGTGACGAGTATTGTATTTTTCTCTTGTGATATTTTACGCCCCGCTGTAACATCATTTTTATCGAAAATCGCCGGGAAAAACCAAGGGTATATTGCGGGCATGAACTCTGCTTATACAAGCTTAGGTATCATACTTGGACCAATTATTGGCGGTATTTTATTTGATATCAATATCGATATGCCGTATATATTTGCCACAATTGTTCTTGTCATCGCGTTTGTTATTTCAAGTGTAAAATTAAAGAAACCTAACCACAATTAGACCTATTTAGAAATCCGCTATCTCAAAAGATAGTGGATTTTTTTATTTAACTATCAAAAAGTACATGAAGAGGACATGGACAAACACTTCGAATATTAGAATACCATTCCAGAGAAATTTACTGCTAGTGGAAGAAAAGTGGCTGCGTCATTCAGCCCTGCAGATGGTTCATTTTCTCTTATTGTTGGTAGAAAATAATTACTCAATACACAAGAAGCTAAAAAAAAATTTTCTCAGCTTTTTTGCTCTTCTTTATTCGATAAGCTGGCCCTTTAATTGAACAAGAAAGGGAAGGTGCCTCAGCTTATATCTTCTTGTAGACTTCTGCATACGCTACCTTTAATTGGTCTCGCAAATCCTTGTTCTCGTGCTCTAATCGCTTAACTTTACGCTTTAATGATTCGATAATCACTTCTTTATTATTTTCATTCATTTTATGCCTAACCTGCTTTACAGAAGGGCTTTTTATCTGCTGCTGACGTAGTGTTTCAATTCGCTCACGTAATGTCACATTATTATATAGCGTAGCCTTTGCCACTCCGGCCTCACTGGCTACACTATTAAAATTAATTTCTTGATTGGCTCTAACGAGCCTTTTAATAGCCTCATCTACTTTACTCATGGTAATGGCTTTTCGACTTTCATGAATTTGCTTTAGGTGCTTTTTGCGGTCATATGTGGCCATATTATACCCCCTGCTTAGATTTTATTCTTTCGATTCGTCCGAATATTATATTGCCTTGTTTAATCGTATTATAAATATCCTGGAGTCTCTCTAAATTCTTCTGGTTTTTTTGTGCTATTTCTTCACGTCCGTATTGTTTCGCTACTTCAACCATTTTAGAAGTGGATTGTATGTGAATTTTATATTTTGCTATATCCATTTCTGAAAGGCCTACTGCCAGATCCTTACATGGGCTGCCACCATTACATGTTAAGCATGGGGGTTCCTCTGCATGAGGGCAATTTCCGTTTAATCTCGCTCTACAGGATTATTTAACCGGAACATACTTAAATTAAAAGAACCGAAACAAAGACTTAATGTTTTAGTCATTTCACTGTTGTTATAAAAATGCAAGTCTCTTATAAATTGATTTACAGCAGTAAGTGACTGACGCTTGTATCTATTAGGATACATATAAACAAAGATAAAAGGCGCACCATTCCAAGGATTTATTCCCGATACTGTATATAAGGTGCAGGTTAGTTCAACAAGCTGTTTCTCTTTTTATTTGTATTCATCTAGGATTGCAATAAACCACTTTATGATTAGGTGTTCCACTGAATAAATTTACTCCTCAGATTAACCCATAACCTTAGTATTATCATTTAACACTAAACTTCAATGTGGAGGGATATACTTTGAATATTCTTTTTAGCTTATTATCGACCATAATTATTTTGGGTATTAGAGCAGGATTCTTAATTAGTAGTATAACTTCCAGATTAACATCCTTGTTAAGAATGCCATCTTTAACTTAGGCAATAAGTATTCCACAAGTATCGTCTATTTCGCATTGTTGTAAGAAAAAGGTGAGCATGTATTATGCTTACCTTTTTTGGTGATTTCGTTATTTCTAAAGAGTGTTTTTCCCCTTGGTAAAAATCAAAAAAATTTCATACCTCTTGATGAATTGGTAAATAATATCCTAGAGGTGACGCAATGGAAAAGGATAAATTAAAACTTACATCATCCGAAATAGGAACTTTATGGGGAGAGTATGTAAATGGAACAGCCGTTGATATTGTAAATAGATATATGGTCTCTATTATTGAGGATGAGCAAATTAAAGCTATTTTTGAGGATGCTATCAAGACATTCGAAAAGCAAAAACAACAAATCGTTACTTTTATGGAGAACGATGGGTTTCCCGTTCCAATTGGATTTACAGAATTCGACCTCTTTAAAGGTAAACAGAGGTTGTTCACAGATATATTTTGCCTGAATTATTTACACATCATGACATTACATGGTTTGCTAGGACACTCCACTTCATTGGGCGTTTCTGTCAGAGAGGACTTAAGATTTTTTTACGACTCTTGTGATAATGATGGGAAAAGGATGTATCATCAAACAATTGATTTATTGCTTGAAAAAGGAAGTTTTCAGAGAGACCCTTTATTTTATCCAGGTAAAAACCCTGAATATGTTTCCAGCCAAGATTTCACAGATGGATTTTTCGGAAAGGGTAGAACGTTAGCAGCGACAGAAATCATAAGCATTTCTTTCAATCTTAAAAAAAGTATTATGGCAAAAACTCTTTCAATCGCATTCAGTCAAGTCGCACAAACAAAAGAAGTAAGAAAATTTTCAGAGGATGCCGAAAAAGTGGCTGACAAACAAATAAAAAATTTTTCAAAAATTATGCAAACGGATAATTTACCCGTTCCTAAGTCGTGGGAAACCGAAGTTACAACTTCAACAGACTCCCCTTTTTCCGATAAGTTAATGTTGTATCATACTGGTTTCTTATTCCAAGCTGCACAAGCATATCACGGGGCAGGTTTAGCATCCGCAATGCGAGCAGACCTTGTAGCCACTTACGAAAGCACCATTCTACAAAATCTTATGTTAACGAAGAAATGGTTTAATATTATGGTGCAAAATAAATGGTTAGAACAGCCTCCACTTGCTCCTAATAGAAAAGAAATTGCAAAAGAAAATTAATAAGAACTCTGTTTATAGGATATGTATAAGTGAATAGGAATCCATTTGAAAAACTAATGTGGAGCATTGCACTCCCTGGGTTTGGGCAGTATTTAAACGGAAAGTATTTTAAAGGCACAGTTTTATTGATACTTGAATTTCTGATTAATGTACAAGCTAATTTTAATCAGGTCATACTTCTAAGTTTTCATGGAGAAATTGGAGATGCCATAAAACATGCTGAATATCAGTGGTTGATGTTTTATCCTTGTTTGTACTTTTTCTCTATGTGGGACGCAGTGAAAGATGCAGGCGGAGGGAAAGACCCTTATTCTTTTCTTCCGTATTTGTTTGCTGCATTTTTTGTAACTGTTGGATTGATTTTTTCCTCGAACTTAATGATATTTGGAGTGTTATTGGGTCCTGTTTGGCTCCCAATATTGTTTGTATTCCCTGGGATAATCATTGGATTTATTACTAGAGAAATCATAAAAAACATTCCTTAAAAAACCATCCTCTATTTACTATCAAAAGTGGATGGTTTTTTAAGTTCCAATTAGCGAAGTTTATTAAACTAAACTGCCCCGTTACTTGAAGAAGAAAAATGCGACCCTTCTTTATTGAAGAATCGCACCCTTTACTTTAAGTGCATTACTTCACATATTTCTAATCTTATAAAAAATAAATAAAAAAAAGATACCTGATAAGGTATCATCCCTTAATATATAAAGCCTAAAAAATCTAACTCTTTACCAAAAGTTTACCACTGATTAAAATGCACTTTCATCCATATAAACGACTTCCCATAAATGACCGTCTAAGTCCTGAAAACCCCATCCATACATAAACCCATGATCTTGAGGCTCGCTATAGGTTTTGCCGCCAGCTGAAAGTGCCTTATTTACCAACTCGTCCACTTGCTCTCGACTTTCAGCCGATAAGCAAAAAATCGCTTCGGAGGCAGTAGTTGTATCCACAATTTCCTTCTTACTAAACTCTTTGAAACGTTCCTCATTCATGATTATAGCAAATATATTGTCATTGATGATTATACTGGATGTGCTCTCATCGCTGAATTGTGGGTTTAACTCAAACCCGATCTCCGTCAAAAAGTTGGTGGACTTCTTCACATCTTTTACTGGTAAATTAATAAATATATTCTTGGATTTAAATGCCATTTTTTCGCCTCCTCTTCAATTTATCATAGACACAAGTGCTAAGTCAAAATTTATTTATATTATTCTAAATAATCTATTTATTTTAGTTAAAGTATCACCCATTTCGTATTAAAATATTGGTTCCTCAACTAACCTGCCCCGTTAGTGGAACAAGAAAAGCTGCCAAAATGACAGCTCCGTACTTAAACTCTTGCACCCGTTACTTTAAGTACATATATTCACAAACTCTGTAATAAAGTTGATTATATACTTAATAGATATAAAAAATAAAAGTTCTATTGTATAGGTAAAAATGATACTTGCCAAATCCCATCTTCATTTTTAATCATCTGAAAACCAATTGTTCCTTCGCCTATATCATATTCAATATATCCTTCATAATCATTCGTTTGTACGAACGTTCCTTTGTCGATATTCTTGAATCGTTCTTTGTTCTGTCCATTAGAACCTTTATCCGATTCAGGAATTTTTTTATCTTCATCTTTTGACCATTGAACATATTCTTCCCTGTCTGTATATAAAGCATATTGAACTTCATATTTTTTATCAAACCCTGCTTTAACATATAACTTCGCAATACTTATTGGTTCTAATCCACTTAGATGTTTTAAATTTAAATCTTTTTGAAATTTGCTATAAACCTCTTCTTCTTTAGCAGACAGTTCAAAAAGGTTTAACTCCGTAGTAGAGCTATCTACAATTACTTTATCCTCAACAGTCTTATCTTCTTTTACTTTTTGTTCAGTTTTTTCCACACTACAAGCTGATAATAGTAATGTTCCAAGTACAACAGCAACACAAAAATATTTATTAAACATTTTTCATCTTCCCTCCCAATTCATCATCACGGGTAGCGTCGCCAATTGTACATCAAGTAAACATTTAATAAGCTGTTCTTTTTCCATAAATCACACTCCAACCCTTTTATATAAACATTTTCCTTCTATTACATATTCTTTTAACTAATATGGATTTCCTTCCTCAACTAAACTGCCCGTTAGTGGAACAAGAAAAAAAGGATGCCGCAGCACCCCATCTTCAACTCTTGCACCCTTTAATTTATGTAAATTCTAATAAAAGCAATGATGCATTTGAAGCTAGTGAATACCAAGATGCCGAATGCTGAAGGCATGGTTCAGGCTTTTCTGGTCAAGCTCAGAACATCTAAATAGTGCTGATTATACATAATACCTAGGATGTTCCCAAAGGGATCGAGAACGGAAGCAGTGATGAACCCCTCACCTCGCTCTGTAGGTGCTTCGTACTCTTTTGCTCCCATAGATAGCAGCTTCTTGAAAGTAGATGTCACATCGTCGACGTGCCAGTACACGACAACACCAGCCGGACTAGTCACTGAACCATCTGGCGTGTAACGGCTATCAATCAATCCCAGCTCGTGCTGGTAATCACCGAGGCGAAACTCGGCATATCCTGGACGTTCGAAGTATGGATCAATACCCAATAGCTCGGCGTACCACTTTTTTGCCCCTGCTAGATCAGCTGCCCAAAAACTGACTGTGGAAAGTCCTCGTAATGTCACTATGTCGCTCATAATAATCGATTTCCTCCTTAATGTTGAGTAAGTAACTATACTCTTAAAATAGGGGTCGATTCCTAGTTGATGTTCATATACTTATTGTAAACGATTAACGTAATTAAAACGGTAATCGTTAGAAAAAATTTTTGTAATTATTCTGTGCGTAGAATACGTATATTGTTCCAGTCCTATCAAACTAGGCAACAGTTTTTATTCAACTATCCTGCTTCGTTAGTTTAAGTACATTTCTTCACAAAATTAGCTTTATTACAGGAATGCTCCCCGTTAGTGGAACAAGAAAAGTTGCCTATATGACAGCTCTAATTATCAACTTTTGCACCTGTTGTCACAAAAGAAAAGCTGCCTGATTTGGCCAGCTAAAATTTGAAGTAACGCGAATATTTTTTCTATTTTTCAAAGTTCTCACTATCAGGAATCCGTTTATGTTTTTCAATAATGATTTTTTTGTTAAGTATCCTAACTTCACCAACCATTAGCAACCGCATATCCTTTACAATATACTTAGCTAACTCTTCGTCAGAAATGTCATCTCCATCAATATCAAGGCGAAATTCCTGCCCTTGTAATTCACCGCCATTTGTAAAATCAATTTCAAAGTCAAAAAGAACTCTTTTATCCATTTTCGAATCCACCTTAACTTAGTTTTAATGTAAATGTATTCGACTTAAAAATACATATACCTTCTACAACTCCCTCAGTTTAATACGAATATCTCTCGAATGCTCACTTATTCGCAGGATTCCATAACCCTTGTAATTGGATTTACGGGTAACTGAAATGAGTTCAGATCATCTTGGCTTCGTGAAGGCATAGTTAAATAAAGGAGTCAGCTACCACTCCATATTTTACCATATAATGCACATCTCCACGCCGCCCCTGGAGGCTTTC
>NZ_JBIVOI010000011.1:0-256282 GCF_044754045.1 Neobacillus sp. NPDC093182
ACTCGCACTACCTGTCAGCTATACATTTCCGCCACAACGGCATGTTAGGGACTTTCACCCATAAGAGCGATGCGCTGCCAAGCGCACATAAAAAACTGTTCAAAAAGGAACAGTTTTTTTCTTTTGGCTCTGGTAATCTTTCAATTAAAGGAACAAGAAAGCAATTGGCGTTACTAAAATTAATGTTAATACTGTCCGTTCAAACCAAATTACGATTATCTGTGGAATACTTATCGGTATTTCAGTTGAAAGGATACTAGGAATAGATGCCGAAAAGAATAGAATGGATGAAATGGCAACCGTTGCGATAATAAACTTTGTTATTAAAGGAGCATCCACTACGAGTAGCGCAGGCAGGAACATCTCAGCAATTCCAACTGCAGAAGCTTTTGCTGCAAGGAAAGGTTCTGGAATTTGTAAAGCCCAAGTAAATGGATAAAAAATATAGCCTAGTATATCAAATACAGGTGTATATTCAGCCAAAACTAAACCAATAAGTCCGACAGATAAAATGGACGGTAGAATACCCATGGTCATAATAAATCCATCGCGTAGGTTTTCCCATAAATTCTTCCCAAGACTTAAGGAATTGTTTGCACCTTCCATTGCATGTTTCCATGCATGCTGCAAAAACTTTTCCTTAATCACTACTTCTGGGTCTGCTTTATCCGAAATATACACTTCGCTCATTTTATTAAGTGGCCAAAGTCTTGCAGTAAGTGCGGTAACTACATACGTGATCACTAATGAGACCCAAAAATACAAACCCCATAGATGCATAATACCGAGAGTTTTCGCTACCACAATCATAAATGTTGCAGAAACGGTTGAAAACCCTGTTGCGATAATGGCCGCTTCCTTTGCCGTGTATTTTCCTTCTTTATAAAGGCGGTTGGTCATTAATAATCCAAGAGAGTAACCACCTACTAAATCAGCTACCAAATCTACAGCTGAACGTCCAGGTGTTTTCCATATCGGTCTCATGATTGGCTGCATTAGTACCCCGATAAATTCTAGTAAGCCGTATCCGATAAGGAGCCCCAAAAATAAAGAACCTATTGGAACAACTAGACCTACAGATACAACTAACTTTTCAAAAAGGAATGGACCCATATTTGGAGCCATCAACCATGCAGGTCCTACCTTAAAAAATATTAGAATGGCAACAAGAAATCCTAGTACCTTTAAGATAGAAAAGACCATCGTGACCTTGTCCTTATTCCATGTTTTTGAAATAAAAGGATAAACAGCCCCTAATAAAATAACAATGAAAGCATAAACAGAAACGTAAGAAGGGAAACTTTGTTTAATCCACGTTACCATATGATCAATAGGAATTGACGAAACATTATTTAAGGTAATAGGAATAAAAAACATAAAACTTCCTATTAAACTATAAATCAAAAATTTCAGAATATTTCTAGTAGAATAAATTTGTTTAGCATTTGGTTCTACCTTTATCTTATGATTTGGTGCACCCATACCCATACCCATCCCCCTAGTATAATTTACCTTCCTAATTTCATCCAATTTGTCCACCTGAGGTGGACAAATTGGATGAAATGTCTTTTTGTGGTGCCTGTCACCATAACTATCTATCCGCTATCATCCGCTATCTATTCGCTATCACTTTGTCGAAGCATGACTCCCGTTAGGAAAGTAAGGAATACGTGTGTTCCTAGTTTAACGGTTGGCTGGACGAGTGTGTCTTTTAATGGATCAAGGCAGACGATGTCCATGGCTTTGACTTTTGGGTGCCGCCCTGCTGCTAGTACCCCTTCTAGCAGTTCTTCTGTTGTCATGCCCCCCGGTGTTGATGCCGGTACCCCTGGAGCATAGGCAATGTCTAACACATCCATATCTACTGTTAAATAAATGGTATCAACCTTTGAAGATAACTCCTCTAAACATTGCTGAACGGTTTCTTCTATTCCCTTCTTTCTAGCTGCACGAAGGGTAAAGTAGTTGACTCCTTTTTCATCGGCGTACTGTTTTAGATCCTTTGTATTAAAAAAACCATGCAGACCAATGTTGTACATATTACTGCCTTCTACCACACCGCTTTCGATTAAATTACGCATTGGTGTTCCGTTAGAAGGTCCATTATCTGACATATCCCGCAAATCAAAATGGGTGTCAAATTGCAGTATGCCAATTTTTTCCAGAGGATTTGCCTGATTCATACCCTTCACCATCATCGCTGTGATGGAGTGGTCTCCGCCAATTGCACACACGTTCGAGTTTTGAAAATGATGATGAATAGTGGCTGAGGCCTCAATAATGTTTTCATGACACTTAGCAATATCCGTGACGTGCATTGGAACATCCCCGGCGTCAAGTGCAGTCATTTCTGCCAAATCAATATCATCATCAAGATTATAGGCTGTAAAACTCCGCCAAGAACGTCTAAAGGCTTCGGGAAATTCAGAGGCACCTGATGCACTAATCGATGACCGTGATAAGGGAACACCGAGGATTACCACCTCGGCGTTCTTAGCCTCTTCTGGATCAGTTACTGATGATATGGGCTGTATCCATTCATGAACCTTACTCATTACCCCATTATCTGACCGCAGCCACATAAAACTCGAAGGATTAATTTTTGGATAGAGAAAGCTCTTCAAGTAATTGACCTCCCCTTACAACTACCTTTCCCGACTTCACGACGGTATGCGTATGATTCACCCCATAGGAGTATTGAAGTTTCATATAATTATCCACATTGAAAATTGTAATGTCGGCTTTCTTACCAACCTCTAAACTGCCAATATCACGACCGCGATTAATCGCATGTGCTGCATTAATCGTTGCTGCGGTAATAACCTCTGCAGGTGTCATTCCCATTTTCAGACACCCTAAATTCATGATAAATGGCAATGAAACCGTTGGGGATGACCCAGGATTACAATCGGTGGACAAAGCAACAGGTACCCCAAGGTCAATCATTTTACGGCCATTGGCGGACTCAGCCATTAAGAAGTAAGCCGTCCCTGGCAGAAGTACTCCGACCACACCTTTTTCAGCCATCGCTTTCATGCCTTTTTCAGACGCCTTTAATAAATGATCAGCGGATATCGCTCCGACCTCAGCAGCCAGCTCTGCTCCTTCATACGGTTCAATTTCATCCGCATGAATTTTCGGTCTTAGCCCGTATTTCTTACCTGCCTCCAGAATTCGCCTTGATTGCTCTGGGGTAAAAACACCATGCTCACAAAAAACATCATTGAATTCTGCCAATCCCAGCTCCGCTACCTTTGGAATCATTTCATTAATCAACAAATCAACAAATGCGTCAGGATTCTCTTTATACTGTTTTGGCACGGCGTGCGCGCCCATGAAGGTAGGAACTATATCAATGGCATGCTTTTCGTTTAGCAATTTGGTAACTTCCAGCTGTTTTAGTTCAGTTTCCCACTCCATCCCATAGCCGCTTTTCGCTTCGACCGTAGTCACACCGTGACGCAGGAATTGATTTAAGCGTTCAAAGCTTTCTTCGAATAGCTCTTCATAAGAGGCTGACTTTGTTCTTCTAGTTGTTGCATGAATCCCGCCGCCGCTATTCATGATTTCCATGTAGGAGGCACCTTGCAGCCTCATATTAAACTCATTTTCTCTGCTTCCTGCAAAAACTAGGTGGGTATGAGGGTCTACAAGACCTGGTGTTACAAGCTTTCCAGTTGCATCAACAATCTCCGCTTCACCCAGTCGATCTCCATATTTTTCAAAAAGCACCTGATCTTTTCCAATATCACAAATGACACCGTTCTCCATCCATATGCTGCCATTCTCAATGATTCCCAGCTCAGACATCGCTTCCTTTACAAGGGGAGCATGTGAACTCCCCAGTAAAGTAACGAGCTGAGAAGCATTCCTTATAAAAATTGGCTTACTCACCTAATCACCCTCTTAGTCTTGTTTCAGCATTGGCATTTTGATGCCTTTTTCCTTTGCTGTCTTAATCGCTAGTTCATAGCCTGCGTCGGCATGACGGACAACGCCCATACCAGGGTCAGTTGTTAAAACTCGTTGTAAACGAACTTCCGCCTCCTTTGTACCATCTGCTACAATGACCATTCCGGAATGCTGAGAATACCCCATTCCTACACCGCCTCCGTGGTGCAGTGACACCCAGCTCGCACCTCCGACTGCATTGATCATCGCATTGAGGATTGGCCAGTCAGAAACTGCGTCACTTCCATCCTTCATTCCTTCTGTTTCCCGGTTAGGAGATGCTACAGAGCCTGCATCTAAGTGGTCCCGGCCAATAACAATCGGAGCAGAAACCTCACCAGAGGCCACAAGATCATTAATGATTTTTCCTAAGCGGGCACGATCTCCATAACCAAGCCAGCAAATCCGAGCAGGAAGTCCTTGGAAGCTGATTTTTTCCTGTGCCATCCTCACCCATTTACAAAGGTGCTCATCATCCTTAAATTCACGAAGCAGGACTTCATCAATTTTTCGAATATCCTCAGGATCCCCTGACAATGCCGCCCAGCGGAAAGGTCCTTTTCCTTCACAGAATAATGGTCGGATATAAGCTGGCACGAAGCCTGGGAAATCAAACGCATTTTCTACCCCTTCATCCTTCGCCACCTGACGAATATTGTTGCCATAATCAAACGTTATGGCACCTTTTTGCTGCATGGTCAGCATAGCCTTTACGTGGATTGCCATGCTTCGCTTTGATCGTTTTACATATTTAGAAGGATCTTCTTTTCTAAGAGTGGCTGCCTCTTCTAAACTAAAACCTATAGGAACATAACCATTTAACGGATCATGGGCAGAAGTTTGGTCGGTTAACACATCCGGGTTAAATCCTTTTTCAATCATAATCGGCAGCAGCTCAGCTGCGTTTCCAATAAGACCAATTGAGAGAGGCTTCCCGGCTTTCTTTGCTTCCTGTGCTAGATTAATAGCCTCTTCTAAATCGCTAGTTTTCACATCGAGGTAAGCGGTTTCAATCCGGCGGTCAATTCTTGTTTCATCGACATCAATCGCTAGGCAGACACCATCATTCATCGTTACAGCTAAAGGCTGCGCGCCACCCATGCCTCCAAGACCGGCAGTTAATGTAATCGTATGCTTTAGTGACCCGCTGAATTCTTGACGGGCAAGCTCCGCGAAAGTTTCATAGGTTCCTTGGACAATTCCTTGTGTTCCAATATAAATCCAGCTGCCAGCTGTCATTTGTCCGTACATCATTAATCCCTTTTTATCTAACTCGTGGAAATGCTCCCAGTTCGCCCAAGCCGGAACTAAATTCGAGTTTGCCAATAATACTCGAGGTGCGTCCTTATGTGATTTAAAAACCGCAACTGGCTTACCAGACTGAATTAACAGTGTTTCATCATTTTCTAGTTCAATCAGTGATTTGACAATCGCGTCATAAGCTTCCCAGTTACGTGCAGCCTTGCCGATTCCTCCATAAACCACTAAATCCTCTGGCCTCTCAGCTACTTCTTGATCAAGATTGTTCATCAGCATCCGAAGTGCAGCCTCTTGAATCCATCCTTTTGCATGTAGTTCTGTTCCTTTATAATTTTTAATCACTCTTGATTTTGCCGTGTTTGTTTCCAATATTCTCACTCCCTTAAATACTTTTTCCACTCCTTCATTATAAAAATAAAATCTTCTGAAAAATACAAATCATTCCCTAGAAAAGCAGCATTATTTATATGTATAACTCGTTTATTTTTAGCCTAAAACTAAACTATTTTTAGAAAACGTTAAATTTTTTAGAAAAAAATAAGATTCAGAGCCCTCTGAATCTCATCTTCTTATCTCTTTCTCATCCGAAATTCTCTCGGCGTAACTCCGATGAATTCCTTAAATGTTCTGCTAAAATAATTCGGATTATGATAACCAACGATGTGGGAAATTTCCTTTACCGGTTTATTTGTCTCAAGCAGGTACCTTTTCGCTTCTTTCATTCTTATACCTGACAGGATTTCTGTAAAACTTCTGCCTGTTTTTGAAATGAGCAAATGACTCAAATAGGAGGGATTCCTATCAACGTATTTAGCCACATCCTCAAGCTTTAGTTCATGGTTTGAAAAATGAGACTCAATATAGGAAATACCCCGCTCAATTGGATCCTGTTTAACCATCTGCCGGCTGGAATCAGCTGCTAAAAATATCCTTTGAATAAACAAGATTAGATTTTGTACGGACCGATAGAGTACACTATCATATAAAATCGAATGGAAAATATCTCGGTACTCTTTTTCACAGCTTTGCTGTTCATCTAAATCGTAGGTTTTCATGAATCGTCTAATTTGTGCGAGAATGCTCGTAAGCCTAATTCTTACCAATCCCGGATCTGGATACGGATCCTCTAATTGCAGAAATTCATCGTATAACCATGTTTTAATCGCTTCTATATCATGATTTGCCAGCATGTCGACCCAAGCCCTTTGTTCTGGAGGAGCCAAAAAAGGATCGATATGTACCCAGTCGGCCGTATGCTCAAACTCAACAATTTGCCTATAACCATGATAATAGGTAAACTCTAGCATTTTCTGCGTTTCTATAAACTTTTCATTGAGACTTATGTGTGGTGATTTTTCGCTCCTAACCACAATCGCAAGCGGATCAGAGAATTCTTCTTCCCACTTTCTCATTGCCTTTTGGCACTGCTCTTTACTATTTTGACAAGTTTCCTTAAATAGAAGAACAACCCTATCGCTTAAAGGGAAAATACCATGAATTTCCTTGAAAGGGTAATTTGATAAGAAGGAATATAACATTCCAACTTTCTCACTATTTTCCACTTTGAGCGCGGCGATGATATAGTCTTCTAAAACTGCCGAATCGGAAATAAACAGTGACTCATAAGTTGAATTGCTTCGGAATTGAGTAATCGGTTTCTCTTTAGAATTATGTTTTTTATCGTGTGCTTTCGTTGCTTTTTGATAAGCAGATTTTACCTTAGTAGCAGAAAACGGTTTGATCAACAGCTCCAAAGCTTGAAGATCAATCGCCATCCGGGCCTTTTCAAAGGTAGCCTCTGCACTCGTTAACAGCAGAATAGGCTGATAAATCTGCATTAATTCTCGGAAGCTAGACCAATTCTCACTGCTGACCATATCGAGCTCTAAAAGGATGATATCAGGGGTTTCTTTTTCAAAAGCTACAATAAAATCGTGAAAATTAGAGGCGAGTAGTATCCCTGTTACAGGAATAGAGGATGATTTTAACAGCCATTTTAATCCTTCACGTTCATTTAAGTCCCGATCCGCAATCAGCCATTTTCCTTCCATGACGCTCTCCCCCATCTATAAATAGTGCTAGTAATATAATAAAAGTATACATCCTATACAGCAAAACAACTATCATTCGTTTTAATTTCTTATTCATGAAATGAAATAATTTAAATCGAATTCATAGGTTCATTATGAGCATAATAATTTTTGTGACTATTGACGAGAGGGGAAATTCAAGAATGAAATGGCACAAAAATTTACTTAAAATCATACAGGACCGCCAAGGTAAAAAACTTGCTTTAATCGTAGATACCTCAACAACGGAAACAAAAACTGACCTCATCGCTAACATTGTAACTTTTTTCAAAGAACTAACTCCAGAAACCACACTTGTTCAAGCTGATTTCAAAATCCGCAGTACGGATCCGATTACACAAGGAACGGAAATCAACTATCACACACACGGTAAAGCTTCCTATACCTTGGCCTTGGAATGGGCGGAAGAGGAGAAAATTGAAACAGTTTTCTATATTACTGACTTAACTGGCTTTTTACCGGACGACATGCAGGTTCCTTATGAGGTATATTGGCTTGTACCGACTGAATTTGTTCCGAAAGCACCGTTTGGAAAGGTTATGAAAATTGTCTAAACGTAAAAATAAGAAACTCCCCACTTACATGGTGAGGAGTTCCTTACATTAACTTTTTACAATTTTCGATGGATTGTTGACTTTATAAAGTACTGCGGCGTCAACGATGAATTCTTCTTCTACGTCTTTGCCTTTGGCAAGTTTCTTCTTAGCCACTTTCCCGTCGAATTCCAGCATATCCCCTGGCTGCAGCTCAAACTTCTTTAGTGTTTTGCTGTGACTGCACCATGCTAGTCCAAGTTCTATCGGTGGTTCTTCGGCGATGACCACATTTTCCAGTACAACCACTTCATCATTTTCTTCATTAAATGGATTGTAGGTAAGGGCGAATTGTTTAACACTTGCGGTAAAATGAACCTTATCTGCTGGCAGTTCAATTTTTGGCTCTTTCTCTTTTTTCGGTTTGGCAGCTTTAGGCTTTTTCGGTTCAGTTTTTGCTTCCAGTTTTGGCTCTGGTTTCTCTTCCTGTGCTTGAGTTTCTGCAGCCTGTTCTGCTGTACTGAAATCCTTTTCCTCCACCTGCAGCATACTTTCCTTACCAAAACTTGAAGCCTGCATTTCCTTTAGAAAAGCCGGGTGGATGCAGCACAAATTCTCATCCTGGAACTCAATCACGAGTGTATTAAACTCATCAGACTTTCCATACGTTTCATACCCCTTAATGGTTACCACACGCTGATAGTTCCGTTCCTTAAACAAAAACTCCCGCTTCGCCCCCTTCCCAGAAGAAAGCCCCCACTCCTTCAATTTCTCCTTATAATGCTCCTCATCACGAAACCCGATAAAATCCCCTTTCGGAGAAACATAACGAGTCAAACCACTCCGCTCTAACTGCTCATGCTCAATAGCCATATTTTCACACCTTCCTATGGTGTTATGTATTTTCGGTTGATACCTTTTTTATTGTATCAAAGTTTTCTGCTAATGAAAAAATCAAAGGCATGGTTTTTGCAGTGAAACATTCCTGCAAAAGTTCATGCCACTGATTAGATGATAATGGGTGGTTTTCCGATTGGATAGTATTCTACTGAGCTGCACGCTCGGATTTTCTCCTCTGAAAGACAGTTTCTGCCATCAAAGATGATAGGTTCTTTCATTTTCTCTGCCATTTTCACTACATCCAATCCTTTGATCTCGTTCCACTCGGTTACAATGAACACGGCGTCTGCTTCAAAAATCGCTTCATCAATGGATCCTGCATATCGAATTTTATCGCCAATAATTTTTCTTGCGTTCTCAGTGGCAACGGGGTCATAGGCAACGACTTCTGCCCCGAATTTGGTTAGTGCTTCTGAAATCGGAATAGACGGTGCTTCTCTCATATCATCCGTTTCTGGTTTAAAAGCTAGTCCAAGCATTGCAATTTTCTTCCCTTTTAATCCTCCAAACCTTTTTACTGCCTTTGTTACCAACAATTTTCGCTGATATTCATTGATAGCAATGGTTTCTTTTAATAACTGAAATTCTACTCCATTCAATCCTGCAGTATGGAGCAAGGCTTTGACATCCTTTGGAAAACAAGAGCCGCCGTAGCCAATACCGGCATTCAAAAATGCCTCGCCGATTCTTTTATCCTTCCCCATTCCTCTTGCAACATCGGTTACATCAGCACCGACCGCTTCGCACAAATTGGCTATTTCATTGATATAACTAATCTTCGCAGCCAAAAACGCATTGGATGCATATTTAATCATTTCGGCGCTTCTTGTACTTGTGAAAATTACAGGCACATTTAATGGCTGATACATGTCCCTAATTTTCCCTGCAGCCTCTGCATTTTCCGAACCAATAATAATCCGGTCCGCCTTCATCGTATCCTCAATGGCAGATCCCTGACGGAGAAACTCGGGATTCGAAACCATTTTCACCGGAAACCCACATTGGTCTTCGATCATTTTTTTTACAAAATCATTCGTACCGACTGGCACCGTACTCTTAATCACAACAATGGTATCACGCGTAATATAGGCAGATAGATTTTTCGCAGCTTGTACCAAATACGAAAGGTCTGCTGCCCCGTCATCACCCTGTGGCGTTCCAACGGCAACCACAATAATTTCTGCATCCGCTAACGCCTCACTTAAAGAGGTGGTAAAATGCAGCCGGCCTGCTCCCATATTCGCAGATAGTAAATCTTCTAGACCTGGTTCGTAAATTGGAGAAATCCCTTGATGTAATTGGTTAATCTTTTGTTCATTAATATCGATGCATGTGACATGATGGCCGATTTGTGATAAACAAACTCCTGTTGACAGCCCTACATAGCCTGTACCTAAAACAGCAATCTTCATATCAATCAATCTCTCTCATACTATTTTGAAGGGTTTCTTTCCTTGTAACTTCTTGCAAATAGGCTAACACTGATTCTCTAATATCCTCACGGCTTAATGCGAAATCAATCGTTGCCTTAATAAAACCAATTTTATCTCCGATATCATAGCGGCTGCCGTCAAAATTATAGGCAAAGACGGCCTGATGTTTATTCAGTTCATTGATGGCATCGGTCAGCTGTAATTCGTCTCCTCGGCCTAATGGAATTCTCTCCAAAATCTCAAAAATCTTCGGACTGAGGACGTAACGGCCCATAATCGCATATCTTGAAGGTGCCTCTTCTATGCTGGGTTTCTCTATTAACGAGTCAATATGAAATAAATCTGACTCAATCATCGTACCTTTTGGTTTAATAATTCCATATTTGCTGACATCTTCGTCTGATACCGTCTGTACAGCAACAACCGAACTATTATAATACTCAAAAACATCTATGACCTGCTTTAGGCAGGGAATATCTGACATAACAATATCATCCCCTAGTAAAACCGCGAATGGTTCGTTGCCAATGACGCTTTTTGCGCAGAGAATAGCATGTCCAAGCCCTTTCGGCTCTTTCTGGCGGACATAAACGATATTTACTAAGTTTGATATCTTTTGAACATCTGCTAACATATCAAGTTTGTTTTTTCTAAAAAGTGTATCCTCTAGTTCATACGACTTATCGAAATGATCCTCAATGGACCTTTTTCCTCTGCCGATGATGATGATAATCTCCTCAATACCAGAAGCGACGGCTTCTTCTACGATATATTGAATGGTTGGCTTATCAACAATCGGCAGCATTTCTTTTGGCTGTGCTTTTGTTGCTGGCAAAAATCGAGTACCGAGGCCAGCTGCTGGAATAATAGCCTTACGGATTTTCATATGCTGCCTCCTTTCCTTTTCCCCTTTATCCTTTATATGCAGGAGGACAACCTCCGGTCACGTTAGTAACCTATTAATATCGTTTATTTAAATGACATCCACTATAATAAAACTCCCTTCACCAATATAGCCAAGGGAGTCATTCTTCACGTTCTTGTATTGGCCGATAAACTCGTTTAATAAACCTTTCCATCAATTTTCTTAGGATTCTTTTCCGCCGCGTTACCAACGTACTGACTATGGCTTTTCGTTCTTCACTCGTAACTTGCCAATCTTCTGGAATGACAGCGACAATTTCCTCTATTAAATGGATGGGGAGCGTTTGAATGATTTCTAGCTGATCGTTGAACTCCTGCTCATTTTCGATAAAACAGGCCATAATTTGATGGGTTGCACTTTTTAGGATCGTGATTGGCATTGATTCCATATCCTGCAGTGTCCAGTTATAGGAAGCGAACACTTCGGCATGATCGATGATCCACAAACGATAGGAGTGTGGTGTGTCGTCGCATAGAATGATATTTTTCCGTGTTCGATCACGATTGCACAGCCAGTAATCAAATAAAATAATACCTGCTAAATTTTCTTTGTTTGTAATGGCTGGAACTTCGGTCACTTGATGTCCATCAAAACAGTCTGGCACGTAAAGACTTGCAAACTGAAACTGTGTTTGCGTCATTTGAGAGAGTTCAGGGTATTGTGAGGAAAACTCCTGGGGGATTTCTACTAATTGTGCGAAAGGTATTGGCAGTCCTAGGTAACGTGCAAGACAATAGCCGACCCATTCGTTGGCCAGCGTTTTTTCAAATCCAGGCTGGAAATATTTCACGACATAGTCCAGGCCATCATTAAATGTTATTAAGTGAGCATTCGATTTTCCTTCTAATGTTTTCTTGTATGCGACTGGTTTAATCATTCTCCATTCACCTCTTTGGAGTCGATTCTGCCTATTTTTTTCAAAAGATGGACATATTGTTCTGCCACAACCTCTATCGCAAATTTTTCATGGACGCGTTTGATTGCTGCCTTTGACATTTGTTCATGAAGGCTGGGTTCATCCAAAATAGTACATAGCTGTTTCACTGCATCCTCTACGTTTTGACCACGAAAAAGCAGCCCGTGTTCACCGTGGACGACTAGTTCTGTGACTGGCATCATTTTCGAAGCAACTACAGGTACCCCGCTAACCATCGATTCAATAAAGGTATTTCCAAACGATTCAGTTTTAGTTGTTGCCAGTGTACAGCCGCCTGATTGGCGAATTTTCGCGTAAACATGAGGCATTTGCTGATAAGGTATCACCGGAAACCACTTAACTATGTCTGTGAGCTGCTCCTCCTGCCATTTTGCTGCGAATTCATCCCGCTGTACACTTTGGGCACCGCCAACCACCCAAAACTCGATATCATCACGCTGACTTTTCATGAGTTTTGCCACTTCCAATAGCATTTGCCAGTTTTTACGTTTGTCCAATCTGCCAATCCATCCAATAATTTTTTTACCATGCGGAAGGATCGGGTCACTTTCATAATTTATCTCTTCACACGGCAATGCACGGTAAAAGGACGTATCGATGCCATTGTAAATGACATGTATCGGAATCTCGTCCGTTAGGATGGATACTAATCGTTTTTGATAGTGTGATGGAACAATGATGGCTTCGGGCTCAATTCCTCTAAATGATTTTAAATGCGGCCTAAGCTTAATCAGTTCCGGGGTGCGAGCCTCTACCAATACGGGTCCTTTATAGTTTGCTTTCTTAAGCCATTTAAAAGCTGCACCCGTGTCAACGACAATAATGGCGTCATAGTTGTTGTTTTGAATGATTTTGATAATCTCCTGTTCATCCTTTGTCAAATAAACGGGGGCCACATCTTCCATAATATGAAGCCCGCCGTGATCGGTTGTATACAAAAACTCTGTATCAATTCCATGCTTTTTAAAATAAATCGAGCGATTGCGCCAGCCGGCATTCACCCCGCCTACGGTAAGCAGACGCCAGATTATTAATACTTTCATACTGGTTCCCCTCGTTTTCATTCAGGCTCTCCTCAGCCTTGTTAGGACTCTTTATTCAACCCTTAGAGCAGCTTAACGTCCTTTTTTATCCTTGTCTTTCTTCTTATCTTTCTTTTTGTCTCGCTTTTCATCATAGCGGTCTCGGTTCTCGTATCGATCTCCTGCGAAATGTCTGCCGCCCTTCCCGCCTTTAGCACCTTTGCTGCGCCGGCCACTATCTCCCTCGAAGCGTTTTCCTTCGCGGTATTCACGATCACCTTTAGAGTGTTGATCACCTTCAAAGCGTTTAACCCCGCCATAGGAACTCTCGCCTTCTGGGTGTCGTTCAGCAAAATTTTGTTCGAGCTGGTCCCAATGCTCATCGATTTTGGCCATGACTGCTTCCGGGTCCACGCCTCTTGCAAGCATGGCTTTCACCCATTCTTCCTTGAAAACCTTGTGCACCAACCCTTGCAGCTTGGTCACATAGTTTTTCTCATCTGCTGTTGTCAACAAGGTGTTACTTATATTTTTAATTTTATTCTTATCCGGTTCCTGCGGAAGAAGTAACGCTGTGATTTGTCTTGATATTTCCTCCATTCGGATATAGTGAAGCCATTCTGAATATAACTCCGGTGCCATTTCTTGTACATGTGACAAAAAGATTGCTTTATTTTCCTCCCCTAAAGAAGTCAATAATTTACGCGGGTATGGATAGACACGATCACGCCAAATGGTTCTTGCTACGTCAATTACCTTTAGACTGCCATCTGGCTGGAGGTAAATTTGACGTTTATGATGGTCAATTCTCTCATATCCAATTTTTTTAAATGTGATTAGCATTTCAATTAATTTCGCTGAAAGTGCCTTTGTTAGCGGCTGCGATTGTAAATATTCCCGTAAATCAACACCTTGGATAATTTCCATCACAATATAGAGCGGCCCTTTTCCATAAAGCTTTGGAAATAATGTGGTCTGCTGCCCAAGGGATAAAGCATAATATTCGCGGTCGCAATCCTCTGTATTCCCAAATACCTTCACACAGATGTCATTCGTTAATTGAAATACTGCACCTTGGCGTCCTTTTCCCATCATCACCAATGGTGAGTTATTCACTACTTCCACATCTGCATTGACCATATTTGTCACTTTAATGTTTTTCATCCATTGTTCTAAATTTTGAATATTCATATATTCCCTCCTTCCTTTATAAGCTTGCAGCTTGATTCATTTATTAACTTGGCGGCCTCGTGACATTGGCCTGCTTGTCTCATCTTAAACCTCTTATTTACCGCCTATTATAATAAATTCAATCAGGTACTAAAGTGTAAGGGCACTTAACTATAAAAAGAAAATTTTGATTGTAAATGAGTAAGGGTAATTACTTTCATCTAAATTAATACAGATATATTTTACTGATTAAATTTATAGAAAAAATTAACAATATAGCTATTTATTTGTTGTACAATTGGAATATAAGATATTTGTTAGGAGGTTTTCATGGAGCGTCTTAGCAATCGCGCTAAACCTTAATATCAACACGTGCTTATTTTCACCAATGCTAAAGGGAAGATAAATAATTGGAAGGCCTATTGTAAAAGTTGTGATGGCTCCGCATATATTTATGTAAAAGACAGAAAGGATTTAGAAACTTATACAACTAAATAGGAGGAACGCTCTATGAGTCGTTTGACGAAGCAAGAAAAGAGCTGGGTTTTTTATGATTGGGCGAATTCTGCATACTCCATCTTAATTACAACCGCTATTTTTCCTTTATATTTTAAAGCAGCTGCTAATGGTGCAGGTCTTGCTGGTTCTACCTCTACTGCATATTTGGGGTATGCGAATTCCTTTGGGACTCTGCTTGTATCCATTTGTGCACCGATTTTAGGAACCATTGGTGATTTTAGAGGCTTAAAAAAGAGATTATTTACCTTTTTTGTCATTCTGGGGATTGCTTTTACTGCACTGCTGGCCGTTGTCCCAAGCAGCCAATGGCTTATTCTCTTAATCTGTTATGTTATTACCGTCATTGGTTTTGGAGGAGCCAATATATTTTATGACGCCTTTCTGGTGGATGTTACGAGTGAAGAAAGAATGAATAAGATATCTGCTCGCGGGTTTGCGATGGGTTATATCGGAAGTACCATACCTTTCATCATTGGCATTGCTCTTATTCTATTATCACAGCAAGAGATACTGCCCTTGTCTGTAACCGTCGTAACGCAAATAGCCTTTGCTATCACAGCAATTTGGTGGGGCACCTTTACGATTCCAATGTTAAAAAATGTTCAACAGGTTTATTACGTCGAGAGAGTGGCAAATCCGGTTTCTACCAGCTTTAAAAAGGTTCTCCAAACACTTAAACGGATTAAGGCTTACCGTCCTTTATTTCTATTCCTAATTGCTTATTTCTTTTATATTGATGGGGTCCATACGATAATTACCATGTCTACAGCGTATGGAACGGATCTCGGTATTTCATCCACAAACCTGTTAATCATTCTATTTGCCACTCAAGTGATTGCCGCTCCTTTTGCGCTTGTTTACGGAAAGCTTGCAGATAAATTTACTGGAAAGAGAATGTTATTAGTTGGTATTTTTATCTATATCATCATCTGTATCTATGCTTATTTTATGAAAACAACCTTAGATTTCTGGATTTTAGCCATGCTTGTTGGTTCCTCCCAAGGCGGGATACAGGCACTCAGCCGGTCTTATTTTGCTAAGCTGGTACCAAAGGAAAATGCAAATGAGTTTTTTGGATTCTATAATATTTTTTATAAATTCGCCTCAATCCTTGGACCAGCTTTAGTCGGTTTCACCGCCCAAATCACTGGTAATACAAATGCTGGCGTCTTTAGCTTAGTTATATTATTTATCCTAGGCGGCGCCGTTTTAATGCGCGTGCCAGAAACGACTGAAAAAATCCAAGTAAATCCTAAATAACGATCATAGCAAATAACGCCTTAGGACTCCCCCAAGGCGTTATTTGCTGTCATGCAAAAAGATCTTTATCCAGTATCATTTCCTTCTCGAGATGACTCGCTCGAATACCAAATCTAGGTTTTAGCTGGCCGATTTCTTCACCCAGCAAGAGTTTAATTCCCAGGTATGGAAGGTTAAGACCAGTTAAGCAGCTAAAATGCATTCCCCCGCTCATTCGCGGATTAATTTCAAGAAGCTTAGGGACACCCTGATTATATTTAACCTGAATATTAAAGAGATACGGTATTTGATAGTGTTGGTGAAACCTATGGGCAAGCTGAATAAGCTCATGATGATTGATGATTTCTCTTATTCTTCCTTCCCCTTTCATCCTAGGAATTGCTGCATATAACTTCTCTGTCGATGAAACACAATCAATACTATATTCCGGACCTTCTAAATACTCTAACACCATTAAATCAGGGAAAACCTCTTGCTGGCTAAGTATTTCACATGCGTAATGGTAAGGGAGTCTGCGGCTGCTAGCCCTTCTAAAAAGCTGGTCAATACTCTCTATCTCATCCTCAATAACGCGGAAACCAGTGGCTCCTTCACCGACAACGGGTTTAAAACAAACTTTGTGTCCTTTTGCCCGTAAACTTTCATATGCTGATTTGAAATCATGAATATTATTGACGACGTAAAAATCTGGTATCGAAACAAGTTTTGCCCCATCCTCTTCCTTCTGCAGGATAGAGTGATAGGCAGCTGCTTTATTGTCCAGTGTCTCCATTAATTCGGAATCTGGACATACCAGCACTTTAATACCTATGTTTTCAAAATCAGCCAGCCTTTTTGAAATGAGGACATTTTCTTTCCTTGGGATAAAAATATCTATCTTATGCTTCCGACAAAACTCAAGGCAAAACTCAATATATTCCTCACCCGATACGGCGGGTTCTGTAAAGGCATAATCACAATACTGCAAATAGAGAGCGTCCTTATTTGAATGGGTGCCAAAAATTTCAAACCGCTGCCCCTCATCATTCGAACGAATCATCTCCATAAAATGCGTAACCGTCGTAAACCACCTATTAAACCAAATCCTCATACGTAACCTCTTTCTCGTTGATATTCTAAACTAAAAAACCTTAACCATTATTCACCTAAAAATTCCATTTTATACATCCTCTGCCCGCATCAATGTATAAATCAATGTATAAATGATGATATAATGTATAAATGGTGACAGGCACCAAGAGGGGGTATTGTAAATGTGCGGACGGTTTACGTTGACTGCCACGGTTGATCAGTTGATTGATCGGTTTGATATTGAGTTTTTTCTTCAGGAGGAGGAGTATTTGCCGAGTTATAATGTGGCTCCTTCTCAGTCGGTGTTGGCGGTGATTCATGATGGCACTCGTAATAAGATGGGGTTTTTACGCTGGGGGTTGATTCCGCCATGGGCAAAAGATATGTCGATTGGTTATAAAATGATTAATGCTCGTGCCGAGACTTTAACAGACAAGCCCAGCTTTCGAAATGCTTATCAGAAAAAACGCTGCTTAATTGTCGCAGATAGTTTTTATGAATGGAAGAGAATTGATAGTAAAACCAAAATTCCAATGAGGATAAAACTAAAATCAAATGATTTATTTGCGATGGCTGGTCTTTGGGAGAACTGGAAATCGCCTGATGGAAAAGCAGTCTATTCATGCTCCGTGATTACCACCAGTCCTAATGAGCTAGTGCAGGACATTCACGACCGGATGCCTGTGATATTAAAACCAGAAGATGAAAAGTATTGGCTTGATCCTTCCATTACTGACACTACTAAGCTCAACCCATTACTGAAACCGTTGGATCATGCGTTAATGGAAGCTTATGAAGTCAGCCCGCTCGTTAATTCACCGAAGAACAATTCAATTGAACTGATACAAAAAATCTGTTAACTCTATAAAAAGCGCCTGACCCAGAGCGGGTCAGGCGTTTTTTATACATGTGCAAAGGCTGCATTGATTTTCATAACAAAGGTCATGATAGCCGTTGTATCTAAGTTCGATGTGTCCTCTGTAATTCCACTTACTTTTTTAACAATTTGTCTCTCAATAAAGTTCATTTTACTGACTAGGAATTCTCCGCCAAAAATACCATTAGCAATTGATATATTTCTTAATTCCTCTGGAAAGGCAGCGTCAAATTGTTCAAACGCTGTCTCTCCGTCGTGCCAGCAGCAAAGGAAAAGACCCAGTTTTTTTGTTAACAGCTCTTCATAATGCCTGCCGATAAAATGCTTTATTTTCCCTTGAATACTTCCGGCATGGATCGAGCCACCAATGATTACGAAGTCATAATCGCGTACTTCAAAAGTGATTTTATCCCGTTTTAAATCAACTGCCAGGACTTCTCCTTCCATCCACTCACTCACCAATTGGACAGCTTTTTCTGTTGTGCCATGAGATGAGCAATAAACAATCAATGTCTTCATAAATCATCCTACCCTCCATGGAAAATTTTCACTCTATTTACGAACGAACGTTATCCTGTCGACTTTTTCTTGTCTTATTATCATTATAAAGCAGCTATAAACCATATCCCGAAAAAATATTGGCAATATTTCTACAATTCACCTTCCTGCACAAGCAATCCCAAGTTCCACACCAAATCCCAAGTACTGGAATAAAATAGTTAGACCAAAATAATATAATGATGAGGTGATAAAAATGAATTCCATTACCTTACCAATGATCTTGTCTGGACCAATTGTTCGCAGAGCAGAACCCAATCAAATAACAATTTGGATTGCGACCAGTAAAAGTTACCGAATTCATGCTGCGATTTATCGTATCACTTCAGGTAAGGAAACCCATTCTTTTGATTATCATGTTATCCAAACAAAATGTGAGACGAATAGAATACGGATGGGTAAACAATTGTTTATTCATTTAATCCAACTCTCCCCTGATCGCGATGCCTTCCCCACAGATACCTTACTCGGATACAATATTGATTTTAAACGAGGCTCTGAACTTCAAGACTTGAAATCTTTAGGGCTGCTATCGAAAGATAATCCGTACTCCATCACCTACGGCGGCCTTGACTACCCTGCCTTTTTTCTTAACAGCTCGGCACAACGCTGCAATGTCCTGTATGGTTCATGTCGAAAACCTCATGGCGATGAGGAGGATACACTCTCTACTGCGGACATGCTGCTAGAAAAGGAATATAATAATTTACTAGTTCGTCCTAGCACATTATTTTTGATGGTAGACCAAATCTATGCAGATGATGTCGCAGACCCATTGTTTCCCGTCATTTCTAAACTTAGCGAGGAATTAATTGGTGCGAGTGAGCCCCTCGAATTAGTAGATGCGCGGCTAAACCAGGAGCCCTTCCAAACGGCGTTGAACCAAGTCAACGGCAGGCAATATATTATGGAGAATTTTTGCCATTTCACCTCATCCCACGCAAGCAATCACCTAATGACATTCGGAGAGTATGCTGCCATGTATCTGCTGTCATGGAGCCCGCAGCTTTGGGAAACTGCACAAGAATATGCACTCTTCGAACACTACGATGACTGTGTAAAAGAGGATCAAATTTATTTTGTTTTTCCAAAAGAAGAGAGATATGAAAAAGTCTCTTTATCGTATACGGCGTCTTCTTGCAAACATACCAGCCTACATGATGTTTGATGACCATGATATTACCGATGATTGGAATATATCCTATAAGTGGAAGGAAAATGTTAGAAACTCCGCTCTAGGGAGTCATGTGATTGCCAATGGATTATCTGCTTATTGGGCCTTTCAAGGATGAGGTAATGCGCCGCAATCCTATGATGATCAATTCCTTTGGATGATGAAAACTTATTTTAAAATGCTAAGCATTGGAAAAATCATGACGTATCAAGAAGAGTGGAAAAACACTCTTTGGAACTTTGACTCTTGGCATTTTGTTGCTCCGACAAATCCAAAAGCACTCTTTCTGGACACACGTACACAAAGAGAATATAACATGGAACCAAGACCAGAGAAATGGGGTCAACTTATCGAGGAATCAATCTGGGCTCCGCAGCTGATTAGTCAAAAAGGCTGGGAGCTTGTAACCGGCAGTCTGTTTGATAGCGAATGGAAGAGCGGCAGGCCATTAATCATTGTTTCGGCAACACCGTTATATGGACTGGGCCTGATTGAAACCTTTTTACATGATTTTGTATATCCGTTAAAAGTATTGGGAGTAAACGTTCATACGAGGTTTGATTTTGAAGCGTGGAAGTATAATGGAAAAGGATTTACTGAATTTCTCCATCAGGTGGCCGCATGGAAACCGAGCAGGTGTATTATTTTATCGGGTGATGTTCATTATGCCTCTGCTGTTACAGCTACTGTTTCCTTTAAAAATGGGCAAAAACTCACGATTAATCAATTTACTAGTTCTCCACTAAAAAATATGAGCTTCGGCGGTTTGTGGGGGATCTTGATGAAACAGATTATGGCCATTAATGCTATAAAAAGAAAAAACAACGAAATTCAACGTGTTTGTACCCCTTCCTATCACATTAAAGAAGTCCGAAAAGGTCATAATTCAAACACCTTTTTATGGAAGGATGCTGTAAACTATCAAACATTAGAAAATAATTCTATCATGGAAACCAATAACAACCTTGGCCTGCTCATGATCAGAAGGAGAACATTAAACAACATCCTGCTGAATCCTCATCACAAATTAATACAACCATAAAAAAAGTGCTCCACCATGAGTGGCAGCACTATTTTTCAATGATTTCGCCTTTTTCCGTAATAAAGAAGACTTTAGCCTGATCATTCATTTCATCTTGATAATAGCGTATCTCCATTAGGACCGGAAAATTGGCTTGTTGCAGAAATTGACTAAGCTTCTTCATTTTCTGTATCTCGTTTTTTTGATTCAATTGTGTCCAATTTGCTTTTATATCGATAGGAATGGAGGTGGAGAGAATCGAAATGTTGGTTTCTTCATAAGTAGGTATATTCGGACCAAAGAATTCCCCTTTGTCCTTAATTTGCAGTGCTTTAAACATTCCTTCATCTAAATTTGGAAAAAGTCCTTTTATTTGTTCTTTAAGGCTGGCCGCTAACTCACTATCCCACATAACTTTAGGGTAATTATCCGAATAGCCAGCAGAAGAGTCGATGTCTTCCTCAATCATAAACAAGAGGTTCGAGTGCTCATTTGGATAGGCAAATCCCTGGTATGTTTCGCTTAAAAAGTTATAACTAACTTTGGAAAGCACAAATCCGGTTTGATATTTTTCGGTAATGTAGCTTTGCATAAGTTTTTTATTTTGTTGTTTACCCCAAGGTGTTCCGTAAAACACTGTATAAGCATAAACACTATAAGAAAGTACAAGTCCAGCAAATACCATTAGGATTATTTTCGTCGCCTTTATATTCCTCACCCCTCTTAGTTTTCAGAATATTATAACTATAATATTCTTCATACTATTTTCTTATTCCTTCTAGCAAATAACTTAATAGAAATAAAAAAAGACGTACAATAAGTACGGCTTGATGAATGCTTTTATTTCTTCATTAATTTATGAATGGTAACGAGAACCTCGTCTAAAACTTCTTGGTCTCCTTCTTGAATTCTTTCGATTACGCACGTTTTCAGATGACCTTCTAACAAGAGTTTTGCAACACTATTCAATGCAGATTGCGTTGCGGAAATCTGCGTGATTACATCATCACAATAGGTGTCCTTTTCGATCATTCCTTTAATTCCGCGAATTTGCCCTTCAATTCGATTAAGCCTTGTAACAAGATTACTCTTTACCTTATCAGAATGATGGCTTTTACGGTGGCTGCCTGAGGTCGCACAGCAGGAGTCATCATTCATTTCTTCCTCATATTCATGTTCAAAAGACATTCCATCACCTCATTTTCTGTTATTATATCATACCCCCGTACCCTAAAGCGATATACAAAAGAATCCTATTTATAGAATAGGCTTACTGTTACTTAATTCCCAGTTGTTCTTCCATAAAAGTTTCAAATAATTTAAGTTTGTTATTTCCCATTCCAAGCGGAAGCAAAAATTTTTCTTCCGCCTCATCTGCTCTCTTCATTTTCGCCATTTCTTTATGAAGCCCTTCCATTTTTCGATCCAAATGTGCAGCCATCTCAGCGGTTGCTTTTAATTCATCAAGCATTTTTTGAGGGATTTCTTTGTTGTACTTATAATAAATTTTATGTTCCAGGCTTGCCCAGAAATCCATAGCAATGGTACGGATTTGAATCTCAACCATAATTAGCTCCTCACGGTCGGACATAAAGATCGGAATTTCCACAATCATATGCAGACTTTGATAACCATTTGGTTTTGGATTTTTGATATAATCCTTATATTCTATAATTCGAATATCTTTCTGATTGGCAATCATCCTGCTTATTTCATAAATATCTGAAATAAATGAGCAGGTTATCCTGATTCCGGCAATATCTTTAATAGTAGTTTTTATACTGTCTAACGTAAAATCACAATCTTTTCTTTGTACTTTTTTAAAAATACTCTCAGGTGATTTTAACCGAGATTTTACGTGTTCTATTGGGTTATAATCATGAATATAATTAAACTCATCTTTAAGTATATTAATTTTTGTTGTCATTTCATCGAGGGCAAATTTATAGGCCATCATAAAACGAGTCAGTTCAATTTTAATTGCTTTTATATTATTCAAATCAAGGGTCTTTTCCATTCCCAGCGGTTACATCCTTTCAAAAACCATTACTTTTCTTCCGTTTCATTTGATTGTAATTTTTTGATCACTTCTGGCGGAAAAATTAATCGGCAAATTACTTTTGCAACTTCACGATAATCAGTATCATTCCCGCATTGTTTCATTTTTTCGGGTGCATGCTCTGCCAAAGTCATCAGCGACCACGTAACTGTATTTAAATCTAAATCTTTCCAGGTTAGCCCCTTCTCATATGCCTTCGTTAATCCTATAAGAATTCGATTAAATATTTTTCGTTTTGCTGCTCCAAGTACCTCAACAAATTCTATATCCTTAGCCAGCAATTCAGGAAGGACTCGCTGCATTCCCATCTCCTTAATGCGTTTATCATGTGCTTCTAAGAGGGAAGCCAGCGTGGTTTCTGGATCTGCGACACCCCATTTTGGTTCAGGCGGCATTAACATCTCGATTTGATCCTCTAACAGAGACATTAATAGCTGTCGTTTATCCGAAAAGTACCGATAAAAAGTACCGGTTGCTACCCCTGCATGTGCTGCGATTTCCTTTGCCGTTGTATGCTCATATCCTTTTAAAATAAATAATTCATGACCACTTTTTAGCAGCAACTCTCTTTTTATCTGGGCACGTTCCTGCTTTGGAATTAATGGAAACTCACCCGTCAGCTGGTCTTCTCGGTCTGACATTTTTCTCACCTCATCCCTATTATAACACAAAACACAAATATTGAACCCTAGTTCATGTTTCCATTGACAGAATCACTTAATCATGTAATACTTGAACTATAGTTCATGTTATTTTCAACTTATGTTCACACCCCTTGACATTAGTTATAAATAACATGAACAAATTATTTATTTTTTGTTATTTTGAGACTTTTTACTCGCTTTTTTTGTTTTTATTCATATATAATATTTTATAATTAACTTTGGAAGGTGTTGATTAATATGGCAAACCAATCTGATAAAAAAGATATCTCAATCAACTCAAGCGTCTCACTAAAGGGAATTGTAAAAGCCATTTTCAACGATACCGTACACGTACAAATTGGCGGCAAGATTATTACATTACCAAAAGCCGATTTCATGTTAGATAAATCTATGAATTAAAAAAGAAATTATTTAGAAAGCCCATTGCTGCAGAAGCAATGGGCTTTCTTTTTGTTTGGTTAAAAATACAGTACAAGCTCTTAATGGAAGGATATGGCTTCTATTTTAAGAACCTGTGAGTTATTTTCACGAGTATCCATGTCAGCAAAGCTGACAGCTAGATATGGCGTTTTTTCGACTTTGTAAGGAAAAATTCGCAGTGTTATCATTAGTACTGTATTAAACATTAAGCCGTAATAAACGGTAAAAACCGGAGGGATTCATTATCCATTATTTGAAACTGAAGTACACAAATGAGATGGAAAAAGGTCTGCTGAGTGCACATGGAGTTTGTTATGAAGTCTATAAACGTAAATTAAATGTGAGAATGGAAGTTGAAAGACGGCGTGAGCTGGACCATCTGTTATGTAAACAGCTGTACGCAAATTTCGATGGAAGACTGCACGGTTAATATATATGAGGAGCCTCCGTAATGGAAGCTCCTTACTTTTTACCGTAACAAGCTAATGGTTTTATAATTTGGTCTTGTGATCATACGCATAAGGTAGGCAGATTCATCCGCGTTTTCTTTTCTCTTTCCGTTTAAAAAGTTAATAATCGCCTTAGAATCTCTAATTCCAATTCCATGCCCATAGAATTTATCATTACCAAAAAAGATTACATTTTCGGCACGCCACCATGGCTGCTTAGGGTCAAAATCTGGATTTTTAAAATGTAAAACGTCCCCAATAAGAAAATCCTCTCCATCTTTTTGGTAAACCGGGAGATCCTCGTCAAATTGCCAATCCATTAAGTATAGACGCCTAAAATACGTATTAAATGCCCTCGGTCCAATTGTATACAGGACAGAAATGTACAACACAATGGCAATTGCAGTAGCACATTCAAAGGCATAGAGCTCCCCATTTTTCACGATATCTTCGATTCCTTCTGAAGGATTTACTCCCTCTCGTAAAAGAAACCCTCCGTTTGGTAATCGATACCAGTATTTTCTGTTAGGAAAGGAATAAGCGAAAGTCGTAAACTTTGCACCGCTTTTGTCTAATGCCGTTGCCGCTTTAATAGTATTTACCCTAAATAATAATTCAAACTTTAGCTGCTGTATTGATTCATAATGATAAATCACAGGGTAACTCGCCATTTGTTTTATAATCACCTTTTGCTCGGTGCTTGTAATGTCTTTACTAAGTTCCTCAGGCTTGACAATTCGGCCATTTAAACTAATCATTTGATACCTCCTTTTTACACCATATGACTGTATTCCTAGTTACATGCAGATGGATATTAAGAAAAAAAGCCAGATCCATGCTAGTGGACCTGACACTGTAATAAAAGTTATTTGTTTCTTAAAAAATGTACGATTAGTCCACCCACAATCGAGCCAATGGCGGTCAATCCAAAAATGATAAAGTATAGACGCTCCGCCAAATCGGCCATTCCCTCTCCCGGAAAAAACACTGCTTTTCCATAAATAACAATAGCAGCTATAAATAAAACAAATGAAGGTACCCAAACAATCCAGCTTGGATTAACCTTTATTAATAAAAACGGAATCAGCAGCCCGATAAGAAATAACACTAAGAATAGCATATCTTCAACCCTTTCAGGACCTTTTATTCATTAGACGAATAAATAATGCCTTTCGTTCCGAAACAGAGTCTGAGATAAAGCCCATTTTTTCTCCTTACATAAAAAGGAAAGAAACTCTACAATTGAGTTTCTTTCCAGCTGACTTGTTATCTAGTTGAAATTAATACAGGCACATTATTGAGTTTACCACCTGAACTAGATACAATTGTTAACGTTTCACCTGTTACAAATGTAAGTCCCCTTTTCGAGAAGACCCATTTACCATCAGGTCCCACCACTGCTGTACCAAGAGGAGTGGTTTGATTACTTTTTGATATCGTGATTGTTACTCCTGGTCCAAATACATCACTAGTTCCAGGTACAGTTAATGTACCTGTACTTTGCACAAAAGTACCTCGTGGTGCAGTAAGATTGTCTGGAGCTGGTGTAATGGTAACAATTGACTCATTTGTCGAAGATTGACCATTTAAGCCTGTAACCGTTAATTTAAAGCCAACCGGAACAAACTGTTTAGGAAACGCGTTGGGTTAGATGCGCCTGAATCGCTAAGTGTAACTGCAGGACCGCTTACCTGCTCCCATTTAAAGGTCGCTTTCTGCTTCAATCTGTACCTGGTGAGCAGTCAATTCTGAACCATTCTTTACTATTTTCATGGAGCTTAACTTTTCTATGTTCCCATCGAAGGTCAGCGTGATTTCTTTTAACTCATCGACAACTACCTGTCCCTCTATCGGGTTAGATTCTGAAAGATGGGTATGGGCAGAAACCACAGAAGGTAACAAGACTAATAGACACAAAATCAGCAGGCTGAATTTTTTCAAGATAATCCTCCTTCCGTTTTTCTAAATACTATTCAATAGAAAATATTAATAGTACAAATGACCCTCGAAAAAATAGTACTTTAGAAGTAAATCTATTACACTATATATTAAGTGAAAACTTCCTAAATCCCTATTATATTTCTTCGACAAATACTAACTAAAATCACTTTTTCGCACATAATTTGTAATATTTCATGAATATTCAAACTATTCTTGCCAATAAAAACCCCTCTTGCCGTATATACAAGAGGGTGGAGTTTTAAGCTATAGATTCGTGTTTCATTAATTTTACAATTTCTAATAATTTAATATGGTACCCATCGATTTCGAGAACCTTAAATTCATAATCGCCGTAGTTGATTTTGTCACCTTCAACGACATCCATTTTTTCAGAAAGGACCCATCCGCCAATCGTATCCATTTCATCGTCATGAATGTCTAGACCAAACAAATCGTTTACTTCGTCAATTAAAACTTTCCCGTCGACAACTGTCTTATGTTCACTAATTTTGTTGATTTCCGGTACTTCGTCTTCGTCAAATTCATCGCGAATTTCCCCTACAATTTCTTCGAGAATATCTTCAACCGTCACTAAACCTGCTGTCCCGCCATATTCATCCATTAAAATAGCCATATGAACGCGTTCTTTTTGCATTTTAACTAATAAATCATGGATGGCAATCGATTCGATGACCTGAATCACCGGACGGGTATATTCTTCAATGGATGTATCAAGATTTTTACCGCTGATATAATCTGTTAAAACTTCCTTCATGTTCAACATACCGACGATGTTATCTTTTTCACCATCAATGACTGGATATCTAGTATAATTTTCTACTTTTACAATTTCCAAACATTCTTGTAATGTTTGGGATTTGTCGAAAGCGACGATTTCAGTTCGTGGAACCATGATTTCTTTTGCAATCCGATCGTCAAATTCAAAGATATTGTTTACATATTTGTATTCAGACTGATTAATTTCACCGCTCTTGTAGCTTTCAGAGATGATTAATTGAAGTTCTTCCTCTGAATGTGCGTCTTCATGTTCTGAAGCAGGCTTCAAACCAAAGAGTCCAACGATTATACGAGCAGAACCATTTAATGTTTTAATAAATGGATACATGATTTTATAAAAAATAATCATTGGTTTTGCAAAAAGTAACGTAACTGCCTCTGCTTTATTGATGGCAATCGTTTTTGGCGCAAGTTCTCCGACTACAACGTGCAAAAAGGTTACAGATGCAAAAGCAATAACAAAGGACAAAATTCCTGCTGCAGATTCAGGTATGTTTAAATGAGTAAACAATGGATGTAGTAAGTGTTCAACGGTTGGTTCACCCAGCCAGCCTAATCCTAAAGCAGTAACGGTAATACCTAATTGACATGCTGATAAATATTCATCTAAATTTGAAACAATTTTCTTAGCCGCAATTGCTTTTTTATTGCCTTCTGCTACGAGCTGATCAATTCGTGTACTACGGATTTTTACGATGGCAAATTCGAAAGACACAAAGAATGCCGTAAAGCCAATTAAAATTGCAATCACAATCAAGTTAATAATGGTCAATGGTCTCCATACTCAAAGAATGAGTAAGGAATACACCTCCTGGTTTTTGTAAAAGTAAGTTAACTTAGTAATAATAATAAAGTTTGAGCTAAAGGTACACCTTGTGAAGAAAGTTTATTTTTCACCATTTCTTTTTGACCGCTGTTTAGTTTGTCAAGAATTGGTTCAATTGCTTCGATTTCTTCTTTTAGATGACGCATTAGAATCCCAATCTGTTCAAAATGCTTTTCTACCTTTTGCTTATCAACACAGTTTTCCGTCTTAATTAGCTCAATCGAAGACTTAATCTCCTCAAGTGGCATATTAAGATTTTTATAGTGTTCAATTAAATGCATAATTTGAATACAGTCTTCTCCATACAATCGATAATTAGAATCCGTCCGAATAGGGTTTAGTAAGCCTATTTGGGTGTAATAATCGATTGTTCTTTTGGAGATGTTCATTAACTTAGCTATTTCGCCGATACGATACAACTTCCCAACTTACCCACCCCTTTCTATTATTATATAATATTATCATAACTAAAACTGTACAGTCAACGTAGTAGTTTTGACTAAAAGAATAGGCTGTTGATTTGTGCTCCAGGCGGTTCGGGAAGCCTCCTCGGCGCTAAAGCGCCTGCGGGGACTCCCCTGTCCCGTCCTCCTGCAGGACATTGATTTTCATCCTTGAATCCGCCCACGCACGAAGAAAATGCGATAGCATTTTCGAGGAGTCTCGCGCCTTCCGCACAAATCAACAGGTTCTAAAATCAACATTTTCCCTTTATCTTAACCTAAAAATAAAAAAAACCGTTCATATAATATAAGAACGGTTTTCCTTATTATTAAACCCCTTGATTAAAAATATCAGTCAGCACTGGAACGATTTGTTTCTTACGGGAAACAACGCCCTTTAGAACGGCTGTATTATTCTCTAAGGTAACATTGTATGCTTTTTCGACTGCATTGGTTTTACTTCCAAGTGCTAAACCAACAGAGTCATTTGTTAAGATATCCGTAACCACAAATAAGAATAAGTCTAGGTTCTTTTCTTCAATGTTTTTTGAAATCGCAGCTTCTAATTCTTCTTGGCGAGCTAGTACTTCAGCAGTATCAACTGCGTTTACTTGAGCGATTTCTACCTTGCTTGAACCCATTTCGAATTCTTTTGCATCAAGTGAAATTAATTGTTCAATTGTTTTGTCACTTAAATCTGCACCAGCTTTTAGCATTTCTAAGCCATAGCTTTCAGCATCGACACCTGCAATTTCAGCTAATTCTTTTGCAGCCGCAACGTCTTCAGCCGTACAAGTTGGGGATTTAAACAGCAATGAATCTGAAATAATCGCTGATAGCATAAGGCCAGCAATTTCCTTTTTAATTTCCTTGCCATTTTCTTTGTACATTTTATTTAAGATAGTTGCTGTACAGCCCACTGGCTCACAACGATAGTACAAAGGATCACTTGTTTCGAAGTTAGCGATTCGGTGGTGATCGATTACTTCTAAGACACGAACGTTTGCGATATCATTGGCACTTTGCTGGCGCTCATTATGATCAACTAAAATAACTGAATTCACTTCAGAAGCCACATTTTCAACTAAGCGTGGTACCTCTGCTTTGAACGTGTCCAAAGCATATTGCGTTTCACCATTCACGCTTCCTAAACGGACTGGCTCTACATCCATTCCAAGTTGTTTTTTCAAATCTGCATATGCAATAGCAGAACAAATCGTATCTGTGTCAGGGTTTTTGTGGCCGAAAATAAGTACTTTTTCCATTGTTTTAACTCCTAATCATATTAATATATGTAGACAAGCTCCATAACTGAGTTTGACCCTAACGAAAATTATATATGATTCTTTCAAAGTATTCAAAAAAAAAATTAAAACCCAGCCAACGAATAATCAATTCGCCGGCTAGGTCACAAATTTTATTTTACTCCAAGAGGGACAACTCTTTGTCCAATTGCTGCGATTAATTCTTTTGGCATTGGGAAGCTTAGTGCTGCTGGATCTTTCATGACGGCTTGCACCGTTTGTGCGAGATTTTCTTCCGAGATATTGTATTGTTTGAAATCTGCAGGAAGACCAACCTTGTGCTGAAGCAAACGTATCTTTTCTACCACCTTTGCTAATGCCGCTTCTGCAGTATCACCTTTCACCTCAACATCTAATACTTCAGCAAGCTCCTTTACCTTTGGCAGGTATAATGCAGGAACCATTTCCATAACAACAGGCAGGAAGACTGCATTGGCTAAGCCATGTGGAATGCGGAAAAACGCACCGTAGGCGTGTGCCATATTGTGTACCGGAATCGCATTCAAGGCAAAGCTAAATGCGGTTATACCCATTAGGCTTGCCTGTAATAAATCCATTCGGGCGGCTACATTCGTACCTTCTGCCACGGCGACTGGGAGATTTTTTTCAATTAACCGAATTGCATGCAGGGCATAAGCGTCTGTGAGCGCTGTCGCCGTTGGCGAAGCAAGTGCTTCTATTGCATGTGTCAAGGCGTCAAAACCGGTAAAGGCCGTGATGTAGGGTGGAAGTCCAACCGTTAAATCAGGATCTAGGACAGCCATATCGGCATTTATGAATGGATTGATGATGTTTGTCTTCATTTGAATATCTTCATTAAAAATAACCGCAATCGGTGAAACCTCTGACCCTGTACCTGCAGTTGTCGGAATCGCGATATGTGGAATTGGAATAAAGTTTGCCTTTGGGAATTGTTCATATAACAGTCCGCCTGGAATCGCCTCTTTTATATCCGTTAATCCTTTATGAAGTGCATATTTTACCCCTTTTACGGTATCCAATACACTGCCTCCGCCAACTGCCAGCAGGGCGTTTCCACCCACTTCTTTTACATAACGGACAGCCTCATTGATACAGCGGCTTTCCGCATCCTGAGAGATATCTAGAAATTGTCCAACCAACTGCGGTCCGCTTCCATGACCAGTTAAATGAAATATTTCTGCAACTTTTTGGACGACACCGGCTTTTTCCAGCCCTCTGTCACTTAAAAGGACGACTCTTTTGGCACCAATGCCCGCAAACAAGCTTGGTACCATTGCCCTTGAATTTGAACCGCTGTAAATACCAGTGCGAAGCATAAACTGTGATAAGGAAGTTTTCATGATCTTCTTCACCTCTTCATTAGTTTTGGCCAAACAGAATACCATACCAGCTCCGTCTTTCAAGCTCTGGCGACATTGAAGTGTGGACATGCTTTGTTTGGGTATAGGCGTCTAGTGATTGCTGCCCCATTTCTCTGCCAATTCCACTTTGTTTATAACCGCCAAATGGCGCGTCGCTTCTAAGCATATGCCAGTCATTTATCCAAACAACACCAGCCTGCAGTTTTCTTGCAACTTGATACGCTTTATTGACATCGCGTGTCCAAACACCTGCCGCCAAACCATATATCGTATCATTGGCCATCTTAATCGCTTCGTCTAACTCCGAATAGCGAATCACACATAAAACTGGTCCAAAAATTTCTTCCTGTGCAATTTTCATATCATTGGTGACGTTGGTGAAAATGGTTGGCTCTACAAAGTATCCATCTTCACAGCCAGCTACCTTAACTTCCTTTCCACCGCAAACAAGGGTGGCTCCCTCTTGTTTACCAGCCTCGATATAAGAAAGAATACTTTCTTTTTGTTTTTTTGAAATAACTGGTCCCACATCTGTCATCGGATCAAGCGGATTTCCCAGCTTCAACTTACTAGTTAAAGCGACCAGGCCGGCAACGACTTGATCGTACAAGGAATCTGGTACAAACAGGCGGGTTCCGCTCTCACATAGCTGACCAGAATGTAAAAACACTCCAAACAGACTGCCTGGGAGGGCGACGCTTAGATCCGCATCTTCTAAAAGAATGTTTGGTGACTTCCCGCCTAGCTCTAATGTTGTATTTTTAATGGTTTCAGAAGCCAATCCCATAATCCTTCTGCCTACTTCTGTTGAGCCGGTAAAGGCTACCTTGTCTACCTTTGGATGACGAACTAGCGCTTCACCAATTTCAGCCCCAGGGCCTGTTACTACGTTAATCACTCCTGGCGGCACCACATTGGAAATTAATTCAGCCAGCTTAAGTGTTGATAAAGGTGTATAGCTTGCCGGCTTAATCACCACCGTATTACCCATTGCTAACGCAGGAGCTATTTTCCAGGTTGCAATGACCATTGGTAAATTCCAAGGTGTTATGGCAGCACACACTCCAATCGGTTCCCGCCAGACAAAATTATGTGCTGGTCCTGGAAATGGCGGTACTGGCAACGTTTCCGAGAATGGATATTCTAGGGTAAAGTTAGCCAGTGTTTGGAATAGATCAACCATTTGCAAAATATCGCTGTTGCCAATTCTTCGTACTGTGCCGCCGGAACTAATGGCTTCTAAATAAGCTAGCTCCTCAGCATGCGCTGCAATTTGATAGGAAATCGCATAAAGAATCTTGGCGCGTTCTTTCGGATTCATATTTTTCCAGTCGGTGTTATCAAACGCATCTCTTGCAGCCTGGACTGCACGATCAACATCTTCTTCAGTACCTTTTGCCACTTTTGCCACGAGTTCACCAGTAGCAGGGTTAAAGACATCAAAGGTTTCTTGATTGCCAGCAGGTTCCCATTTTCCATTAATAAACAGCGGAAAACTTTGAACTTCCACTTTTACTGTCATTTTCGTTCCTCCTTTTTATAGTACGCCTAATTCAGTTTCTGAGAATCTATAAATCTCTTCGATTTTTTTGCCTTTTGCACGTGCGAGAATTTCCATCCTTACTGACAGCTGTTTAAGCGTAAAATCCATTACCAATGCCGGATCCCCGCCAAATGCGCTTACCTCCCTTCCCGCGATTCCTTCCTCATTTAATCTAAGTGATAAAGGAGTAAGTTCAGTCATTTTCGCCGCTACAAAATCAAAGAGATGAGGGTGTTCACAAATTAATCGTTGAAGCAGGAAGGTGCCATAGCCAATATGCCGGGACTCATCCTTTTTCAAATTTCCAATGCCCTCTAAGAGACCTGGCATGATATTGGCAGTTTCTAACGCTTGGTAAAAAGAATAATAACCTGTTTCTGCTAAGACACCTTCAACAAACATGTTATAAACAACGGAGGCTTCTGCAATTGCTTCTGGAGATTGGTCTGTCACAAGACGTCCCATCGTAGTTGGGAGGATTTCATAGAAGATTTTTTTATACGTCTCTGTATGGAAATGGGATAGATCCCCTCTTTCGCCGATTGCATTCAATACAAGCCGGAAAAATTCTGTATGCTTTGCTTCTTCATATAAAAATGTTGTTAAGAACATCTCTTCTTCAAGACGACCTTCTTTTGCAATCGCCATGATCAGCGGGAGCAAATCCAGCGTTACTGCTTCTTCTCCAGCTTGAAACTGTGAGATTAAGCGAAGAATATCATCCTTCTGTTCATGATTAAGTGTTTTCCAATCTCTAGCATCCTGGCTAAAATCGATATCCGCTGGATTCCAGTTTCCTAATCTTTTCGCCTTTTGATATAAACGGAACGGGAATGAATCCTCCAATAATCCTCTTTTACTCGTCGTTAACATTTTTCTCTCTGTCATTTTAGACCTCCTAGTTATTTACTTAACCTCTATTTCTGCGACCGTTTTGCGCAGGTGTGTTTTTAAAATTTTTCCGACACCATTCCTTGGCAAAGTCTCGAGAAAAACAATTCTTCGCGGTGTTTTGTTTTTTGCTACATGCTCCTGACAAAAGCGAATTAATTCTTCTTCACTTACAACCGCTCCCGGTTTCACCACAACACAGGCCACCATTTCTTCACCCATCTTTTCATCAGGAACGCCAACCACTGCGACTTCAGATACGGTTTCATGAGTATTTAAAATTTCTTCAACATCCCGTGGATAGACATTAAATCCTCCACGAATGATCAAGTCCTTTTTGCGGTCAACAATATAGACATACCCTTCATCATCCATTCGTGCCATATCACCCGTATGTAACCAGGAATCGATCAGGACTTTTCTTGATTCTTCAACATTTTGATAATAGCCGGGTGTGACGTTTTCTCCGCGGACACAAAGCTCACCAACCTCGCCACATGCTGCCTCGTTACCATGGTCATCAACAATTTTCACTTCCACTCCTGGAATCGGGATCCCTACAGAGCCAGGTTTAATTTCAATTCCATCTTTATGAGCTGTCACAATAGGAGCAGCCTCCGATAAACCGTAGCCTTCATACACCTTAGCACCAAACTTTTTTTCAAAAGCATGCAGCAAAGCGACAGGCAGCGGTGCTGAACCGGAACTTACCGATTCAAGACTTGAGGTGTTATATTGGTCAGCGTAAGGATAGGAAACTAAGGCATGAATCATCGCTGGTACCGCGGAAAAGTTCTTTACTCCATATTTTTCAATCGCTTTAAATACTTCACCTGTGTCAAAGGTGGAAAAAATAACAATCGAACTGCCCACTAACAAGCAAATATTTGAAATGGTCAGCCCATAAACATGTGCAAGCGGAAGAACGCCAATGGTTGTTCCCCGTTCAAGTTTGTTATGGTTAAGTGAATTTTGAGCGTTACTCGTTAAATTCTTATGTGTTAACAGAACACCTTTTGGATTTCCAGTAGTACCAGAGGTGTAAAGAATAACAGCAGTATCATCCTCCCTCCCTTCACTGCGAGAAACAAAAGAATCCTTACCTTTTACATCATAAAAGTTTAACCTGCCTTCATTTGTCGGCTGATCCACAACGACAACTAATGGCTGCGAAGATAACCCTTCAAGTGCTTTCTCTACGTTTCCTAGAATAAGTGAGGAGGTAATCACTGCTTTTGCCCCAGAGTTTAATGCAATATAATGCAGTTCTTTTGGATGGAGGGTGAACATAACTGGTACAATAATAGCGCCTGATCTCGTTATCCCCTGATATGCAAAAATAACTTCCGGGCAGTTTGGCATACAAACGATGACTCTATCACCGACAGCAATTCCATGCTTCTTGAGCCCGCCTGCAAATTGGTCAGCAAACATCTTACATTCCATGTTGGTATATTGCTTTTCTTTAAAATGTAAAAAAGGATACTCGCCAAACTCGCTGATGCTTGTTTCAAGCAAATCACTTAGCCTCACATCACCAACTCCTTTTAAAGGAACTATTAAAAAAATGAAATTCCAATCCCACAAGAATCCCCCCTTGTGTTCTACTAACCACAAGAGGGACCTTTATATAGATATGCCTTGCTCTACTAAACTATCTCTATTAATCTACTTTTATTGGAACAATTTTTCCATCTTTAACGGCAGCCACAGATAAATCAAATTCAAATCCGCCATCTTCACCAATTTTGTCAACCGCATAGATCTTCTTATCGTCTGCTAAATTGTCTAAGCCAGCCTGCATATTAGCGCGGATTTTTTCAACATCCTCCACCGAACCAGCAGCTTTCATGGCTTCAACAAACACATGCATGCCAATATAGTTTAGACCTGCTTCTGAACCTGGAGTTTCATTGTATTTTTCCTGGTATCGTTTCACAAAATCAGGAATCGCAGCTTCTTGTGAATCTACCAGCGGCATAACACCAATCGAACCATTCAATAAGTCATAGGATCCTGTTACTGCCTTCATTTCATCAAATTTCGCCTGGTCCATAACGATAAAGCCGCCTTTGAAGCCAAGCTCACGAGCTTGTTTTGCTACTTTCGCAGTAGGCTCAGAGGCACCGCCGATGAACAATACATCTGGCTTCTCTTTTAACGCGTTCGTTAAAATCGTAAAGAAATCTGTTTCTTTGGAAAAATCGATGGCAGAGTCATAAACAACTTTACCGCCTTCTTTTTCCCAGTAAGTCTTTAGGTTGGCTGCCCAATCCTTACCGTACTGAGAAGCAGTTGGCAGGAATGCCACATTCTTACCAAAGTTCTCCATTGCATACTCAGTGAATGGCTGTAAATACCCGTCATATCGCGGCGGGATTCGAACCGTTAATTTATTTCCAACTTCCGTAATTTGTGGTTCACTTGAATAGGCTCCAATGATAAATTTATCCAGCTGATTAAATACCTGTAACGCGAAAATTCCGCCGCTGTGTGGTGTAAAAATAATCGGCGGTTTATTTTCTTGAACCAATCTCTTGGCATTTGCTCCGGCTTCATTTGGCAGGTATTTATCGTCTAAGGTAACGATATTTAATTTGTACTTCTTGCCGTTCACTTCAAAGCCGCCTGCTGCATTTACTTCATCAGCTGCCATTTTGACACCATTTAGTGTTCGCTCACCATAAAAGGCAGCCGGCCCGCTTAATGGACCTGTATAGCCGATGTTAACGGTTTCTGCTTCTTCTGATTTATTGTCATCTTCCTTTTGATCATTATCTCCGGATGTATTGGTTGAACTATTGCAGGCTGCCAGGCTGAAAATTAATACGAATACCATACTGAACATAAAAAGCCATTTCATTTTTCTCATGGTTTTCCCCCTTGTATTTTCATATAAATTTCAGTCGCTTTACCTGGTGAAGTGAACCATCACCCCCTTAGAAGGCAAACAAATTTTAAGCTCCTATGTACGCCTTCCTAACCTCATCATTAGCAAACAATTCGTGTGATGTCCCTTGAAGGACAATAGAGCCATTTTCAAACACATACCCTTTATCCGCAATTTTTAATGCAGCGTTGGCATTTTGCTCTGCCAAGAGGATCGTCGTCCCCTCACGATTTATTTGCTGGATGACCTCAAACATCTGCTCCACAATCAAAGGAGCTAGACCAACCGATGGTTCATCGAGTAGAATCAATTTTGGTTTCGACATTAACGCCCTGGCAATGGCAAGCATTTGCTGCTGCCCGCCGCTTAATGAACCGGCAGCATCATCTTTTTTCTCAAGGAGTATCGGAAAAAGTTCGTAGACATGCAGTAAAGACTTTTTAATTTCATCCTTCTTCCTTCTGTGAACAAAAGCACCCATTCTTAAGTTTTCCTGGACAGACATCGCTGGGAAGAGCTTTCTTCCTTCTGGACATTGACCAATCCCTAATTGAACAATTTTGTCCGCAGACACCTTGTTTAGGGATTTTCCTTCAAAAAGAATTTCGCCTTCTGCAGGCTTACTTAGTCCGCTAATCGTTCGGAAGGTTGTGCTTTTACCGGCACCATTTGAACCTAATAGGACGACGATTTCTCCCTCTTTCACTTCGATGTTTATGTCATGAACCGCCGCAAAGCTGCCATATTTGACAGAGATGTTTTTCAAACTAAGCAATGGCCCCGCCTCCCAAATAAGCATTTATAACACCCTGATTATTTTGGATTTCTTCAGGTTTTCCCTCAGCAATCTTTTCTCCATAATTCAACACCATGATTTTGTCAGCAAGCTTCATAATCATTTGCATTTTGTGTTCAATCAGACAAACGGTAATCCCCTTAGCTGCCATTTTTTTCATTAACACCGCTAAACCCTCGGTCTCATCTGGATTGACTCCTGCCGCAGGTTCATCAAGAAAAACAATGTCAGGGTTGGTGGCGAGTGCCAATGCAAAAGCTGTTCGTTTTTTCTCCTCTTGTGTTAAACCTGCCACGGGTTTATGTGCTGCTTTTTGTAATTCAACAAACTCAATTACCTCCATAGCTTTTTCACGGCAAAGAGCTTCTTCTGATTTAAGCCGTTTCGTCCTGAAGATCGCATCGAACAAATTAGACTTTGTCCGCAGCCTATGCCCGACAATGATATTATCGAGCACGCTAGATTGCTCGAATAGATTCGTAGTTTGAAAGGTCCTCGCTACCCCTAGCTGTGCTATTTTATTAGAAGGTAATTTAGTAACATCCTGCCCTTTGAAAATAACCTGTCCCGAACTTGGGGGATGAAAACCGCTGATCAAGTTAAAAAAAGTAGACTTACCAGCACCATTAGGACCAATGATGGCGTTAATTTTTCCTTGTTCAATCGTAAAATCAACATTGTTAACAGCCACTAAACCACCGAATTTTTTGGTTAACTTCTTGGTTTCCAAAAAAATCATCCTTACCCCTCCTTTACTTGTTTTTCAGGCAGTTTCTTAGCACTAATGATTGATTGGTGAACCGAGGCTTTCCGTTTTTGTGTCCAGCTTCCGACTGCTCCGACAATTCCGCGCGGATAGAAAATAATTAACAGGGTTAACACGGGTCCGAAAACGAGCATCCGATAATCCTGTAAAAACTGCAGCCGCTGCGATAGGACAACAATCAGGATCGTACCCACAATAGGACCGCTTAAGGTGCCAATCCCGCCGACAAGTAAATAAGTTAGAAAATCAAACACGATCGCAATTGAACCGATATCTGGTCCAATAAAACGGACAAAAGAGGCATACAATGCACCAGATAACCCCGCTATCACTGTTGAAATCACGAATACCGTTAATTTATTTTTCATTGTGGAAATCCCGATGGTTTGCGCCAAATCTTCACTATTGCGAATTGCGATATAGGTTCTGCCTGAAAGCGAGTGAACAATACGGTACAGGATGAGGACGACTAGGAGTAAGAAGAACAGCACTAAGTAGTAGTGGCTTTGTAAGGTTTCAAAAGAAAGTGGTCCGATGTTTGCCGGTGCAGGAATACCTATCAGCCCCCGAACGCCTTCGGTTACGCTGTCCCATTTATCAATGACTAGATAGATAATATAGCCGACACAGAGCGTATAAATAGCAAAAAAGTGCTCTTTTGTCCTAAGTGAGATGAGGCCGACAAAGAATCCAATGACACCTGTAATAACGAGTGATAGAACAAGTGCCGGCCAAAAATTCATTTCTGCTTTGACGGTTAATAAACCAAGTGAGTAGGCACCTATTGCAAAGAATCCGGCATGTGCCAAGGAAAGATAGCCTGTATAACCTGCTAGCAGATTTAGACCGTAAACACCAATCATCCAAATAAAGGAAAGTGTCATCACGTGAATGAAATAATCATTCTGACTGATTAATGGAAAGACAATGGCTAGTAAAATAAGAACTAGAATAATAATTCTTTGAATTTTTGACATTAATGCCCCCCCTTTGAAAACAGACCTGTAGGTTTAACAGATAGTATTAAAACGAGGAGGACAAAGGCAAAAATGTCCTTATAGTCATTGGAAATATAGGTTGCCCCTAAGCTTTCACTAAATCCTAAAATATAGCCGCCTAAAATGGCTCCAGGTACACTTCCCATACCGCCAAGGATGATGATAACAAACGCTTTTAAAATGACTAGATGTCCCATAGCAGGAAATACAAGATTGATAGGTGCACTTAACGACGCAGCGATAGCCGCTAAACCACCAGATATCATGAAAGTGAGCATGGCAACTTTGTTCGTGTTAATGCCAACTAAGTTTGCTCCTTCACGATTTTGTGACATCGCAATTATGGTTGAACCGGTAAAGGTTTTTTTCAAAAATAAAGTTAATAGAATCATAACGACAATGGCTGAAATAACAATAAGCAAGCGCTGCATCGTAAACGTTAGACCAAAGATTTCTACAACCTGACCATATGGAGTTGGCATGCTTTGGAATTCTGCCCCCCAGACAAATTGAGCAAAAGCTTCCAAGAATAAGAGGATCCCGATGGCTGCAATTTTATCATGGATTGGAGGTGCTTCTCTTAGAGGATGAAATACAAATCTTTCCATTAAGGCACCTATAATGCCAACAACCAAAATCGATACAAAAATAGCAATCCAATAATGTAATCCGTATTTGGTCATCATCGTTAACGTTATGTATCCACCCATCATATATAATGCACCATGTGCAAAATTTGGTATGTGGAGGATCCCATAAACGAGCGTTAAGCCTAATGCCACAAGACTGTAAACGCTTCCAATTGTCAAGCCATTAAATAATTGCTGAAGAAGAATCTCCATTGGTTCCCTCCTTTTATATTCAACGATTTCATATGGGAGCCCTAGATTAGCTGCTCCCTTGAGCCATTACTGAACCTTATTAACTGTTTTTAAATACAAGCTGTCACTTTACATTGCGTGTGCGCCGCCATCCACGACAACAATATCCCCTGTGATAAAATCAGAGGCGGGTGCAGCTAGGAATAAGGCAACTCCTTTTAGATCGGTATCTGAACCAAACTTACGTAATGGAGTGCCTTGTAAAATTCCTTCGCCTCCTTTATCTAGCAATCCTTTTGACATTTTCGTAGGGAAAAACCCCGGTGCTATTGCATTGACATAAATACCGTGCGGACCCCATTTAACCGCTAAATCCTTTGTAAAAGTAATTACCGCTCCTTTAGAAGTATTGTAGCCAATCGCATTCATATAATTAGGATTACTTCCCTTAAGACCTGCTACAGAGGCGATGTTTATGATTTTTCCTGATTTCTGCTCTAGCATAACTTTTCCCACAGTCTGTGACATAAGGAATGTTCCAGTTACATTGACGTCGATTACTTTTTTCCAAGCCTCGAGCGGCATTTCTTCAGCCAGGGCCCCCCAAGTAGCACCGCTATTATTTACCAGAATGTCAATTCTTCCAAATCTTCCCAACGTAAGGTCAACTACATTTTGTACATCCTCTGGATCGGTGACATCGCATTTTATGGCAAGGCTATCTACACCGATTTTCTTTAACCCCTCACTGACTTCCTGACACGCCTCAAGTTTCCTTGAACACACCACTACATTGGCACCAGCTTCCGCAAATCCTTCAGCGATTTGCTGACCTAGACCTCGTCCACCGCCTGTAACGATTGCGACCTTTCCTGTTAAATCAAATAACTCTCTCACATGCATCGACGTTTCCTCCTATAGCCATAATTTACTCTCTCTATTTAAGATTCTACATACTAACTAGTTGGTATGTTGCTAAAGACATAATATACAAAATATTTATAATATTCAATACTATTTTTTCACCAAATTTCTCGCTGCCATTTTTATAATAAATTTTATTAATAGGCTTCTGTCACTCCAGGCTATTCATAACGACCAATCTACTTTGTATTTATCTTTTTGGGTAACTATGAACCTCTTATAGTTACCCAAGTAATAAACCCAGCCAATAGATAGACTCACTTTTGGCCGGGTTATCAATGTTTTAGTATTGGGTAAACAAAACTTCCCCTTTTAAAACTTCATTTCCATTTTGGTTAACAGCCTGAACCTGAAAGCGTAATTTATTGTCTACTGCTTCTTTTAAGATTGCCTTAAGGGTAATGACATCATTTAAAAAGACCATTCCTTTAAATCGGATCGAATAATCCTGAACAAATCCATCTTCAACATACGGCGTGAAAAGCTTTGCAAGATTCCCCATTGTCCACATACCATGAGCAATAATCCCTGGTAATCCGGCTTTTTTCGCTTCCTCGTCGATGGTATGAATCGGATTAAAGTCGCCGGAGGCACCTGCATATTTTATTAAATCAATCCGTGAGACCGGGTCTAACTGGATTTCTTTAAGTGATTCACCAACTTGTAATTGCGTAAGAGTACTCATTTTGTCAGCACCTTCCTCACAGCTTCAGAAATAACAACAGTTGATGTTGAACTAAATATCACGTTCCCAGCTGCATCTTCACCAAAGCTCTCCAAGACAAGAAAACCCATTTCACCAAAATTACCTTTCTTCTCAAAGTATTTCTTCACTTCGGAATAACAAAGAAGTTCTTCACCAACGACTAGGGGACGCTTGTAATGAAAGGTTTGCTCCCCGTGAATTAATCCTTTATTCGGCAGATTTAAGCCGTCAATCACTCCATAATCAAACGTCCTAGGGAAGGTAGGCGGTGCAATATTGTTTTGATACCTTGAATTTCTGCCTGCTTCTTCATCAAAGTAGATAGGATGGAGGTCTCCAATTGCTTCTGCAAATTTTTTAACCGCGCCTCTCTCGACAACGTTTTTCACTTTATTGGAGCGTTTACCAACTTGTTCACTGAACAATGTATCTTCGCCTCACTTTAATCGATTAATTTTTTGGTCCGCCTGCTACATAAATAACCTGACCATTCACAAAAGAAGATTGTTCATCGGCAAAGAATGCCACAGCATTGGCAATATCTGCAGGCTTTCCACTTCTTCCAACAGGGATAGCGGCAACACTTGCTTCGATTAATTTTTCAAATGGCACACCTATTCTAGCGGCGGTTTCCATTGTCATTTCAGTCTCAATAAACCCAGGTGCAACAGAGTTTGCCGTAATTCCATATCTCCCCAGCTCAATCGCAAGTGTCTTTGTGAAGCCCTGCAATCCTGCTTTTGCAGCAGCATAATTCGCTTGACCACGATTACCAAGTGCTGAAGTAGAGGATATATTAATGATTCTGCCGTATTTGTTTTCGACCATGTATTTTTGGGCCGCACGTGCAGCATTAAAAGATCCTTTTAAGTGAACATCCATGACAGTCTGCCAATCTGAGTCTGTCATTTTGAATAATAAGTTATCACGGATTACTCCAGCATTGTTAACGAGAATATCAATTGAGCCAAATGCTTCATATGCCTCCTTGATCGCAGCTTCTACCTGCTCAGCGTCAATTACATTTGCAACCCTTGAAAAAACCTCATATCCTTTTTCTCTTAGTTCATTTGTTGTCGTTACAAGTGCTTCTTCATTTAAATCAATAAATGCTACCTTCGCACCTTCTTCTGCGAAACGTTCTACAATCCCTTTTCCAATTCCACGGCTTCCGCCAGTTACAAAAGCAGCTCTTCCTGAAAATCTACCTGCCATTTCTCTTCCTCCTAACAAAATCTATTAACCTATTTTTTAGATAACGCTTTCAAAATTAATCATACGTATTGACCTACTTTAACATGTCCTTTAATTAGATTTCTTGCAATAATCATGCGTTGAATTTCGTCTGTACCGTCATAAATTCTCCAGAGTCTTGCTTCTCGGTACCAGCGCTCGATTGGCAGTTCTCTTGTATAGCCCATTCCTCCATGAATTTGCAGAACACGGTCGACAACATTATTCCCCATATTCGCGCCGTAGAGTTTTGCCATCGATGCCAAGTGGCGATTATCTTCTCCGTTATCAAGCGTGAAGGCTGCATTTAGTACCAGCCATTTAGCTGCTTCAATTTCAACAGCAGAGTCAGCAATTTGCCACTGAATGGCTTGTCTTTCCGCAATTGGCTTCCCAAAGGTGATCCGTTCCTTAGAATAATCAATTGCCATTTGTAATAATCGCTCTGCTGCACCTACAGCTCTGGCACCGACTACCCATCTCGCAAATCCTATCCATTCCAATCCTAGATTATAACCCTTGTGTAATTCACCAAGAATATTCTCTTCTGGTACTCGAACATTCTCAAATACAAGGCCGGCTGGTCCCCATTCTCCCATGGTATGTATATACTCCGATTTCCAGCCCATATCCCGGTCAACAATAAAGCAGGTAACCCCTTCCCGCCCCTGTGTTGATTGGTGAAGGTTTTTATCTGTGATGGCAATCGCCATAACAAAGTCTGCTTCATTACCACCTGTAATAAATGTTTTTTCCCCATTCAACACCCAGTCATTTCCATCTTTTACTGCTGTCATTTTAATATTTCTCGTATCGGACCCTGCACCTGGTTCCGTCATCGCAAAGCAAGATTTTTTCTCACCATTAATAGTTGGAATTAGATATTTCTTCTTTTGTTCTTCGTTACCGTAATAAAGGATATTGTCTGCCGATCCGCCAAAGCTAAAGGGAACAAACGTCTTTGAAACCTCCATCAATACGATGGCCATCATCATTTGTCCAAGGTCCGCTCCGCCATACTCTTCTGGTGTATTTATACCCCAGAAACCCGCTTCCTTTGCTTTTAACTGGAGTTCTTTCAGTATACCTAGAGGAAGACTTGGCTTTCCTTCTCTTTCATTTCTTAGCACATCATTTTCTAAGGGAATTAACTCTTTTTCTACAAATCTTCTAATTGTTTTTTGGACCATTTTTTGCTCATCTGTCAGACGTAAATGCATACCTTTCACTCCATTCATTTTTTAGAATTTAGTATAATAGCCGCTAAATATAATTATGCTGGCAAAACCGGATACATACCTACCGGTTGGTATGTCTATTTTATTTTATTCTGAACTTTCAGATAAAACAAGTTTTTTATTCTTAAATCATCAAAATTAATCAAACCACAGAAAAAACAGCAAGTTCTCTTTCGTTAACTTGCTGCTTTCGTTAAAATGTTCCTGGTTACTTTTTTTTACCAATAAAAGGGTTACACATCGGTAACCACTTTTCACCTAGGATGTTACCTATTTGTAACCTTTTTAATGTAATTATGTAGATTTCCAGGTTTCAGATATTCCCAATTACCTAAATTTTTAGTAGTATAGAATGTGCAACTATGAAAATCAAGGAACTTTCCTTCCAAGAGAGGATAGGAGTAATAATGAAGAAAACGAAATTAGTAATTCTTTTCTTAATTACTAGCTTAATTTGGATTTACGCAAGTAACTATATCCTGGCACATTATATCCCTTCGCCCCTTAATAATTATTTAGAACGAGGGAAAGAAATTTTCTATATTCTTGTAACGGGTGGAATCTTCTATTTTTTCATCCTTAAAAAAGAAGAACTTGATACGACGAAAGAACAAGAAAAACGCTTATCTACCCTCATTAACTCAATGGTGGATTTTGTAAACTTTAAAGATGGCGAAGGCCGCTGGATTCAAGCCAATGATTTTGGACTGAAATTGTTTCAGCTTGAGAATGTTGATTACCTGGGGAAAAAAGACTCTGAATTGGCAGAATACACGGAGTTCTATTCAGACGCACTCAAATACTGTGAAGTATCTGATGAGGAAACGTGGCAAAATGGTACCGTAACACGCTGTGAAGAGGTTGTTCCACTGCCCGATGGAACATCTAAAATATTTGATACGATTAAAGTTCCGTTGTTTCATGAGGATGGAAGCAGGGAAGGACTAGTTATTATTGGCCGCGATATTACGACTCTAAGACAGACAGAAGAGCGTCTTAGCAGAACGGAAAAGCTTTCCGTTGTCGGTGAATTATCTGCCAGTGTCGCCCACGAGATTAGAAATCCCCTAACCTCGTTAAAAGGGTTTGTGCAATTATTGCAAATGGAAGATGATAAACACCAAGATTATTATCAAATTATGCTAGATGAATTAAATCGAATTAATCATATTGTAGGCGAGCTCCTGCTCTTGGCGAAACCGCAGCATTTAAAATATTCAAAATCAGCGATTCAAAAAATACTAAACGATGTCATTTCATTATTAGCCGTTGAAGCAACCCTTTACAATGTGCAGATTGAATCAAATTTTCCAAAAGAGGATATCATCATTGAATGCGAGCCAAATCAGTTGAAGCAGTTATTTATTAATTTAATCAAAAATTCAATTGAAGCTTCGAAAAGTGACAGTAAAATATCGATTTGTCTTGGTCTAATTGAAGATAACCGATTAGCCATTACCGTAAAGGACCATGGCTGTGGTATTTCAAAGGAACGACTGCAAAAGATCGGTGAACCCTTCTATTCATCAAAAGAAAAAGGGACAGGCTTAGGATTAACAGTCAGCTATAAAATTGTTCAATCCCACAAAGGAAATATCGTTTTCAACAGTGAAATTGGCGTCGGAACAACCGTTAACATTACCTTACCTGTGGAACAAAATTCAACAGCTGCCAGCGGTCATTCAAAAGTAACTGCATAAAAAAAGTTCCTTTACGAATTGTAAAGGAACTTTTTTATGCAGATTGTTTACCTGAACTTACTTTTTGTATATGTTTACGTCGTATTTCTATTATCTGTAATCGAATGATAAAGGCCATTCCCAATATGAAACTTTTCCAACGGCTTGATTTTCTCTCTTTTGGACCGTAAACATAACGATTCCAAAGGTAATAAACAGACTCCTCAAGGATAATAAAAAGAATATATATTCCTGCTGCTATCGAAATCCAGTACCACATATCAAGAACCCCTTTCTCATGTATTGCCTGCCCTTTTCTGTAAATTGTTCCCATCTTCATTATACCCCCTACCCCTTCGACAATTCAGAAATTTAAATCTCCTTATTTTTACAAAATTCTACATAAATAAAAAAACGCTCGAACTTTGCCTATAATTCAGCATCCAAGCGTTTCTTCACTCTATATGATTAGTTTGGTTCTTTATATGTTTTTGCACGTTCACTGTCACTCATACCTTTAGTGGTTGGATCCTGAACGATGCCCATCAATGATAATAAAATAAATACTGCATTAATAAAGGTTAAAATGGATTGCTGTATCGCATCTGTAAGTTGAAACTCAGTAATCCCTAATGCATTTAATCCTTGCAAAAGCATTTGCGCCACTATCATCAACTGAGCAGCAAAGGCCACCACCCAGCTTCTGTTCTTAAAGCGGACTTTCCAGTTGATCATTCTCACATCCCCTTTCTATGTTAAAGACGTTCTTTCTATTAAGGTATGCTTGGACTGAAAATGGTTGTCCGCCAATATCACAGAATCGACAATTAAACTTCTCTTCTCATGGCTCTGAGTACATCTACTTTTGTTGCTCTTTGGGCAGGACGAAGACCTGAGAGTATGGTTACTCCATAACAGATGACGATACAGATAATTGGAAGACTCAGTGGAATATCACTAAAAACAATGTCAGGAGGTGTTTCTTCCCCAAAAGCCTGTTTAATGATTATGGGTATCACAAAGTTGACTGCATAACTAAGACAATAGGAAACGACGGTCCCAATGAATGCCCCAATCAAACCAATATAACTGCTCTCTAACAAAAAGATTCTCTTAATGGTACGAGGATTTGCTCCAATTGCTTTCATAATTCCGATATCCGGTGCACGTTCTGTTACGGCCATCGTCATCGTATTGTATATTCCAATAGAAGCAATCAGAATCGCAATGGTCCCGATAAAGATAAGTCCTGCCTTCGCTATCGCAAACATCAAATTAACTTCTTTTAATTCATTGACTACGGAATAGGTGGCATAGTCTTTTTCCTTAAGTTTATCCACAATACCCTGGACCGCTTCCATGTTTTTCGCATAGACCTTTACATCATCAAAGGTATTTTTTGAAGTTTCTAAATCTGCTAGATTTACCTGATTTGCTGAATCCAAAACGATTCCTTTTGGTGTTCCGGTAAACGCCTCGATATCCTTTAATAGTTCCTCCGAAATATAGACACTCCTGTCTTCTGCCCATTCCTTCGTTGGCTTTTTAGATATCCCTGCGACCTTTACTGGAAATACTTTTTCTATCTGTTTCCCATCTTCCATCTTACTAACCGTTAATTCAATGGTTTCTGCAATTAGCTTTCCGTTATAGCGGAACTCTTCTTTTAATTGACCTTGTTCGTCAAACATTTCTTCTGTTTGTTCACCTTTCACCGCAAGATTGAGTGGAAAATTATATCCAACCACTACTTCAGCCTTATCCTTTCCAAGGCTTCCTTCTGACAATTCAAAACCAGCCTTTATTTCAGAAGGAAAGTTTGCTACCACTGTTTGTGTGCTCTGCTGGTAATTTCCAATCGAATAGAAGCCTTCCTGCTGCAGCATTTTTCTTCTAGTTACGGCTTTCACGTCAGACATTTCTTCAAATACCTGAACGTCCTTACCATCTAACTGACGATACCCGCCATTCTCATTTGTTTCTTGACCGTAGACATCAATTTGTGTCATGATTCGTCGTTCTGTCATTTCCTTAACCACAGATTTTTGTAATCCGAAGCCAACAGACGCAAGGACAATTAAGAATGCACAGCCCATTGCTGTCGCTAGGATGGTCATGTAAACTCGTGTTCTATTTTTCTTCATGTTTTGGCGGACGAAACGGAATTGATCTTTAAGCTTCATGCAAGCACCCCCTCGTTAATCTGTCCATCTTTCAATTCAATCGTCCGGTGACCGATATTAGCAACCTTTTCGTCATGTGTAATAATTAGAAATGTTATTCCTAGTTCAGTGTTTAACTCCTTGATAAACTTCAATAAATCTTCTTCTGTTTCACTGTCTAGACTTCCCGTAGGTTCATCCGCTAGAATGATAGGTGGATTTACGATTAACGCACGAGCAATACTTACTCTTTGCTGTTGCCCCCCTGATAATTCTCCAGGATAGTGGTCCTGGTAATCTAGCAATCCGACCTTCGCCAGCATCTCCTCTGTCTGTTTTTTCCTTACAGCTTCACTGACTCCTTTTAAAATTAATGGAAGTTCAACATTTTGAAAAGCAGTCATACTAGGAATCAACTGAAAGCTTTGAAAAATGAAGCCAAGGTTTTTAATTCTAAAATCAGCAAATTTTGTCTCATTCATTTGCGAAACCATTTCGCCATTAATCCAGATTTCACCCTCTTTTGGATGAATAAAACCACTTACTAGATTTAATAAAGTGGATTTACCAGATCCGCTCCGACCAACTATCGTGACAATCTCCCCTTTTTCAACCTCGAAAGAAATATCCTTTAGGACAGGTATAAATGTTTGTTTTCCCTTTTTACCTATCACAAATTCATGGCTTAAATGTTTTATTGTAATCATAATTTCCTCCTGTTTCCCCTACTTCACCTTAATAGACGATGGCTCTTTACCAGACCCCTACAGTTTTATGTAATTTTTCGTGGTATTCGCCAAAAAAGGCTATTATTGGAGTTTTTACGCTAAAAAATTTATAATGAATAAAGCAAAAATCCTTTTGAAGGAAAGGAGACACAATGGAAAAATTACGCCCATATTGGGAAATGATTGTCCGTTTCTGGAAAAAGAAGCATGTCACACAGCTATTATTATTAGTGATTCTGATTGTTGTACTTGTAACCATTGTTTATTTCGGCTGGCTCGCATCAAGAGCAAATGTCCAGACATTAAAGGAAGGTCTTAGCCAGCCGACCGTCATTTATGATCGTAATGAAAGTGTCGCTACAAATGTTGCAACCAATCGGACTCAGGGGGTTAAGATTGAGGAGCTCCCGAAATATGTTCCAGGTGCGGTTGTTGCGATTGAAGATGAGCGCTTTTATGAACATAACGGATTTGATCTTAAGGGCATTACGAGGGCTTTGTTCAACAATTTATTTGCGGGAGAGATTACTGGCGGCGGCAGTACACTCACACAGCAATTAGCGAAAAACGCATTGCTTTCCCCTGAACAAACCTATAAACGAAAAGCGGAAGAGTTATTTTTAGCCGTGAAGATTGAAAAAGTCTATAAAAAAGATGAAATCTTACAAATGTACTTAAATCAAGTTTATTTTGGAAATGGCGCATGGGGAATTGGTAATGCTTCACAAAGATATTTTAATAAAGAGATTACGGAAGTTACGATTAGCGAGGCAGCACTGCTCGCTGGGCTGTTGCAATCACCGAGTTACCTTGATCCAACAAAAAATTATGACGTGGCAATCAAACGGAGAAATCTGGTCCTAGGCAAGATGAACGAACTTGGTATGATTACCAAGGAACAGTACAATGAGGCAAAAAACGAAAAGAATAAGATCAATATCGGAAGTGGAAGTTTGGTTGAACGGAAATATCCTTATTATGTTGATGCTGTACTAAATGAGGCGATTTCTAAATATGGATTAACACAGGAAGAGATATTAACGAGGGGTTATCGGATATATACTGAATTAGACCAAAACCTGCAAACTGGCCTCGAAAAGGTAAACAATAATAAGTCACTTTTTCCGAAAAGTTCTGGTGATACCATTGTTCAAAGTGGTTCTGTTCTTATGGACCCTGCTTCGGGAGGTGTACTCGCCCTTGTGGGAGGACGGGGTGAGCATGTGTTTAGAGGCTTTAACCGCGCCACCCAATTAAAAGCTCAGCCAGGTTCAACGGTTAAGCCGCTCGCGGTTTATACACCAGCCCTTGAGGAAGGTTATACTTTTGACTCAGAGCTCGTTGATGAGCCTACTTCTTTTGGAGAATACAGACCAGAAAATTTCTCAAAAACTTATCAAGGTAAGGTTCAGATGTACAAAGCTTTAGAGGAATCGTTAAATGTCCCAGCAGTTTGGCTCTTAAATAAGATTGGTCTTGAAAAAGGATTAGACAAGCTCAAAACCTTCGGACTGCCAGTCGAAAAAGAAGATAAACACCTTGCGATTGCACTAGGCGGAATGAGCAAAGGAATATCACCGCTTCAATTAGCAAATGCATTCTCCGCCTATCCAAATGGCGGTAAGCGGCAAGACAGCCATCTGATCACTAAAATTGTAGGTCCTACCGGAAATATCATTGCGGAACGTGAACCGGAAACCACAAAGGTAACGTCAAAAGACAATGCTGATAAGATGACCGCCATGCTTCTAAACGTGGTAGAAACTGGTACTGGCAAAAACGCACGTATTCCAGATGTTCAGATCGCAGGAAAAACAGGTTCCACCCAGCTTCCATTTAATGATATTAATGGTACGAAGGATCAATGGATGGTTGGATATACGCCTAATTTGGTGGCAGCAATATGGATTGGTTATGACCAAACCGATCGACAACATTATCTGCCAAGCAGCGGTTCTGGAAATGTGGTTCCGATTTTCAAGGAAATCATGAGGGCATCAATCCCGCATAGAGAAAATGAACAATTTGATGTTATTTCAATCAATGACCAATTGGCTGGAAAAGTTCAAACAAGAGAAGAAATCAAAAAGCAGGCAGAAAAAATAAAAGAGGAATTAAATCAAAATGCCCAAAAACTAGGTGAAAAGCTTCAAGAACAAGCTCCCGTTTGGAAAAAAGGCTTCGAGGATGCCATGTTTTCAATCGGAAAAGGCATTGATACGATCATCCAAAAACTTCAAGGTTTAAACAAATAGCACGCCGCAGCGGCGTGCTATTTTATTTAACAGTAATGGAATGGTAATACCCTGCTGTAGTTTTTTTCAATTCCTCTTCTTGATCTTGTTCAAAGGCAATAATAAAACAGGTTGCAGGTCCAGATGATTTTAATACGTCAAGTTTCGTATGAAGCATTTCTTTCGTAAATTCTTTATTTGTAAAAATTTGATTAAACTCATATAAGATTCCTTTTGAGCCAACAGGCCAAATGATGATTTCTTCAAGTTTATTGACTTCTCGAAAAACCGATAAAGGTGCGACCTGATCACCATGGTCCATTACTTCATTCCCAACTAATGGGCTGCCAATTACGGCGAACTTCATCTGATTAGAAAAAATATTCTCCGATTTTTTAGATATAGACCTTTTACCGAGAACCACTAATCCAACCGCGGATTGCTGTAAAAGAAAATTACTCTCCGTACTGCCTGTAATCGCTACATCCTCTAGATTTAATTCTGCTAAACCTTTTTGAATGCCTTTTATAAGTTCACTCCATGTGTGATCTCCACAAAAATTATGGAGAACAACTGAAACTGGAACTCCTCCTGCAGCCATACATTCCATTGCTGCTACTCTAAATGAATAATAGGCTACCGTTTCGTATGAAACCTGGACATGATCCTCTGCTTTCATACCAATGCCGCCGCTATTATCACTTGCGATGATAAGCGACTCGGCACTAGTAATCGGTATGGTAATGATATCCCTCATAATCTCACATCTTTATTCATCAAATCTTGTTTAAAGAAAGCTTTTAGCCGTGGAATAGCTATTAAAGCGATAACCGTATTAATGATTGAACCGATTAACAAGGATGGAACTACTGCAGCATAAAAAGCTTTATTCATTAAAATGATAAACGGCAAGGGTGCCGCAAATGCATTGGCAAGGATAAAGAGAATACCAGCAGTACCTTTTTTATTCTTTTTATAAAGAACACCAAAGATATAGACAAGAATGGCCATTTCGATTGCAATCAATACATGCATTGGACCTAATGGAAAACCTGCGATTAAGGCCGATAACAAATGCCCTAACGCACCGACCATTGCTCCTGCCCCGCTGCCTAGCAAGGCTGCAGCAAGCAAAGCTGGAAACACATCAAAAGCGACACTGCCTACGATGGCAGGAATTTTTACCGCAGCACCTACTGCGGATAGTGCAGAAAACAATGCCAGTAAACTTAACATTCTACTTGTCATCTTTACGTTTCCCATCCCTGAATACTTTCGCACTTCTAACATACTCTACATCTTTTACGTTAAGTCGATAATTTACTACTCTTGCTAATGCAAAGAAATAATCGGAAAGACGATTTAAATATTTTAACGCTAATTCAGGAGTTTTTTCGTCGGTCTTCATTAAGGAAACAACTAATCTCTCTGCTCTTCTGGTCACTGTCCTAGCAATATGAATCGAAGCTGCTGGTTTCGTTCCACCAGGTAAAATGAACCTTTCCAGCTCTGGAGCTTCTTGAATATATTCATCAATTTTGGTTTCTAAATAGTCAATGGCATCGTTCTGCAGCTTATACTCAATCTTGTCAGAGATATTGGCAAGGTCCCCTCCACAATCAAATAATTCATGCTGTATTTTTTCAAGATCAGCTAGTACATCCTTAAATGATTCTACAGCTAGTTCAGTCATCACTTGGCCGACAAAGCAATTGACTTCATCTACGGTTCCGTAAGCTTCCACTCGAATATCATCCTTGTCGACTCTTCCTCCAATAATACTTGTCTTTCCTTTGTCACCAGTTCTCGTATAAAGTCTCATAGCTTTCCATCCCCCGTTTTTTTGATTGTTTGATTTAAACCATACCAAATGATATCTACTTTATCTGCTTTTGCAGTCAGATCTTGATATGCCCAGCCTGTTACATCCCGCCATAGACGATTTTCTTTCTCCAACGGGACAATTCCCTTAGTAATATCCGTCCCAATCACCACAAGCTTTCGGTTAGACTCTGTTTTCTCCCAGATAAGCCAATCGTTCATGATGCTATTCCAGATTTCACGGCACCTGTAAGAATCGTAGGATTTCGTTAAATCCTTCAGCCAAACTTCAATACCTTCTAAAACGAGCAAATTACTTTGTATTTGGTTACGATCAGTGGTCAGATGATGGTCCTGATAGGCTGAAAGCCAAGTACCGCTTAACCCGTAATTTTCCTTTACCCAAGCCCTTTTGCCGTTAAAGGCACCTCCCGTAATAAAGTGCAACGTTCACGCCTCCTAAATGCTTCTTTTGCAAAAACAAGTTCATATCCTTGATGATGAGGTACTTGCCACGACCAAAAATCACTGTGCTGAGGAGCAAATTCAGATAATAAATATCGAATCACCCCGCCGTGAGTCATTAATGCACATCCTTGAATGTTATGAGAGAGAATCTCTTTAGTAATCTTATCCCATCCAATAGAAACCCTTCTTGTGAAGTCCATAAATGACTCCCCCTCTGGAGGACAATAGGATATAGGATCCGAGAGCCAGCGCTGGTAAAGAGGGACTTCCTTTAAATCTTCATAGGTTTTTCCTTCCCATTTACCAAAATTCATTTCTCGTAAATGACTTAGAAGGTACAAATCATTATTTGGAAAAAGAATATTTGCTGTGCTTATGCACCTTGACAAATCGCTCGAAAAATAGCGCTGATACCTGTTGCTTATGCTGATTTTCTTTGACTCAGAACATAGAGGGGAATCATTCCACCCTAAATAGGCTTTGCGTTTATTCTCCCCCGTTAGGCCATGACGAAATAATGCAACAACCACAGTGTCATCCATAGAAATAACTCAGTCCCTTCTACGGCTGCCCCTAAAATATCGCCCGTAATTCCGCCAAACCACTTTATTGCTTTTCGGCGGCAAAAAAGCAAAATAAGTAATGCTGCAACAAGCGATATGGAGAGATAATAGAGTCCACCATCATACAATATCACGAGAGCTAGGAATCCAATTATATATACAGCATAGGTCCATAAATCCTTTGGTGAGGCCGCACTTTGAAAAAGCGCTCCAAGTCCTTCTTTTTTTGCAGACTTTACTGTTAATAACAGCAGACCCATAACGCTTTTACTAAATAGCGGGATGGCAGCAATCATCAGATATGATGCAGCATGTACATTTACGGTTATCTCATATATAAATAGAAAACGGCAGCTTAACAAAACAATGACCGAAATTACCCCAAATGCACCGGTTCTAGGGTCGTTCATTACCTCTAGTCTCTTTTGTTGATCTTTGTAAGAAAAATAGCCGTCACTTGCGTCCATCCAGCCATCCAAGTGGATCCCGCCTGTTAAAAGAATACTCATCAGCCAAAGCAAGAATGCCGCTGCGAGATTCGAAAAAGGAGTATATTCTAGCAATAGATACAATAACCCAGCATATATTCCCCCTTGAAGCAGACCTAGCAGCGGGAAAGCTTGAACAGCACTTTTTAGATGTGGTTTGTCCATTGGTAATTCAAGATGTACGGGAATGGCAGTGAAAAATTGCAAATTGATTAAGAAACCCTTTAAAAGTTTTCTCATTTCTTGCACCACTTGTTGATGATGTCATTTAGCATTTCATAGTTTAAATGTTCTTTCATTCGGTTTGCAATCTCATCGTATCTTTTATCTAAATGTTCTCTAATATAAGTGGTTTCTTTCGTATGTAATCCTTTGCTTTTCCGAATGAAGTTTAACCAAGTATTTCTCCATTCGTCATTATGAAAAAGATGATGAAGATACGTCCCAATGATTTGACCATTTCTGCTAAAATAACCGTCGTCTTTACCATTCTCAAGCGATAAAAATGAGCATCCTTCCTCGTGTAAAACCGTTTTTCCTAAATGAATTTCAAACCCTTCCAGGTTTCTATCAGCCATCAAACCTGTATTTTCGTGGTACACACCAGCCGCTCTTACCGTTTCTTTTTCTTCATAAAAGATTGTTGTCCCTGGAATAAATCCCAATCCTCTCACGGAATTGTTCGCTATCCCTGTATCTGAACCGGCTTCATCAATGATTTCTTCCCCAAGTATTTGATAGCCGCCACAAATACCGACAACATAGCCGCCATTTTCAATATGGGTTTGTATCAAAGAGTCTAACTTTCTATCTCTTATACTCTTCAAATCATTGATTGTACTCTTTGTCCCTGGAATAATAACGGCATCAGGGCTGCCAAATTCAGAAGCCTGTTTCACCCAGCGGATGGACACATCTTCTTCATATAAAAATGGTTCCAGATCACTATAGTTTGAGATAAATGGGAGCCAAATCACTGCAATATCCAGATTTCCTTTTTTCCTGCTGGAAAATTGATTGTTCAATGACAAGGAATCTTCACCATCAATCATATGATCCTCTACAAATGGTAAAACCCCTAAAACTGGAATTCCCGTTTTCTTTTCCAGCCAGTCAATCCCATCTTCAAATAAACTGATGTCCCCGCGGAATTTATTAATGATTACTCCTGCCACTCTTTGTCTTTCTTCTGGATCCAAAAGCTCAAGTGTACCAACAATACTGGCAAAAACCCCGCCTCGATCAATATCGGCTACAAGCACAACTGGAACATCCGCCAGTTCGGCAACCTTCATATTCACAAGTTCTCGATCCTTCAAATTGATTTCAACTGGACTTCCAGCTCCCTCAATGACTACTAGATCGTATTCACTCGATAATTGGTCTAAAGACTGCTTTATCACCTCTAGTCCTTTTTCGTAGAAAGTATCCCGATACCCTCTTCCCGAAAGAGTTTTTAATGACTTTCCTAAATACACAATCTCTGAATCTTGATTCGAGCGAGGTTTTAATAATATCGGATTCATCCATACAGTGGCCTCAGTTTTTGCTGCCTCCGCCTGGATTCCTTGTGCCCTGCCAATTTCTTTTCCGTCTTTTGTCACATAAGAGTTATTGGACATATTTTGAGATTTAAAGGGTACAACTCTTCTGCCATCATTGGCGAACATTCGGCAAAGAGCTGTCACAATGAGGCTTTTACCGACATCGGATGAGGTTCCTTGTATCATAACTCCTTTCATTTCCTAACTCCCTTCATGTTGATGGGTATACCTGCTTCAACCAAAAAGGCTTGATCAGCCTCCTTCACCAACTGTTGATGGATCTTTCCTAGAATTCGTGAATAGGAGAAAACGAGATTATTCTCTGCGATTGACTCATAGAAAACTTCATTACTCACAACAATTAAAACTTTTGGACTTTCTCGTATCTTATTTATACCTGTTATGATCGTTTCCATTACGTGTGCTAAAAAAGACTCATCCCATTCCTGTTTCGAAGAAAACAGTTCATTATTTAAAAGAGTCGTCACGCAATCGACTAGAATAATATCTTCTTTATTAAAATAAGCTGCACTCTCACCAATATTTTGTGACTGTTCAATCGTTCTCCAACGAGACTTTCCAGATCCTCGGTCATACTGGTGCTGTGCGATTCGTTCCCTCATTTCTGGGTCCGAAGCGACACCGGTCGCTAAATAGTTTAATTGCCCGCCATTTTCCTTTGCGTGTTCTACAGCCATTTTTTCGGCAAAGCTGCTCTTCCCGCTCCTTACTCCGCCTGTAATAAAAATTAATGAAGCTGTCGCCATTCCAACAATACCTCCATTAATTTACTATTTTCTTCCTTACTTTTTATAGCAAAACGTAACCATTTTCCTTCTAAACCAGGGAAGTTATAAGTATGGCGGGGAATGATTCCCTTGAGCAATAAGAATTTAAATAAGTTTTTTTGTTCATGGAGATTTGAATCCCGTAACAAATAATAATTAACTTGTGACGAAGTCATCACAAAATGATGCTTCTTAAAAAATGTAAACAATCTCTCCCGTTCTTCCGAAATATAGACTTGTGTCATTTTTATAAATTCTTCATTTTGTAAAAATAATTCCCCTGCCAATAACGCAATAGTATTAATACTCCAATGAGGCTGGTATTTGTTAATTTCTGCGATTAAAGCTGGAGCTGCAGCCAAATATCCTAGACGAATTCCTGGAATGGCAAACATTTTTGTCATCGACCGTATAATGATCAAATTTGAGAACTTATTAATATAAGGGATAAAAGATTCGTAGTTTACTAAAAAATCATAGAAAGCTTCATCCAAAATCACAAAGCAATTTTGTTTTTCGCATTCCTGTATGATTGAAAGTACCGTTGACACTGGATATTGAATACCAGTAGGATTGTTTGGATTACATAAAAATAATGCGTCTGCACTGCTTAAGCTTGGATGTAACTCATCTATACTTAACTCGAAATGAGGTCCCATTAATGGATGGTACTGTATCTCACAATCGTTAACTCGGCAAGCCTTTTCATATTCAGAAAAAGACGGCTCTGCCACTATAACCTTTTTTCCGGAAAGAAACCTTGCAACCAGGGTAATAAGTTCGGCCCCTCCATTTCCAATTAGAACAGAATCTGCCGAAATTTGTTCCCTATCCGCAATCCTATTCCTTAGCTTTTCTGCAAATGGATCTGGATACACGGTAATTTCCTGATAAAAATCATTCCATTTCTCTTTTAGGGCAGGAGGAGGGCCAAGTGGATTAATGTTTGCACTAAAATCAATATACTTCTCTGGGAGCGAAAGTCCCAGTGATTTAAAAAGGTGCTGCGGATTTGAGCCATGTGAAGGTAAATTCAATCATGATCCCCCCTATCCATAATAATAGTAAAAATAAAAAGACTGTTTTATCCAAGATTTTATTGGCTGATAAAATATGATCAGCTTGTATAGGGACTAATGGATCTCCCATCTTTGCACGGTTTGAAACGATTCCTTTGTAATAGTTGATGCCGCCAAGCTGAATCCCCAAAATAGCAGCCACCGCCGCTTCTCCCCAGCCGCTATTTGGGCTCGGGTGCTTCTTTGCATCACGGAATAATACCTTCCATGCCCTTTGATACTCCATTTTCATAGGCTTTGTTCCAATTAACATTAGGATTCCAGTTATCCTGCTAGGAATCCAGTTCATCACATCATCCCATTTTGCAGATGCCCAGCCGAAATCTTTAAATCTTTCATTCATATAACCTGCCATTGAATCACAGGTATTCGTTGCCCGATAAACCATTGCAAGAGGCGCTCCCCCAATTAGTGCCCAAAACAATGGTGCAGTTACTCCATCACTAGTGTTTTCTGCAACCGTTTCGATTGCACCACGTGCGATTTCACCTTCATTTAATGAATCTGTGTCTCTGCCAACAATGTAAGATAGTTTGATTCTTGCTCCTGCCAAGTCCCCTTTCTCTAATGGGGCGTGTACCTCGAGAGCAGCTTCTTTTAGACTTTTTTGTGCGATCGTTGCTGCAATGATGATACTTTCAATGGCAATGCCAGCTATAGGATGAATTCGATAACTTATTACAATTAATAAAAGGACAATTGAAAATACTATCAACAAAACAAAAAGGAGCATTGCGACCCCTTTTAATCTTTTATTTTTTCCATGATTTAAGCGTTTCTCTAGGAATGAAATCAATGATCCTATCCATCTTACAGGATGAGGCCATTGAGGGGGATCTCCTACAAGCCTATCAATAAAATACGCAATACTTATGGCAGTTAAATGATAGATAATCATACTACTTTCCTTTTTTGAGATTTTCGAATACCCTCTAACGTGCATTCATATACAGCTTTTCCAATCAATTTACCTAAATTTGTAATCGTCCCCGCATATTCCAGCCTTTCACCAGCCTGGGTAGCAGCTATGAGAATACTATCGGTAGAAGTACCCGTCGCAATGGTGCCTGTCACCGAATCCATAATATTTAAATCATGGAGCGCTTTTGCTTTTGCTTCGGTAGCGGTCATAATACTTTGAATAAAGGCCTCCTCGGTTAATTCACCATTAACGAAGATCCACGTATTGATGGTGCCAGGCACCTGTTCAAAGGTATGCTGTTCACTTTTAGAAGCATCGATTGCGTTCCCCACACCTGCAGTTACGACAACAAATAGTGAGAATTCATTCCCTTCAACGTGCTTAAATGTAACATCATTAAGGAAGACTGCGGTCATCATTCCTACTGTTTCGGAAGGTTCGAAGCCGTTTAATTTTAAAAAGGAGGCCATTTCCTTTCGATGATCGCTGCAGTTATAGTCCTTTCCAACATGTCGATTAACAAAAGTATGGTGCCAGCCTGTTCCTGATCCAACAACTCCTGACGACATCGTCCTTAATGGAGCAGGTGATTTTAATTCAATAAACTCATCTGTTACGCGTAACAAACTTTCATCAATTTGAATTATCTCCTTATCCTGCCTCTCATCTGGTATTAACACCATTTGCGGTGCTGGTACTCTTGGATGAGGATGCTTCTGAATATCGGTATGATAAACATCACGTATTCTTTCTTCTCTAAGCACTTCGTTCGGGATATGGTTGATATTAATGGACCCGTTTTCGAGCAAAAGCAATCGATCACAATATAAACCCGCAAGATTTAAATCATGAAATATAGATACGACAGTTAAACCTGTTTCTGACGTCCAATTCTTTAATAAATCCAGTAATTCTTTTTGATAAGATAAATCTAAATGGTTCGTTGGTTCATCTAACAGGAGAATTTCGGGTTCTTGGGCGAGTGCCTGAGCTAAAAATACTCTTTGTTTTTCCCCGCCGGATAACTCTTGTATCGCTTTATTTTGCAAGGAAGTAATCCCAGTTTGCTTCATCACCCGTTGTACAATCTTTTCATCCTTTTCTCCCCAGGTCTGAAACCAGCCGGTTTGATGGGCGTAGCGGCCAAGCGAAACCGTTTCTTTTACGGTATAGGAAAACGATTGCGAGGAATGCTGAGATAAAACAGCTACGATTTGAGCCAGCTGTTTTGAATTATACTCCTGCAATCTTTTGCCTGATATGAAAATATCACCTTTTATAAACGGCAGGATTCCGCTTATCATTTTTAATAAGGTGGTCTTACCACTTCCATTCGGTCCCAAGATACCGAATAATTCACCTTTTTGAACTTCAAAAGTAATATCCTTCAGTATCTGTTCATTTGAATACCCGCCTGCAACATGTTGAACGTTAAGCATCCCTTTATCCACTTCTTTCCATTCTTCTTCTCTGTAATAGAATTAATGCAAATACCGGGGCACCAATTAATGCAGTTATGACTCCAATTGGTAACTCAGTTGGAGAAATAATCGTTCTTGAGATTAAATCTGCTAGAATTAAAAATCCACTTCCAGTAAGGATCGATAATGGGAGCAGGTGCCTATGGTCTGGTCCCCATAACAACCTTGAAAGGTGCGGTATGACCAGCCCAACAAAACCAATCGTTCCTGAAACGGCAACCGCCGCACCAGTTAAAATTGATCCTGCAGTTAAGATGATTAGTTTTCTTTTTTGAACATTTACTCCTAAATGGTGGGCACGTTCCTCACCAAAAGACATGGCATTTAATTCTTTTGCATTTAAAATAAGGATGATAGAACCCAGCACAAAAAAAGGTAAAATAATTCTTATGTATTCCCAGCCTCTCATCGACACACTACCCAATAGCCAGCCAATAATTTGTCTAAGCTCATCACCTGTTAAAGCGATCATGAGTGATATGAGGGCACCAAGAAATGAACTAAAAATGATTCCCGTTAAGATAATGGTTTCCACTCTCATCGAGCGTTCAATTTTTCTTGCGAATGCAAGCACGAAGAAAATCGTAGCCCAAGAAAACAAAATGCTGAGTAATGGAAGGGTAAAGCTGCCGATGACGGGGATTGATAATTGAAAAAATAAAGTGAGTACTGCCCCAACAGACGCACCGGATGATACGCCTAAAGTATATGGATCTGCTAAAGGATTCCTTAATAGTCCTTGAAAGGCTGCACCTGCAATGGCGAGAGAAGCCCCTACTAATCCAGCCAAAATAACTCGCGGCAGCCGGATATTCAAAACGATACTTGAAAACATGGGGTCAATTTGATCCAAAGAAATAGATCCAAAAAGCTTTGACATCATAATTTCAATAATGGTAAAGATAGGAACCGAAACGGTTCCTATCGAAATTCCTACTAACACTGAAAAGAGAAGGAAACTTCCTGCTAGTAAGTAGGCTGCTATTTTATTATTTAAATACTTCTGGATAGACAGCCTTTGCAAGATCCTCTACTCCTTCAACAATCCTTGGGCCAGAGCGGGTCACACGATCAGAATCTACATCAATGACTTGCTTATTCTTAATGGCATTGACATTTTCCCAGCCTTGTCTGGATAACACTTGTTCAACAGCATTTTCCGTATAAAAACCATATGTAGTAATGATGACATCTGGATTTCGGTCAATCATCACTTCTTGATCGATTTTGATCCAGCCTTCTTGGTCATTTGCAATATTATCTGCATTAATTACACTAATCATTTCATCCATAAATGTGTTTTTTCCGGTTGTGAACACTTCAGGAGCAGGAGATACCTCAATAAACACTTTTTTCTTTTCTTTGATTTCTCCAGCCTTGGCTTTAATTTCTGCTAATTTATCTTGCATACTTTTAATCAGTTCTTCTGCTTTCTTGTTTTCACCAGTGGCCTTACCAATCATTACAATCGAATCATATACCTGCTCAAAATTTTGGGCATCATGTATCACTAAAACTGTCAGCCCGGCATCTCTTAATTGCTGCAGGCCATCTGTCCCATTCATTGCGGAAGCATGTGCTAACACTAAATTTGGCTGCAATGAAATTATTTTCTCGATATTAATTTCCATCCCGCCGATTTTCTCTTTAGCTGCTGCTTCCTCAGGATAATTATCAAAATCGGACACACCTACAACTTGTTCTTCAAGTCCGAGTGCAAAAGCAATCTCTGTATTACTAGGAATCAATGAAACGATTTTTTCTGGCTTTGCCTTAATCGTCACCTCATTGTCTAATGCGTCTTTAATGGTTACAGGAAATGCCGTTTCCTCTCCTTTTTGCTCCGTGCTGCTGTTTCCTTCATCCTTTACCGTTTCTTTTTGTTCTCCACATGCTGCTAGCGCACCTATTGTTAACAAAAGAATTAATAATAACGCTGATAATTTTTTCATGTTTCTTCCCCCTATGACTTCCGTCAAAAATACATCACAAAAAACTGCACCATCTAAAAAATTCACAAAAAAACATCTCTACGTAATGTAGAGATGTTGGTTTGATTAAATGCCATTAAAAATGACTCTAGTCGTCCACACCTCCCTATCCTCGTAGGTTCTTTTTGGGGCACTAGAATAAGGCAGGTTTCCTGGCTCATGGTCATCGCTTCCTGCGTCTTCCCATCAGATTGACAGTGACATTTTGCAGGTTGCTCCCATTTACAGTGGCGGGACCGCGTTGGATTTTAACCAACTTCCCTTTTAAGCTAAAAACCGTTAAGATTTTCAGCACCTATTCTTCATTAATTTTTTTATGATAGACTTATTATATAGTAAATAAAAACGAAAGCCATATTTTTAAGCAAATTTCGCCAAAAATCTTTTTACTTTTCGAAAGTTCGCAATAAATTTGCCATTTCAATAGCGCCAGTTGCAACATCCCAGCCTTTATTTCCTGCCTTTGTTCCTGCACGCTCAATCGCCTGTTCAATCGATTCTGTTGTTAATACTCCAAAAATAACCGGAATGCCGCTATCTAGATTTATTCTTGAAACGCCCTTTGCTACTTCATTACATACATAGTCGAAATGTGGTGTGGACCCGCGAATCACGGTTCCTAATGTAATAACAGCATCATATTTTTTGCTAATGGCCATCTTTTGAGCCACTAAAGGAATTTCGAATGCACCTGGCACCCAAGCAATTTCAACATCATCTTCGCTTACACCATGTCTTTTAAGAGCATCCTGTGCACCGCTTAATAATTTACTGGTTATAAACTCGTTAAAACGTCCTACAACAATTCCTATCTTTAAACCTGAGCCTACTAAATTACCTTCATAAATATGTCCCATTTTAATACCTCCAAATTATTGTGTAGTTTTTATTTTACCTTTTCTTCGTTGATCTCCATTTGCAAAGGAACTGTTTCAACGACCTCAAGATCAAATCCCTTAATTCCTTTTATTTTTCGCGGGTTATTGGTTAACAATTTCATTTTGCTAATCCCTAAATCCTTTAAAATCTGAGCACCAATACCAAATTCACGTAAATCAGCTTCACCAGTGTTGTGACCATCCTCTAGCTGCTCGTGTGCCCGCAATTTATTGACTAAACCACTGCTCTGACGCATATAAAGGAGGACTCCGTTTCCTGCTCTTTCAATTTGACTTAATGCCGCATGGAGCTGAGACCTGCATTCGCAGCGGTAAGAACCGAAAACATCACCGGTTAAACACTCGGAATGAACACGAACAAGGATAGGATTCTCAGGATTAATTTCCCCTTTTATTAACGCTAAATGCTCTTTTCCATCAATGACGTTTGAGTATCCTGCAGCCTTAAATTCACCAAATTCCGTAGGCAAATTGATTTCAACTTCACGTTTGACCAGCTTGTCTTTTTTATTGCGATATTCAATCAAATCTTTAATGGTGATCATCTTGACGTCAAGTTCATCGGCAATTTTCCGCAACTCCGGAACACGTGCCATGGTTCCATCCTCATTCATGATTTCACAAATCACTCCTGCAGGCTTAGATCCGCATAGTCTTGCTAAATCCACTGCCGCTTCGGTGTGTCCTGTTCTTCTCAAGACCCCGCCTTTTTTTGCGATCAATGGAAAAATATGGCCTGGCCTTTTAAAATCAGAAGGTTTTGATTCCGGGTCGAGCATACTTAATACGGTTGCCGAACGTTCAAACGCTGATATCCCTGTGGTGGTAAATTTATGGTCAATACTGACTGTAAAGGCGGTACCATGTTCATCTGTATTAACTGCAACCATTGGAAAAAGTTCTAATTTCTGCGCCAATTCCTCCTCAATTGGAATACAGATCAAACCTCTTCCATGAGTAGCCATTAAATTAATTACCTCTGGTGTTGCTTTTTCAGCTAATGAGACAAAGTCACCTTCGTTTTCTCGGTCCTCGTCATCACAAACAATGATAACTTTTCCGTTTTGTAAATCAATCAAGGCTTCTTCAATTTTATCAAACACGTGTAATCTCTCCTTTCTATGTACTTAAGCAAATCCATGCTCTTCTAAAAAGCTGGCACTAATACCGGATGAACTTTTTTTGTTACCCGTATTTTGTCCTCTCGTTAAAAAATGCCCCACATACTTACCAATCATATCGCATTCTAAATTGACAATATCTCCGGACTCCTTAAGACCGATAATACTTTCAGATAAAGTATGGGGAATGAGTGATAAAGTAAATGTTTCGTCTGTGACTCCAAATACTGTAAGGCTTGTCCCGTCGACAGCAATCGAACCTCTTTCAATTACATACCTTAATATTTCCGGTGAGGCCTCAATTTCGTAATAAACAGCATTTTCCACCTGTTTTTTACTTTTAATTACCCCAGTACCATCAATATGACCTGAAACGAAATGACCTCCAAATCGACCCCCTGCTGCCATGGCTCTTTCGAGATTCACTTTGGCACCACGTTTCAAAGATTGTAAACTCGATGCTTTCACGGTTTCAGGCATCACATCTACCGTAAACTGGCTGCTAGTAAAGCTAGTGACGGTAAGACAAACACCGTTTACCGAGATACTGTCGCCAAGATGAACATCCTTGAGAATTTTTTTCGCGTCAATTGTTAGAACAAAGGATTCTCCGCTTCGCTTGATATTCGCTACTACTCCTAATTCTTCAATAATGCCGGTAAACATAGCTTTTGTTCTCCCTCCCTATCTTTTGCAAGTTCATGCAAATTTTTTTCCTGGCTTACGATCATAAAAGAAGAAAAAAGGACCCTGAAGATATGAAACACTTCAGGGTCCTTGGAAAAGGCAATGAGAAAATAGGGCTTAAAAAAGGGTAGACTGCTCCCTTGGCTAAACCGGATTTTTTCCTTCTCCCATCCAGACTTTAACTGTCGGCTCTGGAGTTTCACCAGATCCACCGCTTAACATTTTGTTAAACGGGTCACGGACTAAGAAGCTGCGCTTCATCACCGCCGGTTAGGAATTTCACCTGACCCCGAAGGAATTATTCAACTATATGATTACTACTAGTATACCTAATAGTTGTGACAATTGCTAAAGAAAAGAAGCAGAAGTCAAAATCTTCTCCTTCACATCCAATTTAATAATCGCTTCCATACGTTTTTACAGGCAGATAAAGTTCAAATTGAATATTTCCATCGTTATCAAGATCTATTTGTTTAAACACTTCTAAACTCAGGGCATTGTTATCCAAATCATAACCATACTCCTGCATCCATACCAACGTCTGCTTATATGTATTTTCTACTTCTTCTAGACTCCCTTTATGCGAAGTACAAACATAATTTTTACGAGGAATTGTGAACCCTACCATACCCTCAGGGACATTTTCCAGCTTTTCCACTGGTGTTGTTACATAATAGGTCAATTCCGTTTCTCTGCTATGAAAGGGAGCAATGAAGATAGAAGTATTCGTTTGATTAGGTACCTCATCAATCCGCTCTTTCATCACATTAAATAATTCGGGAATGGTATTCAGTTGTGAATAGGTACCGCTCCACGAAATTCCAACTACCTTCATTTCTTCTTTTTCAAGCACTTGGATATCCAAACATATCCCTCCTCTAAAGTTGTTCATATATCTATTATTCTCACTGTATCCCTGAAATTCCTTCCTAAAAACGACAACATCGTGAATACTTTAAATTTGACGCTGACTTAATCATATTATTTTTGGAACAGTTTACTTATGATAATTTTTTCCCACAGTCTCCATGGTAATAAATTCTTCAAAAGTATAGAAGTTTTCACACCACGGCCAATGGGATACCTTATATCAGGGTTTTCCATTATGGCAATTTCAGTTATTTTTCTTGCAACATCAAGAGGGTCGCCAAAGCTGTTTTCGCCTTCTGCAATATATCTTTCTATGCTTTGCATATAATCTTGATAAGGTGAATCGGTCTGCAATGATTTAACTGCAACCTGTTTACCACTCGACCAAATATTTGTTTTATAGGAACCAGGTTCAATTAAAACCACCTTCACTCCAAATGGCTGCATTTCTAAACGAAGACTCTCACTCCAGCCCTCAATAGCATGCTTTGAGGCAATATAGGGTGAAAGTCCAGGGAAAGCTACCTTACCGCTAATGCTGCTAACATTAATAATACATCCATACTTTTGTTTCCTCATCACAGGTAAAAAGGCCTTGGTGACGGCAATAACCCCAAAGACATTTGTTTCAAATTGTTTTCGGTACTCATCCATCGAAATTTCTTCAACAAAGCCAGCACCGGCATAACCAGCATTATTAATCAAAACATCTATTTTCCCAACCTCATTGAGTACTCGCGTTTGGAATGCTAGGATTGATTTTTCATCCGTAACATCTAATTCAAAAACAATGATTCGGGATGCTGCTCCATGCTTTCTTGCCTCTTCCAACAGGCTGCTGCTTTTACGGCTGTTCCTCATAGCAGCAATAACGGTAAAACCCTTTCGTGCTAATTCAACAGAGGTACTCAATCCAAATCCGCTGGATGTACCGGTTATAATCGCTGTTTTGTTATTCATTCATTTATCTCCCTTTCACTTCTGCAAGAATTAGTTTAATACGGGAAATTCGCAAAAATTGTCGAAAGTTACGATTTTTTCATAATTAATTCAAAAAAAAAACAAAAAGACTGTCATCTTGACCAGTCTTTTTTGTTTTTCCTATTTATTGCACTTCTTGTGGAATCGCCAGGCCTAAACCCTTTGCTACTCTTTCACCATACTCTGGATCTGCCTTATAGAAGTGTTGAATTTGACGAAGTTTAATATCATCTCTCTCAACAGGCTTCATGGCACCTACAATCGTTTCAATGAGACGAGCACGCTCTTCCTTGGACATTAAGCGATACAGGTCCCCAGCTTGTGTGTAATGATCGTTGTGGTCGTATGAAACACTTTCCGCAACACCAGAAACTGGGAATGCAGTCGTTTTCGCAGCCGGTGATTCTGTTGGACCTCCAAAGCTGTTAGGTTCATAGTAAACCGAACCGCCGCCATTATTGTCAAAGCGCATTTGACCATCACGCTGATAGTTATTTACTTCAACATTTGGACGATTAATAGGAAGCAGGTTGTGATTGGCTCCTACACGATAGCGATGCGCATCGGAATAAGCAAATAAGCGGCCCTGCAGCATTTTATCTGGTGAAGGCTCAATACCAGGCACCAGCGTTCCAGGTGAGAACGCAGCCTGCTCTACTTCTGCAAAGTAATTTTCTGGATTACGGTTTAATACCATTTGTCCCACTTCCATTAATGGGTAATCCTTATGTGACCATACTTTGGTTACATCAAATGGATCAAAACGATAAGTATCAGCGTCTTCTAAAGACATGATTTGAACATATAACGTCCATTTAGGGAAGTCGCCCTGTTCAATCGCATTAAATAAATCTTCTGTATGATAATCGGGATTTTCACCAGCAAGCTTTGCAGCAACGTCATTTGTCATATTCTTAACACCTTGCTCAGTTTTAAAGTGATATTTCACCCAGACAGCTTCGCCTTCTGCATTTACCCATTTGAAAGTATGGCTTCCATATCCATTCATATGACGAAGTGTTGCAGGAATACCACGATCACCCATCAAGTATGTTACTTGGTGTAATGATTCTGGTGATAATGACCAGAAATCCCAAACCGCATTTGGATTTTTCAAATGAGTGCGCGGGTCTCTTTTTTGTGTATGGATAAAGTCTGGAAATTTAATCGCGTCTCTGATAAAGAAAATAGGAGTATTGTTTCCTACTAAATCATAATTTCCTTCTTCTGTATAAAACTTAACAGCAAAACCGCGTGGATCTCTCACAGTATCAGCTGAGCCTAACTCACCTGCTACAGTTGAGAATCGAATAAACATTGGTGTGGTTTTGCCAACACCATTAAATAATTTTGCTTTTGTATATTTTGACATATCATTGGTGACTTCAAAATATCCATGTGCCCCAGTACCTTTTGCATGAACAACCCTCTCAGGCACTCGCTCGCGGTTGAAGTGTGCTAATTTCTCTAGTAAATGCACATCCTGGATAAATGTTGGTCCACGGGAGCCGGCAGTCATCGAATTTTGATTATCTCCTACTGGTGCTCCGTAGCTTGTTGTAATATGTTTTTTCTCGTTACTCATTTAATCACCTCATAAACTATTTAATTACTACTCAACAAAATTATAATGAAAATTTTATTAAAATCAATACTAAATTAAAATAATTATAAAATAATATTAAATATAATCAAATAAGTTAGTTTTCCGCCATACATTTAAAAGGTGGTATTAAAATTAAAAGACGAAATTGTTAATTTTAGTGTAAATAGATTATACTGAGGGTATGAAAGTACATTTTTTCAGGAGGATTTCCTAATGTCAGAAAACAATCAAACAAACCAAAATGAAGAACCAAAAAAGAAAATGAGTTTGCAGGAAGCGATGAAGCAGCAGTTAGCGAATAAGAAGAACAAAGCTGCAGCAGCGAATAACACCCAGGGCGGTCTTCAAAATAGCCAAAAAATGAAAAGCCAGCAGACGAAAAAAGTAAGTAATACCCGCAGGAAAATGGGTGTTTAATGAACGGGCAAAATAGAAAAGACATCACTGCCGGTACTCAGGTTAAAATTGTACTTAAGGCTGATCAAAGAACTGGAAAACTTACAAGTGGTGTAGTGAAGGATATTTTAACAAACTCAAGCTTTCATCCTCATGGAATAAAGGTAAGGTTAATGGATGGTCAAGTTGGCAGAGTGCAGGAAATAGTAAATTCAACGTCCTCCTAACGGGTAACATGAACTGCCCTAGGTATGAATTTTCTTAATTAACCCTATACTATAAATAACCATTTTACTTATCACATATTGAACTCCACTTATTGTGGAGTTTTTTTTATGAACTCTTACAGAAAAATAAAATAAAAAACAGACTCACAATTGGAGTCTGTTTTATTTAGAAGGTTTATTATGCTTTACGAACGTTAACCGCTTGTGGACCACGTTGTCCATTTTCGATTTCAAACGTCACTTCTTGACCTTCATCTAAGGTTTTGTAACCTTCACCTTGAATAGCTGAGAAATGAACGAAAACATCGTCTCCGCCATCACGCTCAATAAATCCAAAGCCTTTTTCACCGTTAAACCATTTTACTTTACCTTGTTCCATTTTTGTAGCTCCTCCTAGCATGTAACAATTACATGAAATTGCAATATAGTCTTGCCCGATTATTATAACCAAGAGAAATTATTTTTAAACAATTTCCTCTTGTATATAAAGTATTTCACACTTTAATCAATTTTATTTCAAAAAAAATATATTTCCATCTGAATAATGTTAATAGTTCGTGAAAGATACTATTACAGCACCCATTTCTGAATTGCTATAGCAACACCATCTTCATTATTTGAAGATGTAACCCAAGCTGCCGCCTTTTTTACGGTATCCTGAGCATTTCCCATTGCAATGCCTAATCCGGCTTCTTTTATCATTGCCAAATCATTAAGACTGTCGCCTACAGCCATGACATTTTTCATATCTATTCCAATACGTTCACAGACTAATTTCAGTCCTTTCGCTTTATTAATCCCAGCTGGGTTTACTTCTATATTTGTTGGAGTGGAGTTGCTTAATTCAAACTCCCCACGGGCCTGCAGCTCTTTTAAAATTTTGTCTCTGGTAGGGACATCTTTAATGTTAAATCCAAATTTCAGCCATTCCTCTCCATGAATGTCCTCTGGCATTTCATCAAACCAGTTTCGACTCGTACTGATGGCCCAATAACGGACCTTATGCTTTTTGGTAAGCTCTGTCATCCATTGAATGGATTCAGACTGGACTAGATTTCTTTCCACCAGCCCTCTTTTCTCATCCCAAATTTCACTGCCATTTACCGTCACCAAATACGATGATAATGCTAAAGAATCTGCATGCTTTTCACATTTTCTAAGTGAGCGTCCAGTACTAAGGACCACATAAATTCCTTTTTCCTGAGCTTCCGTAATCGCCTGACGGTTTGCTTCTGATATCTCATGTTGATCATTCAACAGAGTCCCGTCCATATCAAGAGCGATTAATTTTATCCCATTATCACTTTTGAAATTTTCCATATGTAATCAACTCCTTTAAAACCATATTATTAGAGTACACCATATTCATTTATCCTCAAAATATCGTTCATTTTTAACAAAAAACCCCTACGAATTATCGTAAGGCTTTCTCACAGTTACTGCTGATATTGTACCCGGTGAAGGCTTGCAAAAATACCGCCTTGTTGTATTAACTCGTCATGACCGCCTTCCTCAGCAATACCATCTTCGGTCACGACAATGATCCGGTCAGCATTCCGAATCGTTGCAAGTCTATGTGCAATAATCAAGGTTGTTCTATTTTTAGCAAGTTCATTCAATGCTTCTTGAATTACCATTTCTGTTTCAGTATCTAGTGCTGAAGTTGCTTCATCGAGGATTAAAATAGGAGGATTCTTCAAAAACATCCTTGCAATGGCAAGTCTTTGTTTTTGACCGCCGGATAGCTTTAATCCGCGTTCTCCGATTTCTGTATCATATCCATCAGGCAGTGATTGAATAAATTTTTCAAGATGAGCACGTTTTGCAGCATCAATTATTTCATCATCTGTAGCATTTCTCTTTCCGTATGCAATATTTTCTCTGATGGTCCCTGTAAAAAGAAAGACATCTTGTTGAACAATACCGATTTGAGAGCGCAGTGATTTTTTTGTGATGTTACGAATATCGAATCCATCAATCATAATGCTGCCCTTGCTGACATCATAAAACCTCGGAATTAATGAACAAATGGTGGTTTTACCTGCCCCTGATGGTCCGACAAACGCAATCGTTTCGCCTGCACGAATGTCCAAGTTTATATTTTCAAGCACTGATTTTTGCTTATCATAGCTGAAAGTAACATCTTTAAAGGCTATATCCCCGCTAAGTGCAGCTACTTCAATCGCATCTTCCGTATCTTTAACTTCTGGCTCAGAATCAATAATCTCCGTAAAACGTTTAAATCCTGCCATGCCTTTTGGATACAATTCCATGATAGCGCTAATTTTATCGATAGGTTTAAATAGAACATTTACATAAAGAACAAATCCGACAAGTTCCCCGTAAGTAAGCTGACCTGTGAAGCTAAGCCAAGCACCATAAACAAGTACAATTATCGTAATAAGTCTTGTCATCATATAAATACCCGATAGACTGAAAGACATCACGCGATATCCAACTAGTTTTGCATTTCGATATTTATGATTATTTTTTCGAAATCTTGCAATCTCAAAATCTTCATTTGTAAATGATTGAACCACACGGCTTCCTGAAACACTATCTTCCACTCTAGCATTTACATCTGCAATGCTTGTGTACATATGACTCCAGGCTTTATTCATCTTTAGATTACAGACTACAACTAATAATGCCAATAACGGTAAAATCAAAACAGCAACAAGTGCTAGTTGCACATTGATCGTCAGCATAATCCAGAATGCACCGATAAACGTCATTACCGCAATGAAAACATCCTCAGGTCCATGGTGTGCAAGTTCACCCAGGTCAAAAAGGTCATTGGTAATCCTGCTCATAATATGCCCGGTCTTGGTATTATCGAAAAAGCGGAACGACTGTTTTTGTACATGCTCAAAAAGTTCTTGTCTCATATCTGTTTCAATATTAATACCAAGCTTGTGACCCCAGTAGTTCACAACAAACTGCAAGAAGGTACTAAGGATATAAACCGTTAGCAGCGCTATACTGACAGTTACAATGGTTTGCCACTCTCCTCCGGGTAGCAGTTCATCAATAAACCATGATACTGCAAGTGGAAAGGCTAACTCTAAAACCGCTACAACGACTGCACTGCTAAAATCTAGAATAAAAAGCTTTTTATGCGGTTTGTAATAGGAAAAGAAACGTCGAATCATCGCAGATCTCCTTTTTATGTAAGTACTTGGATTATATGAAAATATTTAGAAAATTACAATCAAAAAACCACCTAGAATAACTTCAGGTGGAATTCATTTTATTCTATATTTTATTAATGATGGTGGTGATGGCCGCCCTTTGATGGGTTGGTAATCAGCCATTCTTCCTTTGGAACATGAAACAGTTGAATCCATACACCATCAAGATATTCCTCACGAGTATCTAGAATGATATCTATGTCCTTATCTGTTTTTACCACTTCATCATGCTCTGTTGGAGTATCCAGCATTAAATCATAATGGGCATGGTCGCCATGCATATTGGTTACATACACACGGAACAATTTCCCTTCTGCTTCTGGACCTTCTAGCATTTTTTTCAAAGCTTTCGCTGCATGGCGATTAATTTTGACTTTCATGTTTGTCTCTCCTATTCCATTGGTATACATATTCATTATCCCATTAATTTGCAAAAATAGACAATTATTTTATTATTGCAACTTCCAGGCCATTTTATATTGGAATTTAAAACCTTAACAAATTTGTCACAAATTCTTCAAAAAACGTATATAAACATCACACCTTTGTTGTTAATATTGTGGTACGGGATAATAACACTAATTATATAGTTATTATTAGGTAGTAATAATTTTTGATAAATCCGAAAACAAGTTTGTGAATGAATTCACGAATAACCACAGTGATTATTAATGAGAGGAGTTATAAAAAATGCACAAAAAGGGTATTAAAATGGCTTTCTTTACAGTGTTCTTTACAATCATCACGATATTATCTGGTTGTGAGCCATTACTTGTCTTGGATCCTAAAGGACCTCAAGCAGAAAGACAGGCAAGCGACATCCTATTATCGATAGGGGTTATGGCTTTTATTGTCATTGTTGTTTTTGCATTGTTAGTCTATATGTTAGTGAAATATCGTGCTTCTAAACAAAAAGCAGATTATGAACCACCTCATATTGAAGGAAACCTTTGGGTTGAGGTCATTATGGTAGGTATTCCAGTATTAATCGTTGCTTTCCTATCTTATGTATCCGTTCAAAGTAACTATATTGTTGAGGCAAAACCAAAAGGATACGAAGATAAGGAACCATTGGTCGTTTATGCTTCATCCTCGAACTGGAAGTGGCACTTTAGTTACCCAGAAGAAGGCATTGAAACAGTAAATTACTTATATATCCCAACAGACCGACCACTGGAATTTAAACTATATTCATATGGACCCATTACTAGTTTTTGGATTCCACAACTTGGGGGACAAAAATATGCAATGGGTGACCATGTAACAACTTTACATTTAGCCGCAGATGTCCCTGGTGAATTCATGGGGCGAAATGCAAACTTCTCGGGTAAAGGATTTGCTGAAAATACCTTCAATGTAACAGCCATGTCTCAAGAGGATTTTGATGACTGGGTAAAAGAAGTAAAAGAAACTGCAAAACCGATTACAGAGGAAAAATTCGAAGAATTATTAGAACCAGGTCATCTAGGGCAGCAAACATACACTGGGACTCACCTAGAGTTTTCACCGCCGCCAGCTGGCCATGATCATAGCGAAGAAACACCTGAAACAGAAACTCACACAGAATCCCATACCGGACATGAAGGTATGAGTCATTAATATTAAAAGTAATCTTCCCTTGAAAGGAGATATAATAAATGGATTTCTTTGATCGATTTGCCGTTCCACATCCAAGTCTTGCGATTTATGCTTCGATGGCTGCCATCGGACTTACAATAATCGCCGTTATTGCCGGATTAACTTATTTTAAAAAATGGGGCTACCTATGGCGTGAGTGGCTGACAACTGTTGACCACAAACGAATTGGTATTATGTATCTGCTCTCTGCCCTCCTTATGCTATTCCGAGGCGGAGTTGACGCCATCATGATGCGTGCTCAGCTGGCAGTACCTGAAAATACACTGCTCGACGCTCAGCACTACAATGAAATTTTCACTACACACGGGATCGTAATGATTCTCTTTATGGCAATGCCATTCATCATGTTCTTTATGAACTTTGTTGTTCCACTACAAATTGGAGCACGCGATGTGGCCTTCCCACGTTTGAACGCATTAAGCTTTTGGTTATTCTTTATGGGTGCGATGTTATTCAACATTTCATTCGTTGTCGGCGGCTCACCTGACGCAGGCTGGACCTCTTACTTCCCGCTTGCAGGTAACGAATTCAGTACATCTGTCGGTACCAATTATTATATGATTGCGATTCAGATTGCTGGTATTGGTACATTAATGACCGGTATTAACTTTATTACTACCATTCTCAAAATGAGAGCACCTGGTATGACATTAATGAAAATGCCAATGTTTACTTGGTCTGCTTTAATTGCCAACGTCATCATCGTATTCGCATTTCCAGTTTTAGCCGTTTTACTTGCAATGGGAACGCTGGATCGTCAATTTGGAACACATTTCTTTACTATGGATAATGGCGGTATGGATATGCTTTGGGCGAACATTTTCTGGGTTTGGGGACACCCTGAAGTATATATCTTAATCCTGCCGGCTTTCGGTATTTATAGTGAAGTTATCTCAACCTTTGCACGTCGTAACCTATATGGTTATAAATCTATGGTCGGCTCAATGGTTATTATCTCGTTACTATCATTCTTAGTTTGGGCGCACCATTTCTTTACCATGGGGCAAGGTGCATTAACAAATAGTATTTTCTCGATTACAACCATGGCAATTGCTGTTCCTACTGGTGTAAAGATCTTTAACTGGCTCTTCACGCTTAGAAAAGGAAAAATTGTTTTTACTACACCAATGCTTTATAGCATACTCTTCATTCCGTTATTTACACTCGGCGGAGTTACCGGGGTTATGCTAGCGATGTCTGCTGCAGACTATCAATATCATAATACAATGTTCTTAGTTGCTCACTTCCACAACGTTATTATTCCTGGTGTTGTTTATGCAATGCTGGCAGGGCTGCACTATTATTGGCCAAAAATGTTTGGTTTCATGTTAAATGAGAAAATTGGTAAATGGACAGCATGGCTGCTTTCAATCGGCTTCATCTTAGCCTTCATGCCTATGTATGTTTCAGGATTAGATGGTCAGGCACGCCGTATGTACACATACTCTGAAGCTGCTGGATTTGGCTTAATGAATATGATTTCATTCGTCGGAGCAGCAATTATGGCGATTGGTTTTGTGTTAATCGTCTACAATATCTACTATAGTACTCGATATGAATCAAGAGATATCAGTAATGACCCTTGGGATGCCCGCACGCTCGAGTGGTCTACACATACACCAGTACCAGAATATAATTTTGCGATTTTACCAGATGTACGTTCTAATGAGGCGTTATGGGACGCGAAGAAAAATGGCCATGTATTATTTAAAGGCGAATATGAGAAAATTCACATGCCAAATAATAGCGGTATTCCATTTATCATGAGCTGTATTTTCTTTGTTTGGGGATTCTCGTTTATTTTCAGCTTGTGGATTCCTGTCATCGTGACTACTCTAGGAATTTTCGGATGTATGGCGCTGAGGTCATTTGAACAAGACCATGGCCGATATATCTCTGTTAAAGAAATTGAAGAAACAGAAACAAATTTGCGAGGTGCTTAAAAAATGAAAATAGATAACTCGCTTCCATTAGAATATAGTACCGAAGAAAACAGTTTAAAAATCTTAGGATTTTGGATCTTCCTCGGGGCCGAGATTATGCTTTTCGCTACCCTGTTTGCAACCTATTTCACTTTAGAAAATAGAACTGGCAGCGGACCAACTGGTCCTGAGATCTTCCAAATCACTCCAGTTCTATTTGAAACAATCTTACTGTTAACGAGTAGTTTTACTGTTGGACTTGGGATTCATGCGATGCGTATTGGGAAACAAAAAGCGATGATTACCTTCTTCTCCATCACACTTCTTCTCGGTCTTGCCTTTTTAGGAGTGGAGATATTTGAGTTTGCTACGTATGTACATGAAGGTGCAGGTTTACAAACGAGTGCATTTACAGCTGCTCTCTTAACCACCCTTGGAACACATGGAGCACACGTTACACTAGGATTTTTCTGGGGATTGTTCATTATTCTACAGATTAGAAAACGTGGATTAACTCCACAAACAACCAATAAAGCATTTATCTTCTCACTTTATTGGCATTTCCTAGATGTCGTCTGGATTTTCATTTTCAGCTTCATCTACCTGAAAGGAATGATGTAATATGAGCCAATTATTCCCGATGAAACAAGTACTTGGTTTTGTATTCTCTTTACTCCTGACAACCGTGGCATTAGCCGTTTATTTCCTTGATATGTCGTTTGCAGCAGGGATGACAATCCTTCTTGTCACAGCATTCATCCAAGCGGGACTCCAGTTAGTTGTCTTTATGCATGCCGGAGAAACAAAGGATAAAGGCGCCATCTACACAAATGTATTTTACGGTTTGATCATTGCACTCGTAACAGTGTTTGGAACGTTACTCGCGATGATTTGGGATATGTAATGAATAAAGGAGTACCTATTGAATAGGTGCTCCTTTTTTTGATTTAATTGGAACTACTTTCGTCCCTATATATGATTTTTCTAACATCTCATCTGTAACCACTAAGAACACACCGATCAGAAAAATAAATACCGCACCTACTGATGTCCCAATTCCAATCGGAACCAAAACGTTGTAACCGTTTACAAGCATTCCAACAATAAAAGCCAAAACTCCAATGGTTAAAACCGTTAGGCCGACATATGTCACAGCATTAAGGAATTTCTCTCTACTTCTCATAACAACATATCCCCTTTCTATATATTAATTATTGACCGTGTTCACAAAATTGTCAAACTTTTTTTATAAAAATAACCCATTATTCTTGACATTATAAAAAACAAGCAATCCCCACCGTTAAGGCGGAATTGCTTGTTTATGTTTTTTCTTCTGCAGTAAAGACTTTTTTTGCTTCTATTAATAGAATATGATGTCCTTGAATTTCTTTTACAGTGAAAATGATTCCTTCTTCTTCAATCTGGTCGCCCTTTTTTGCATCAAAGTTACGAGTCAGGAACCAGCCGCCAATCGTATCCACTTCCTCAACCGATAAATTTGTTCCTAAGATGTCATTTACTTCACTCACTAATACTTTGGCATTGAATAGATAGTGATCCGGATTAATTTTTCGAATTTCCGCAACTTCATCGGTATCGTATTCATCACGGATTTCACCAACGATTTCCTCTAATATATCCTCAACAGTTACCAATCCAGAAGTCCCGCCATATTCATCAAGCAGAATGGCCATATGGGATCGTTCCTTTTGCATTTTAACCAGCAAATCATGAATAGGAATCGATTCAATGACGCGAATTACAGGTTTTAACATTTGCTGCAAGGTGCTTTCCTTCAGGATTTCTTCCCTTTTAATCTCTTCCGTTAATATTTCTTTAATATTTATGAGTCCTAATATATGATCCTTATCTCCATCTACCACGACCGGGTATCGTGTATATTTTTCTCTTTTTATAACTTCTCTAACCGTCTCAATACTGTCATTCATATTCAAGGTAACCATTTCTGTTCTTGGAACCATGATCTCTTTGGCAATTCTTTCATCAAATTCAAAAATATTGTTCACGTACTCTAGTTCGCTTTTGTTGATTTCTCCGCTTTCATAGCTTTCTGACAATAGTATTCGCAATTCTTCCTCTGAAAGTCCTAATTCATTTTCAGAAACGGATTTGAACCCAAACCAGCCCACCAAGACACGTGCGGAATTATTTAATACCCAAATAAATGGATACATGATTTTATAAAACCATATCAATGGCTTAGACGTCCAAAGTGTAATTTGTTCTGCTCTTTGAATAGCGACTGTTTTAGGAGCAAGCTCCCCTATCACGACATGTAAAAACGTAACAGAAGCAAATGCCAAACCAAATGATAAAACATGGGATATTGCCTCATTTAACTCCATCCGTTTAAATAGTGGAAACAATAGGCTTTCAACGGTTGGTTCACCCAGCCAGCCAAGACCTAAAGCTGTAACCGTTATTCCAAGCTGACAGGCTGATAAATATTCATCGAGGTGAGTTGTGACATGTTTAGCCGCTTCAGCCCCTTTTTTACCTTCTGCGATTAATTGTTCAATTCTGGATCCCCGTACCTTCACGATAGCAAATTCAGTCGCAACGAAATATCCAGTTAACGCAATTAATAATGCAATTAATAGAAGATTTATGATTGTCAATGGCTTACCTTACATGGTGTAAGGCTTACACCTCCATAAAAATATATGTATACATTATTCATACCCATAATCAGCTTTTTTTACTGAGGGCTGTGTTAAATTTACCTGTTGATTACCGCTACAGGGTGCAAAATCAACAATTAGCTTTAACACAGCCTTACTGAAAAAAAGCTGCAATCGATTTGAATGCAGCTTTCTTTCGAATCTTATTCTTCTAAGTTTTCCTTTAAAGGGAGTAAATTATGAGGCTTTTGTATCTAATTTTGCTTTCTCTGCGACCTGATCCTTTGAAAAGAACCAGCCAGCGGCCGCAATTCCCACTAACACGGCATAAAACGTTAATTTCCATTCTGTAGAATGGGCAAAATCTTCACTTAAAACGGCAAGCGATGGATGTGAAAGTGTGTATACTGCTAACTTAACACCTACCCAGCCAACGATACCAAAAGCTGCTATTTCAAGACCAGGCCTTCTTTCTAATAGTTTTACAAATTGATTTGCTGCAAAACGCATGATCACAAGACCGATAATTCCGCCGGCAAAAATAACTAAGAATTTACCACCGTCTAAACCGCCGATATTAGGAAGCGGTGTGTCTGGAAGTACGACCGCAAGTGCGACAGCTGCCAAAATGGAGTCTACTGCAAAGGCAATGTCCGCTAATTCAACCTTAAAAACAGTTGACCAAAATCCACTTTTCTTAACAGCCTTTTCTTCTTGGGTACCCTCCGATTTTCCTTTAACAGCGATTTTTCGGACAATATGATTAACTGCCATAAACAAAAGATAAAGTGCGCCGATTGCTTGAACCTGCCATACATCCACAAGGAAAGAAATAATAAACAAAGAAGCAAATCGAAATACAAACGCTCCCGCTAACCCATAAAACAATGCTTTCTTACGATCTTCTTCTGGTAAATGCTTTACCATGATAGCAAGCACCAAGGCATTATCTGCTGCTAATAATCCTTCCAGTGCCACTAACACCAACAATACCCATCCATATTCCAGCAAAAGAGAAAAGTCCATTAATAAGTCCTCCTAAAAAAGTAAGTTTTTTTCTAAAATATCCCTTTGCTGCAATAAAAAAGCCTTTACCAAGGAAAAAGTGGAACTTTTTCCAACGGTAAAGGCCTCAATAAACACAAAAAGACCTTTACCGTTTTTGCAGTAAAGGTCTTGCTAACAACGTCACGTTGCCAATAAAGCCGGAGAAAATTACTTCTCGGAATGACGACTTTATTGTCCAGCTACTCCCCTTTAAAAAGGAAATATTTTATTACTTATACTATATGATATATCCACTAGATGGTCAATAACAAATTTTTCTATAAACCATAAACCTCAGAATATTTCTTCTCAAGGTACGCCACAAGGTAATCGGCATTTAACTCTTCACCTGTTACTTTTACAATTAACTCATTCGGCGTATACAGTTTTCCATATTGATGGATATTTTCACGCAGCCATTCTTGAATAACCTCGAAACGGCCATTTTCAATATGGGCATAGAAATCTGGGAACTCCTTTTGAATCGTACGAAGGATTTGAGCTGCATAGAGATTCCCTAATGAATAGGAAGGGAAATAACCAATCCCGCCAAATGACCAATGGACATCTTGAAGTACACCCTCACTGTCAGTACTTGGTGTGATCCCTAGGTAATCCTGCATTTTTTGGTTCCATACAGCAGGTAAATCCTTCGCTTCAACTTCTCCTCCAATTAAGGCTTTTTCAATTTCATAACGAAGCATAATGTGAAGATTATACGTTAATTCATCCGCTTCGACACGAATAAAGGATGGCTTTACACTATTAACTGCTCTGTAAAAGTCATCAAGTGAAACATTTTTTAGCTGATCTGGAAAATATTTAACAAGATGCGGGTAAAAATAATTCCAAAATTCCTTACTGCGCCCAACCATATTTTCTAAAAATCTTGATTGTGATTCATGGATACCAAATGAAGCACCGCTTTGCAGGACACTTTCTTCATACGCTGGATTTACATGCTGCTCATAAATACCGTGGCCTGCTTCATGAATCGTACCAAATAGTGCAGAACGGACATTTTTTTCTAAATAACGAGTAGTTAAACGCACATCGCCAATCGTAACAGTTTGTGCAAATGGGTGCACGGTTTCATCAAGTCTGCCTGCATCCATATCAAACCCAATGATTGGAAGAATAAAACGATTAAATTCTTTTTGCTTATCAATTGCAAATGACTGTTCAAAAACTTCATCTGGTGTAGTGTTTCCTGACTTATTAATCCGTTCTAAAAGATCCACACTGGATTCTCTAAGTTTTGCAAATAAAGGATCTAACCTTTTTACCGTTAAACCTGGTTCAAATTCATCTAATAAAGCGTCATATGGATGATCTTCATAGCCGTAATCTTTAGCAAACTTTCTCTTGTAATCTACGATTTTTTCTAGGTATGGCAGGAAAATAGCAAACTCATTTTTCTCCCTAGCTTCTTCCCATGCATCATTTGCCTGGGCCGTTAAAATGGAATACTCCTGAAAAAGGTCAGCTGGAATACTCTTTGATTTTTGATAAAACTCATTGTACTCTCTTACCTTTGCTTTGGTAACTTGATCCAAAACTTCTGAGTTTTCTGCTGAAGTTAATACTGCCAGCAAGTCTCCCATTTCCTCCGATACTTGGAGCTTAAACACTTCCGTCCTTAATGTTCCAGTTGCTTTGGCAAACACATTTCTGCCTTTTTTCGGTGCCATCACTTTTGAGTCCCAATCAGTCAGACCAATGATACTAGAAAAATGAGTGATTTTCTGATCTGAAGCATGAAATTTTTCTAAAGCAGCCTGTAACGTTTGATCCACTACTTTTTCCAATATGTAACCTCCTAAAATTCTCTATTTGTGAGGATTGCCATATCATTATAAATGATGAATTCGAATATGGCTAAAATTTCAAGTCCACTAACAAATGGTAACATCTATATAGAACGAAAAATTTACGCAAAGGTTACAATTGAAGAGGAAATACTTTACATTTCTTCAAATGTAAACGTAAAATAATAAATAATTACCAATTCTCTTATGAGGACATACTAACCAAAAAGTATCAAGGGATGTGAAAAAACTTGGAGAAAAAGAAAAAGAAGAAATCTCATTTTCCAATCCGCCTCAATCTGCTATTTTTCAGTGTATTTTTGTTATTTTCCATCCTCATTTTGCGCCTAGGATTTGTTCAAATTGTGTACGGAGAAAATTTTAAACGAGAGTTAGAGCGAAAAGAAGATATTACGATCAATAACCCGGTACCCCGGGGAAAAATGTTTGATAGTAATTACCGAGTCATCGTTGACAATGTTCCAAAACGAGCAATTACATACACAAATATGGGAGCCAGCCAGAAAGAGATGCTGGATACGGCTGAAAAATTAGCAAAATTAATTGTTAAGAATCATGATAAGATGACGCTGCGAGAAAAAAAGGATCTTTGGATTCTTAATAATCCGGAAAAAGCGGATGCAAAAATCACCAAAAAAGAAGTAGATTTATTTAAAGAAAAAAAATTAAAAGATAATGATTTATATAAATTAAAGATCGAACGAATTACCGAGGAAGAATTAAGTACGTTAACCCCAGAAGAGTTAGAAATCTGGTCTATCTATCTCGAATTTTCAAGCGGTTATAAATTCACCCCTCAAATCGTCAAAAATGAAGATGTCACACCTGAAGAATTTGCAATTGTCAGTGAAAATCTCCAATCTCTTCCAGGAGTTGACACTACGACAGACTGGGATCGGTCCTATGCCTTTGATCAAACATTGAAATCAATCCTGGGGAACGTCACGAAAACCGAGGAAGGTCTGCCTGCGGACCGGCTGGATCATTTTTTATCATTAGGGTACAACCGGAATGACAGAGTTGGAAAAAGCCAGCTCGAACTGCAATACGAAGATGTCCTCCATGGACACAAATCAAAGGTTAAAACGATAACAGATAAGCAAGGGAATGTCATTGAAACCGAAGTGGTTACGGATGGGAAAAGAGGAAAGGACCTCGTCCTGACCGTTGACATGGATTTACAAAGAGCGGTAGAAAAAATCATTGAAGAAGAGCTTTGGGGACTGAAAAAAACGCCTAATACCTCTCTTTTGGACCGTGCCTATGTCGTATTAATGGATCCGAATAATGGGGCTGTTTTAACGATGGCAGGAAAAAGAATCGTTAAGAATCCAGAGACCGGACAATTAGAAATGCAGGACGACGCATTAGGCACCATTACCACTACCTATAATGTAGGTTCTGCTGTCAAAGGTGCTACGGTTTTAACAGGTTTTAAGACAGGTGTTATTAAACCAGGAACTCGTATTAATGACACAGGTATTAAAATCAAGGACACTCCACTGAAAAAGTCCTATTCCTATTTAGGGACGCTGAATGATGTCGATGCGTTAAAATTATCATCAAACGTTTATATGTTCCATACTGCCATTAGAATTGGTAAAGGGAATTACCAATATGAGCAGCCTTTAAGTCTTGATCCAAATACGGTTGAAATCATACGAAATTCTTTTGCAAGCTTTGGACTTGGTTCTAGAACAGGTATTGATTTACCAAATGAATCTAGTGGACTAAAGGGGCCAAGCCGGCTCCCTGGTCATATAATGGACTTAGTTATTGGACAATATGACACGTATTCTCCTATGCAGTTAGCACAATATATCTCAACGATTGCAAATGGCGGTAAAAGGATGAAACCGCATATTGTAAAGGAAATTCGGGAGCCTATTGATAATAATACAGACGAAATCGGTCCTGTTTTTCAAGAAATTAAACCGACTGTCCTCAATACGATTGATGCCGAACCTGGCTGGATGGACCGGGTCCAATTAGGCTTCAAAAAAGTATTCCAGGAGCCAGGAGGAACCGCATTTAAACGGTTTGCCGGTGCTGCCTACTCTCCCGCTGGGAAAACTGGAACGGCTGAAGCATTTTACGATGGACCAGAACGCGCTAAATTCGGCAAGGAGCCGCCTCCGGTAATGAATTTAAGCTTAGTTACTTACGCACCAAGTACCAACCCTGAAGTGGCAATGGCCGTGATTGTCCCGTGGGCCTACCAAGGAACAACCGATAATGGAGCAAACTTTCTTATCGGGCGAAGAGTGATGGATACCTACTTTGCCATGAAGAAAAATTAATTAGAAAAAGGCGTCTGGTACTTTAGCCAGACGCCTTTTTGGGCTCACACTATTTAATTGGTAATACATAAAACAAGACGCAGAAAAAGTGAAGCACTGTTCCTGCGATGACGAATAAATGCCAGATTGCGTGGTGATAGCGAAACCCGCGCCATACATAAAAAATTGCCCCAAATGTGTAAAGGAGACCGCCAATCATTAAATAGGTCATCCCTTCAGAAGGAAGCTTAGCTGCTAAAGGATTCCATGCAAACACCATCATCCAGCCCATCACCACATAGAGAATCGTCGAGGTAAATAAATATTTTTTCGCAAAAAAACATTTAAAAATGGTACCAGCAATCGCCAGTCCCCAAACTACCCCAAACAAGGACCAGCCTAAAGGACCTCTAATCACAACGAGCAAGAATGGTGTATAGGTTCCTGCAATAAAAAAGTAGATAGAGGAATGGTCAAAGATTTCAAATATGTCTTTGGCTTTACCTTCTGGAAAACTATGTACCAATGTAGAGGACATATACAAAATGAACATAGAGGCGCCATAGAGTGTAAAGCTTACAATATGCCATGCTGTTCCATACAGGGAGGAAAAAACGATTAAAATGACCAAAGCAGCTATACTAAGCATGGCACCAATCCCGTGCGTAATCGAATTCGCAGCCTCCTCTTTACGTGAGAATACATGTGTGTTTGCCATTTCGCAAAACTCCTTTTTCAACTCTTTTTCAATTTCTCCATTAACTCTATTATGCTCTTTTTTGGAGTCCAGCAGTTAAATTTATAATTGGTTTTGGTTTCATAGCCTAAACGACTGCAGTAATAAACCATTGAATCTGATTTTCTTTCAGCCTTAAAGTGCATGCAGGTGGCACAGCAATGGAAATCCTTCATTTTTCTCTCCTCCACAGATTTACCAATCTATTAATTATTCATTCATAGTTTGTTCATATTTGTCCCCTATTATAGTAATAGGTTCAGTAACACCGAACCAATCCTCCCCCCTTTTATTTTATAGATTCTTTTCCAATACCCGGCAAATGGCCGGGTACACTTTTTATAACGAAAACACCAGGTACACCGCTGTTCCCCACATGATTACTGCAGATATTTTGTTTAACGTGTGAATGAATTTGCCACTTTGATCAAGTCTGCCTGCCAATCTCCCAACGATAGATAATCCAAAAAACCATAACCAAGAAACGAAAATACAGACAATCGTAAAAATTGCCTTTTCTATTCCTGTGTAGGTTAATGAACTAGTTCCGATTACACCAATCGTATCCATAATGGCATGAGGATTTAGCAATGAAACAGACGCAGCAAAGGTAATTTGTTTTCGCGCCGAAAATAATTGAGCACTATCGGCCTCTGTACTAGGTTTACTTTTCCAGGTTACATAGCCCATATATAGTAAAAAAGCAATCCCAATCACACTCAACGCTATTTTTAAAAAGCTGATTTCTAACACAACAGCGGAAATTCCTAAAACTGCCAACGAAATTAAGAGTGTATCACAAAGTGCAGCTGTTAACACCACTGGTAATGCCTTTGACCATTTCGGATGTAAGGCTCCCTGATTAAATACAAAAACATTTTGTACCCCTAAAGGTAAAATCAGCCCAAAGGCTAAAATAAATCCATGAATTGCAGCACTAATCATCTTGTCTCTCCCTATATATAATAATACTGGCTGCCTGCTCATAAGCAGACAGCCTTTTTGACGATATCCTATATTTTTCTTTGCATAAAAATTTCGGGGTCATCGAGTGTTTGAAAACCGTATTGTTCATATAGACCATGTGCGTCGTAGGTACATAACATCATTTTCCGAACATCTTTAAGTTCGGATTGTTCCACCATCGTTTCGATCATCCATTTCGATAAGCCTCTTCCTCTATATTCTGGAAGGACAAATACATCCATAATCCAAGCAAATCGTACAAAATCCGTTACCGCCCGGACAAAACCAATTTGCTTTGCCTCCCCTTTTGCAGGGTCTCCCTCGTACATTCCAAAGCAAATAGAGGAATTCTCAATCGCTTTCTTTACTTTTTCCATTGTAATACCTTTGGCCCAGTAAGAATCAACACTCAAAAAATGGTGAATTACATCGGTATCAAGATATTGCTTATCTGTACTTAGCGTAAAACCATCCTTTTCCCAACTAGACATGTTCCAACACCTTCCTTAAATTAGGAATAAACTACTATCTTATTGTTACTGAAGTATACTTCCTTCCAACCCTGTCAATAACAATACCAAACACGAGAAGAAAGAGGTGTCATGGTATGAAGGGAATCTACTTTATTAATGATAGGATCAGTTTAAATGGGCTGTCGAAGGAAGAAAGCTTTAAACTTCAAGAACAATCCATCTTACCCTACCTTCAACAACATAAAATCGAAGTCGTGAAGTTAAACCCTTACCAAATTTATGATCACTACACGATTCCGCATGCATTATTATATGATCTAAAAAAGCATAGAAATTATCTAGATTGTTTAATCCAGTACTCTCCTTTTGTAATGGAAGATTTTATTAATACGTATCCAGCACGATGGTTTATTTTAAAAAGCTTCTTTAAAGAAGTCATTACGATTGAAGAAAAAGAGCTTCCAGTAAAATATATTGTTTAATCCACAGATCCCTTGGCCATTTTACGATACATGATCACAAAATTAATAAGGAATATAATGAGAATATAGCCGCCATATAAACCAAAAGAAAATAACTTATTGCTGCTAAATGAAGCACCTGCATAGGACAAGATCAGGATGTTTGGGATTTTCCCAATCGTGGAGGAAGTAAAAAACGTGAACCAATTCACCTTGCTTAAACCGCAGATGATGTTGACAACAGGTGCTGGGATAATGGGAATCAAACGGCAGGTTAAGATGGCAATAAACGAATTCCGATTAAGAAACCCTTCGTATTCCCGGACTTTCGGATAGTTCATTAGCCTAGATTGTGCATAATCCCGGAAACCGTACCTGCTTAAAAAGAAGAAAGCCATTGTTCCAGCCATGGCTCCCGTCAAGGAAACGATTACTCCTTGAGTCGTTCCAAAAACACCGCCGATGACGCCAGCCAGGACAGGGAAAGGAATGATAGGAAAAAAGACACATATGGCTACAAACAACATGCTGATGAATATAGAAAGGATTCCGTCTTCCTTGATTAATGTAAGTAATTCATCTTTTTGTAAAAAGCCAATGGCAATGACGATCAATAATAATGTTATGCTTAGGATTCTTTTAAACATTGATTTCTCCTAATCTAAGTTACTCTACATATTTAAGTATAAAGGTAAATGCCCCTTTCATAAACCATATATTTTCTGATTTTTTGAAAAAACAAAGACCTTTATCGTTTTGATAAAGGTCTTTGTTTGTGCTATTAAAATGCTGTTCTAGCACCAATGTATCTAGGTTTCCAATATGGATTATTCATATCGGTAATGGTTACGCCTGTTGATGTACCGGCATGGATGAATTTGTTATCGCCGATATAAATTCCCAGATGAGATGGACCAGGTGCATAAGTGGTAAAGAACACTAGGTCACCAGGGCTTGGACTGCTAACAGCTTTTAAGCCTGAAAATTGTGTTGCTGCTGTTCGCGGAAGTGAGATTCCTACTTTTTCAAAAACGTATTTTGAGAAGCCGCTGCAATCAAAACCAGCTGGAGTATTTCCACCCCATAGGTAAGGAGTGCCGATATATTTCTTCGCTTCTGTAATCACCATTTGCGCTTTTGAAACAGTAGAAATTGGTGCTGGAGTCGGAGTTGCAGCCGTACCAGAAACAGTAAGGACTTGTCCAACATAAATGGTATCACTGGTCATGTTATTAAGAGATTTTAGCTGTGCAACAGTTAGATTATGACGCGAGGAAATCCCCCATAGTGTATCCCCTTTTTGAACAGTGTAAGTGGCAACATGTGAGTGAGGTGCCAATAATGATAGTTTTTGATTTAAATAGATACTATCACTAGAAAGATTATTCCATGCTTTTAAATTTGCAACTGATACAATATTATTTTGCGAGATTCTCCAAAGTGTGTCCCCTGATTTAACTGTATAGACATTCTCATGTGCACTTACAGTTCCACCAAAAGTTGTAAACAAAATGCCGGCAGCTGCCGCGACTGTCAGTAATTGTTTTTTCATGGTTGCACTCCTCTATTCGTTGATAAAACTATCATAAAGGAGAGAACCTATTTATTTATATCCTCAACATATGGATATATAGGAAGTATATCCCTGCTAAGGAAATGAAAGCCCTCAAGTAACAAACCTTAGAAATGCTTTCAGCCCTTATACACCAAGGTTTTTCCTTCACTTTATCTAGTAACAACATGAACCATATTAGTAGTATGGTACTTTTTTGAAATAGAAATGTAGAAATATCGTAACAAACCTTATGAAATATTGTAACAATCCTTTGCATGCACAACCCAAAGTCAAATTTATAATAAACCTATAGAAACATTTTTTATGATTTTTATTTGATTTAAAAAATATTATGAATCTTGGTGATAAGTATGCAAGGAATAAGTAATGGACATCCACATGGAATGGGACATCCGCATGGAATGAAAAAAATTAATTATGACGTTAACCCGTTTATTGTTATTTGGGAAGTAACACGGGCATGCCAGCTAAAATGTGTTCACTGCCGCGCTGATGCACAGCTTTCTCCAGATCCTCGTGAATTAACGCATGAAGAGGGAATGAACTTAATTGATCAAATCTATGAAATGGATAATCCGATGCTTGTATTCTCAGGCGGAGATTGTATGATGCGGGAAGACCTTTTTGAACTTGCAGACTATGCAGTTAAAAAAGGGATGCGCGTTAGTATGACTCCTAGTGCGACTCCGAATGTTACAAAGAAAAAAATGCAGCGTGCAAAGGAAGTTGGTCTTTCACGCTGGGGCTTAAGTCTTGACGCACCGACTGCAGAGATTCACGACAAATTCCGTGGTGTGCCAGGTTCCTTCGATCTAACGATTGAAAAAATTAAGTATTTAAATGAATTGGGAATGCCTTTACAAATCAATACGGTTATCTCTCGTTACAATTATGACCATCTTGAACAAATGTCTAAGCTTGTCGAAGAACTTGGTGCAGTCATGTGGTACATTTTCTTACTCGTTCCAACAGGACGCGGTCAAATGGATGCGTGTATTACACCTGTAGAGCATGAAAAAGTTTTCCGCTGGTTGTACCAGTTAAGTAAAACGGCTCCGTATGATATTAAAACGACCGCTGCTCAGCATTATCGCCGTGTCGTTTTACAGGAAAAAGCACGTGACCATCTAATCGAAAAAGGTGACATCCGCTACGAAGATTCGATCACAACGGATTTTGCTTCGATGCACGATGGATTAAAACGTGCACCGAAGGGTGTAAATGACGGAAATGGCTTTGTATTCGTTAACCATATTGGTGATGTAATGCCGAGCGGCTTGCTTCCTATTGTTGGCGGTAATATCCGAGACACACCACTTGCGGAAATTTATCGTGAAGCAAAGGTATTTAAAGACCTTAGACAGCCCGATAACTATAAAGGCAAATGCGGAGTCTGTGAATTTAACAAAATTTGCGGCGGTTCTCGTTCTAGAACCTATGCAGTAACCGGTGACTATATGGAAAGTGAACCATTCTGCGTTTATATCCCGCAGGCAATGCGTAATAAAACCGCACAGACAGTATAGAACTAACTCAGGCATTCCATCCTAGGAATGCCTTTTTCATTCCACTAAACCTGTATCTGAAATATTAATATCGGACATCATAGATGGACATTTGTTATACCTCATTAAAAGTCTTATCCTTACCATTCCTTTTACTTTGGCATTTTATTCCGCAAAAAGGCAAGCCCTATCCAAAATGCTGACCGTACCTTTTGAAAAAAGCGTTGGTTATCGTTATGATTATGTATATTGATTTTTTATAACGAAGGATGTTTTATTATGATGAGCCTAATAGGTATTACAAAAGAAAATACGATAGAAAAGCAAGTTTCTATTCATGACTTAAATCTCGATAAATATAAATGGTTTTGGGTAGATTTTAATGAACCTACAGATGAAGAGGTCCAGCATTTAACGGAAACTTTTCATTTCCATCCCCTGGCTATTGAAGATTGTTTATACAAATCACCGCAAAGACCTAAGCTGGATTATTATGACGACTATACATTTTTTATTACCCATATTGTTCGTGAGGCCGAAAAAGAAGTGATAAAAGAGGAGCTGGACTTTTTTGTAGGAGAAAACTTTATCGTTACATTTCACCTAATGCCCTCTATTGAGGTCTCTCAAGTAATGGGAAGGTTAACCACCCAAAAAGACATTGGTAATTTCACTACCCATCATGTGTTTTATGAAATCCTTGATAAAATAGTAGATAATTACTTCCCCATTATTTATAAAATTGAGGATATATTAGATGAAATTGAAGATAACACGCTAAATAATCCAATGAACAACCTACTTAAAAAATTATTTGAAACACGCTACATGTTATTGAACCTGATGCATACGGTTAATCCTATGCGTGATCTTCTTTACCGAATGTTAAACTCGCAGCATTTGGTAACCATTATTAAGCGAAAAGAATATTATTCTGACATCTACGACCACCTATTAAAATTATCGGAAATGACGATGGCAAACAGAGAAATCACGGCAGACATTAGAGATAATTACCTTTCTTTAAATTCTCATCAGACAAATAATGTGATGAAGGTTCTAACTATTATGACTTCTATATTTGCCCCGTTAACCTTTATTGCAGGAATTTTTGGGATGAATTTTGAAAATATGCCTGAATTATCATGGAAGTACGGCTACCCATTTTCTCTAATGCTGATGGGCGTCATTGGATTTTCGCTGTTTCTGTGGTTTAAGAAAAAAGGATGGTTTTAGCCCGAACTAGAGAAAAAAGAAAGACTAGGCTGCTCTAGTCTTTTTTACTGTTCATTCCCAATTTTTATACGTAACCGTTCCTCCTGTTAAATCAATCGTGTTCCGCTCACCCTTATAGTAGGTCCTTCCGTCCTTTTCAAAAATATAATTTTCATAGGTAAATACCTCTTTCCCATCTGGAAGATGGACAACCACTTTGGAACCTAGATTTTCTTCCGGCGATTCAATTTTGATTGAACTTTGATAATAATATCGAAACACGAAGAAGCCCATTGTCACTATGAGAAAAGTTAGAATGAAAAAAAATGGTCCCTTCCAAGAAAATGGCTTCGTCTTTTTGTGATATAGTTCAAGCCTGGTCATTTTTCTCCTCCACTTTATTTATTTGATAATTTAGAATTATCCCATTTATCGCCATTTCAAACGGTTATTAACCGTCATCACTTTCAAAACTATGCAGAACCAACGCAAAAGTTGACAAGTTTTGTTTTTAGATTGATTTTTAAATATGATGTTATAATAGGAAAGAGTTAATCAGAAAGGGGATTTAGCTTTGACAAACAAAAACACAGAGGAAACAATGAAATTACTTGTGGATTTAGTATCAATCCCGAGTCCATCAGGAAATACCAATGAAGTGATTTCCTACGTAGAAAAATACCTCGCAGAATTAAAAGTTGAAACAAGAAGAAACCGCAAAGGCGGTCTTATCGCAACATTAGATGGAACGGAATCAAGTCAGCACCGTATGCTTACTGCACATGTGGATACGCTCGGTGCCATGGTTAAGGAAGTAAAGTCAAACGGACGACTAAAAATCGACTTAATCGGTGGATTTAAGTACAATTCGATTGAAGGTGAATATTGCCAAATCGAAACGAGCAGCGGAAAAAAATTCACAGGTACGATTCTTATGCACCAGACCTCTGTCCACGTTTATAAAGACGCTGGAAAAGCGGAGCGCAATCAAGAAAATATGGAAATTCGAATTGATGAAAAAGTACATAATGCTGAGGATGTTAGAGCCCTAGGAATTGAGGTTGGCGACTTTGTTTCTTTCGATCCACGCGTAGAAGTTACTCCTAACGGATTTATTAAATCCCGTCATTTAGATGATAAAGCCAGCGTGGCGATTCTTTTACAATTAATCAAGCAATTAAAAAATGAAAACATCCAATTACCATACACAACACATTTCTTAATCTCAAACAATGAGGAAATTGGATATGGCGGCAACTCTAATATTACCCCTGAAACAGTGGAATACTTAGCGGTCGATATGGGTGCTATGGGTGATGGTCAATCCACCGATGAATATACCGTTTCTATCTGTGTGAAGGATGCCAGCGGACCGTACCATTATTCACTTCGTAAAAATCTAGTACGGCTTGCAGAAGAAAACAATATTGAATACAAACTAGATATTTATCCTTTCTATGGGTCCGACGCCTCCGCAGCGATTCGTTCTGGTCATGATATCGTACACGGCTTAATTGGTCCAGGGATCGATTCCTCACATGCTTTTGAACGCACACATGAATCATCGATTGAAAATACAGCAAAGCTTTTATACCACTATGTTCAATCTAATTTAGTTATTTAAAAAAGGAGATCACGTTATGCTTTCAAATATTGGTGTACCCGGATTAATCTTAATCCTAGTCCTTGCCTTAATTGTCTTTGGTCCGAATAAACTGCCTGAGATTGGCCGTGCTGTCGGGAAGTCCATTCGCGAGTTTAAGCGTGCAACGGAAGGAATCACAAATGATATCAAAGAAGAGTTTCAGGATGACCTGAAAGAGGCACAAAAGGAAAGAATTGACCTTAAAAAATAAGTGCAAGCTGCATGAGCAGCTTGCATTTTTTTATCGTCGTGATTTATCTGCAAATGCTTGAAGTTGATTGACTAACTTCTTCCTCGCCTTATCATTTCTCAGTAAATAAGCTGCCCCTAATGCGGCTGTTGTCAAAAGCATTCGATTTCTTGCCATCTTAATTCCCTCCTTTATTACTTTACTACTTAAATGTTCCCTGAGATTTATCTTTTTAACAGTAACAGATTATTTCAATTTACGTCACCGAATATTTATAGTATTCTAAATTTAAAGATAATTATAAAAAAAACGTCTAGATTCCTCTACCCTTCCATCCCCATAAAAGGTGGTGTTTTTAAATGTATTTTCATTTATTTGCTGCCCTCTTATTTTTCGGAATTTCCCTTTCAATACCCGCAATTCCTGAAACCTATATGGTGGCAGTAATACTTTCCGGCTTTTTAGCTCTCCTAATCTTTTTAAAAAATCTATATCAACACGTAAATAACAAATTCCTTAATCAAGCAATAAAAGCTGAAAATGAAAATATTACTAACCTCTCCTCATTCAAGGGTAAGTTTGTCATGATTCGAAATGAAGAATCACCATTATCTGATAAATTCACTTTTATGATATTTGATGACGGCTCGATTGAGATTCCCCTTTTTTGCAGAAACGATAACGTTATACAAAAAGCATCACACTCTAAAAATGAGTTAATTGTGTATTATAAGGACTATATCCTTGTGAAGGTAGAGGAAATTGAAAAGACACCAAATCCATAAAGAGTTTGGTGTCTTGTTTACTTCAAGATTATTCTGCTAACATTGCTTTGATTTTCTCGTTATGTTGTTTGGATTGTTCTAGCAATTGATTTAGCAGCTCTGCAGCCTGCTTATCATTTTTCGCCTCAACTGCAGCCTTAAGTTCATGGAAGGTTTTCCAATGCCCCATAGCCTTACCGCCATGTGCTTTTTGAACAAATTCCTCTTTCGTGATTTTCCCTTCATCTAATTGTTTCTTTAACTCCTGGATTTTTGCCATTTTCTCTTGCTTCCACTTTTCGCGCTTCTGTGCATTTTCGGGACTTAGCCACTTATTTCTTAATTCTTTTTTCTCTGCTAAAACCTTAGTCCATTCTGCCTTTTTATCCGGAGTATATTGATCCACCCATGCCAGCAGTTTTTGTTCACGCTCAGCCATTTTTGCCTGCCAGTTTTTGTGGCTATGGACTTGTTTTTCACAATCACACTCTTCTGTATCCTTCTCTGCTTCTTTATCCTCGGAACCTGGTGCTGTTCTTTTTTCAGCTTGTTTTTCACTGTTATCTGGCGTCATAACATTTGCTGATGTAAACCCTGGCATGGCGAGTAACAATCCTAGCATCATGATTAACAATCTAAATTTCATTTCATTCTCCTTCTTTCTTTGCTATATTCGTTCAAAATTTAACCAGTCATTAAATTTGCACGAATTTATCATTCCCTGTATGTCGAAAAAAAATTTACCAATTCGACAAATTTTAATGAAAAAACCTACTTGTTTATTGCTATAAGGTATCGTATTCTATGAATATAGAAGATATGTGAAACATTTCACAAAACAAACTAGCCGAAAAGCTCTAATTTTTTAACATTTAATGTGAAATATTTCACAATGGATATATCGTAGATAATTATTGTTGGGAGAGGGATTAATATGAATAAGCCAAAAATCGTAATCTTAGGAGCCGGATATGGCGGTATCATCACTAGTAAGAAGCTTGAGAAGTTGCTAAAATCTGGAGAAGCAGACGTTACGTTAATTAATAAACATGAATACCATTATATTACGACACAGCTGCATAAAACTGGAGCTGGTACTGCAGCCGATCGTCAAATTGCTATGGAAATTCCGGAGTTAATTAATCCGGAAAAAACAAATTTTATCAAGGGCAATGTAACGGGTGTTGATGTTAAAAAGCAAGCAGTGCACCTTGAACACGGCATAACTGTAAAATATGATTACCTCTTGATTGCTTTAGGTTTTGATATTGAAACCTTTGGAATCCCTGGAATAAAGGAACATGCCTTTGCTATCCGAAGCTTTAGAAGCACGAAAGCCATTTATAATCAAATCGTAAGACAATTAACTCAATATAAAGAGGACAAGGATCCATCACGCCTAACTTTTGTTGTTGCCGGCGGAGGATTTACAGGAGTTGAAATGCTTGGTGAACTAGCTGAAGGACTTCCTAAGCTTTGTAAAAAGTATGATGTCCCATTTGAAGAAGTAAAAATTGTTGCTGTCGAGACTGCACCATCCGTGATTCCGTTTTTCCCTAAGGAATCGATCCAATATACGACAGAGGTTTTAGAAAAGTTTACTATCAAAATGTATATGTCCACAAAAATATTAGAATGTACACCTGAGAGGGTCGTACTTGAAAATAACATTGAAATTCCAACACGAACATTAATTTGGTCATGTGGTGTGAAAGGTAATCCAATCGTTCAAAACTGTGGTTTACCAGTTGAAAAAGGTAAACTCCCAATTGATTCCTATCTTCGCGTTAAAGATACGAAAAACATCTTTAGTATTGGGGACTGTTCCTTATTCATGAAGGATGAAAAAAATGCCCTGCCTCCAACAGCACAGGTTGCCCTGCAGGAAGCTGATGTTTGCGCAAAAAATATTGTTGCCGCCCTTCGAGGAGGAAGCTTAAAAGCTTTTGAATATCACCACAAAGGTTCTGTTGCCTCAATTGGAAACTTTGCTGCTGTAGGGAAAGTTGGAAATTTTAGATTATCTGGATTATTTGGTGCCTTTATGAAACAAGTCATTGAAGCTCGCTATTTATTAAACCTTGGCGGACCTTCCCTTATCATGAAACAACACTTTGGTGTGAGTAAAGAACCAGTGAAAATGACTGCTAATCAGTAATTTAGTTGAACCAATGGAGTTAGGACTCCCTCCCTTTCGCCCATTGATTAGAATATCCCTTATCTATACCGCTGCCTATATCCCCCAATGTCAGGCAGCATAACCACCTTTCAACGTGAAAGGTGGTTTTCTTTTACAAATTATTAATAGACATCCTTTTTTGTAAATACATAAAAGGAAACAAATAATCCAGCAGCCCACCAAATGAGAAGGACCATCATCGAAAAAGACAATGTCATCCCTTCGATTGGCGGCGGATTTCCATTCATGTAGTTTGTTAACTTTAAATTTACCATAAAGAAATATTTTGCTGACTCCCAGGAAGAAACCATGTTACTAAGGATTGCACCTGAAATGAGAGCTGCTAACATCACGCCCATTCCGGCCGCCGTACTTCGAATGAGAACGGATAACATGAATGAAAGTGTCCCGACTACGATGGCCACTAGCCAAACAAGGCCAAAATCCATTAATAAAAACTGCCATTGATCGATTAACTTCACGCTGGCAGTATTTAGACCCGCATCCGTTACACTAAACCCAGTCAACACCGGGGCTCCCCAGCCTTTATAGCCAAACACCAATCCTGAAATACTGTAGGACAGCAGTCCGGCAATGGCAACAATTAAGGAGATGGCAAGTATAAGCGTTATATACTTACTTAGAAGGACCTTCCACCTCTTAACTGGTCTCGTCAACAGCAGCTTAATTGAGCCTTGACTGTGTTCAGAAGACACGATATCACTGGCAATTACCATAACCATTAAAGGAATGAATAATTCAATCGAATTTTCTAAAAAGATCCTCATAAACGTAGGAGCACCTGGCTCTGATGGATTTATATCGTGATCAAGGTAATATTGATTTTGCTGTAAGGCAATTTGGAGCTGTTGTTTCCATTCATCAGAAATCCGGGGGCTGCTGATACGATTTTGCTGATCAATAATCGTTTGTTGTATGATGGTCCGCCAATCGTCGGTTCCTAACTTTTCTCTTTGCCTTTCATTCTCTTTAAATTGTGCATACGTAAATAATGCAACCAATATACCAATAATAATCGCTATTACCACTAATCTCTTTTTAGCAATCAGTTTCATCATTTCATTCTGAATGAGTTTATTCAATCGAGTCACCCCCGGTTAGTTCGAGGAACAAATCTTCTAATACTGGCATTTTGCGATACATCTCCGTCACCGATACTTCTGCTTCTACCAGCTTTTTATTCCACTCAGCAGTCTTCATTTCATCGTATTCCGTCGAAATCGTCCCATCTTCTCTTTCTTCTATTGTTGTGACGGAACGCAACACCTCTTTCCCCTTTTCAAGCGGATGAAAACGCCAAACTACCCGTTCACGATTGGATAACAAGTTATCGACTGTATCGGTTCTAATCACAGTTCCTCTAGAAATAATCGCCACTCGATCACATAATAATTGGATCTCACTTAATAAATGGCTCGAAACTAGAACGCTTAGTCCTTCCTCTTCGGCAAGAAAACGGATAAATTCCCGCATTTCTCTGATTCCAGCAGGATCTAATCCATTCGTTGGTTCATCAAGGATTAAAACCTTAGGTCTTCCTAAAAGGGCCTGTGCAATCCCAAGTCTCTGTCTCATCCCTAAGGAGTAGGTTTTAACCTTATCATGAATACGATCTTTTAAACCTACAAGTTCCGTCACCTCACTGATTCGCTCGTCACCAATTCCATCGAGCATCCGCGCAAAATGGAGCAGATTGTCATAACCAGACAAATACGGATATAATTCAGGGTTTTCAACAATACAGCCAAGATGCTTCATTGCTTCCTCAAAGTGGTCGACAATATTATAGCCGCCAATTTGAATACTTCCGGATGTGGGTTTAATTAATCCGACCAGCATTCGGATGGTTGTCGTTTTCCCTGCACCATTTGGACCTAAGAAACCGAATACCTCACCTTCACTTAGCTCAAAACTAATTCCTTTGATGATTTCTTTTTTGCCAATGACTTTTTTTAAATTATGTACAGATAACGTAATATTCTCCATATGGCTTGTCTCCTTACCAGGTTAGCAATGAAGCCACTCGTTCAGCAATTAAACGGTACCCTTTTGTATTAGGATGGAACTTGTCAGTATACAAATAATCATTTACCTTTAACTCAAAAAGATCGAATGTTGGTACGAAGACGATTTTTGGAAAAGCTGCACTTAATTCAGCACTTTGATAGTTCCAGTGACGGACGACTGCAGACATCTCTTTCCCCTGCTCTAAATCAATAAAGGGATTATATAAGCCGATAAAAAAAACATTCGCTTCACTATTGCTTGCACGAATCTGTTGAAAAATAAAATTCATATTCTCGAGGAATTTCTTTTCAATATCCGCAATATCAGCTGTATCTAACTCTTGTAAACCTTGTCCGCCTCTGAACAAGTCATTGCCGCCCATTGTTACTAAAATCATATCAGCACTTTGCAGCTGCCGCTTCACTTCGGTTTGCTGAATTTGCTCCTTAAGCTGGTCAGATCGTTGACCACTTACGCCAAGATTGGTCAGCCGGACATCCTGCTTTGATTTTTCCTTCATTTCGTCCATAAGGACACCTACATAGCCCTTTCCGGTTTCATCACCAGTTCCTCTAGTTAAGGAATCACCTATGGCAACAATATGCAAGCCATCTTTTTTGTCTTCTTTCTTTTCTATATTGGTTTTCTCTGGGATTTTATCCGGTTTCCCTGCATAATATTCAGATACAGCCAAGCCAAGTCCGACCAGCCAGAGGAGGCAAAAAAATACTGATACCATGGTTACAGACCTTATGACGTTTTTATTCACACAGCTTCATCCTTTCTGGCTATTTCTACCTTTTATTTAATCACAATTACTGAATGAATCAAACTTTCAAGACAGAAAAAAACCGATTTCCAAAACGGAAAGCGGCTGTTTGATAACTTGTATTTTTATAGAATCCTGATATATCAATATATATATACGTCATCCCTTTACATCTCATAAGGGCATGCAAGTAAATCTCTGAAGTAAAACAACTATTTAGAATTATAAAAGACGCTATCAATTCCACAATTGAAGGGAGTCAATCAATTTGTCTATCCATAAATTATTAACAGAATTAAGTAGTAACCAATTTAATCCTTTATATGACAATCCAAATAAATTACCTAATAGAAAGGGTGTTTTTATTATTTGTATTAAAAACAATAAAAACTTGCCATATTTGTGTATCATCCACCCCCAAAAACAATTCTTATCTTAATTTAACCCCAAAGGTTGAAGAATTTCATCCAATATCTTCCCCTTATATATGGTTACTGCTTGTTTTTGAGTCATAACATCAGGGTTTTTCATTAAGTAGTATTTCTTAACAAACATCATATCTTTTGCGTCTACTTTACCGTCATAATTGATATCTGCTCTCGATCATTTTATATTAAATTTTTCTGAAATACCACATCCAGAATATCAATGACGTTTTCATAGTTAACGTCCCCGGCTCTCATGGATCCATAAAAGATATGCTTCAGTTTTCCAACATCCTGACCTTCATAAAGATCTACTACTTAATCGATCTTTGCATGTCTCACAAAGTGTCCTGGTACTTTTACAACAAGTTCATAAGATTGATCATTTAAAGGAAGACCTTTAATAGAGAACCTAGCATTACTTCCGATTGTTCCATCGTAGCGCTTTCCGTCCTCGCCAATCATATATACAACTGCCCCGATCTTTGAATAATCCTTTGTTGTATCGATATAAAGGAATCCAGGAGGAATAAAGCCATCTGGTAAGAATCCAGCTTCAAGAACGGAATACGTTGGAAGAATATTGATTCCTCTACCAAATTTGTTATTTAAAGTCACTGGCGCTTGATTTAATATATAAGCTTTCGCCGATTGAATATTGATTTGCTGAATCCATTTTGTATAAACATCTGGATTATCTTTCACTTTAAAAGTGATGGTTGCCATTGGAATATTTTCATTAATTCCAGATGAAGGTGTAGCTCCTAAAGTGGAAACTAATTTTAGAAAATAATGCCAATTCTTCCGTTCAAATTTAATAAATAATCTAATCACTTCATAAGAAGTAACCTTTATACTAACCCAACATACTAAAACTTATCACACTAAAATCATGTATTTCTCACCAAAATGCAAAATATGGTAATTAGGAATATCTTAGAACAATCGGGATGTATTCAGGCATACATTATCATATTAAAAAGAACTCGTAGTGGGTGGCTATTGCAAAATGGATAAATTAATTGAAGCACCCCAAATATATAGAGAGGAAATAAAAGGGTAAATCACTTATGGTAGTATGTACTAACCCTTTTTCGTTAGGATATTGACTTTTGGAGTCCATCTGTTGAATGATAATCAGTATAAAATTAAGCCCCCCTTTAACGCGGTCCCTTTTCTGTTTTTTATTAAATTAAAAACTCGTTTCCAGTAAGCTTGTGAGCATGGCGTACCGGTCCGAACTTTATTTACTTATAGACATTTTTTTACGATATTCTCCAGGAGAAATATCAGTTACTTTTTTAAAAGCTCGAATAAAAGAAATGTCACTAACATATCCAACTTGTATTGAAATGTTCTTAATGGATTCATCTGTTTCCATTAACAATTTTTTAGCTTTTTCAACTCTAATTGTGATAAGGAAATCAATAAATTTCTCATTAAATTCAGTTTTAAATAATTGGCTAAGGTACTTTGGATTAACTCCGAATCTATCACTTAAAAAATTAAGTGATAAATCAGGATTCATATACCCTTTTTTAATATATTCTTTCACTTTCTTCATTAGTTGATGGTTACTATTTGCCTCCTGAATAGAAACAATCCTTAAATATAAAATAGATAAGTTTTCAAAAAAATGATGTTTAAGTTCAAGTAAAGTTTCATATTCTTTTAAAGCAACATTTAATGCTACAACACTGTGGTTTTTCCAAATCGGCTGTAGTTCTTCCACCATTCCACAGTCTAAATGAAAAATAAAATAATTTAGTAGATTTTTTATATCGTCATTTGAAAGAACATCCTTCTGAATCTCCCTAAATAACTGCTCAAACTTCACAATCCACTTTTTATCTCCTATTCGGAATGCGTATGCAATCTCCCTAACTAGTTGGAGATAATTAAACAATTCCGGCTGAGGGATATTTTTAACCGTAGTGTATTGAATTAGACGATTCGTTCCTTTTACTAACTTAAACTTTAAAGCATGGTTACATTCTTTATAGGTTTGAGAAATATCAGAAGTATTATTCGTAATACTCCCTACTCCAATGGTAACGGTTTGTTTTAAGTTTTGACTAAACCAAACAATTACTTCTTCACAAGATTTAGAGATAAGATCGCTAGTTTCTATATTTTTGTCACCACAAAAAATTATACATGTTAATTGTTTATTGGAAATCCATTCACCCCAGCTATAAAGTGAATGTTTTTGAAATATATCGCTTGTATTTTTTTTCATCGTATACTTTAGTGCTTCATGATCATTGGAACTATACATTTTACAAAATTCAGGGTATTGATCGAGCTCAATTACAATAACTTGTATATTGTGAACTTGTGAAGGCAAATGATATTTCTCGCTTTCCCTTTTCCACTCTGTTAAGTTAATCTGCCGTACTCCTTCAATGATCTCATAAAACATTTGTTTCTTTTGTATGTTTACCCCTTCTTCGTGTTGTTTTTGATATTCAATAGACTTTAAACTTAAATCTTCTATTGCAGACCTAATTATATTAAATTCGTTAACCTTACTTTTAGTTAACGTTTTATCAGTATGTAATGATAAAGAATGGATATTGGAGACTATTGATTCAATAGGCTTATAGTTTCTTTTAGTTAGATACACAAGTGAAATAATACTAAGAATAAAGAAAATAATTCCTACCTGTACCCAAATGCTTGATAGCATTGAAATAAAACTATATAAGTTACCCTTTTTGAATCCGCTTTCAAAAACCCATCCTGTATAATCTGATGTAACTTTTGAAATGACTTTAGCATTTTGGTCAAAAGAATCATCCTTTGTTAAAATGGGAGATTTGTTTTTTCCTTTAATTCCAATAAAGTGCAAGTCGTCATAAAATAAGCCTGTAATCATCCGTTGTATGTCATTTACCCTTACATTCGCAACAATAAAGCCAAGTTCACCGTTAACGGTATAAACCTTTCTTACTAATGAGACAACGTTTTTAGAAGCCTGACTTTCAAATTCTTTAAATTTCCGCGAATTTGTCCATTTAAAAGGTTGCTTGGCATCTTGTGGTAAGCTTGAAATAAATCTGTTATCAGGAAATTCCTTTAAATTATACATATCCTTTTCACTTAAAACAATTTCATCTTGGAAACGAACTAAATAAATAGAATCTAAAAGTGGGTTTTTTTGTTTTATCTTTTCAAATTCACTTAAAACTTGTCTATTAAGAAAGACATTATCCGTATTCTTTTGTTGAAAGAAAAGGTTAAGCACTTTATCCATAGAAAAGGTGACAAGCTCATAATCAATAGTTTCCAGAGAATCCTCTACTTTTTCTTTTGTCTGTAAAGTAAGTAATTCACTAGTTCGAATAGCATTTTTTCTTAAATGCTCATTAACTGTTTGGAAAAAAATAAAAAATAAAAATGAAGTCATTATAAAAAAAATAGGAATGTATGAAAATATCATTCTATAGTACCAAGATCTTTTCATTGGGTACTCCTTTTTGAGTATGTTATTTTAATTATAATATAATCTATAGGTGAAATAAATAATTGCAGAAGAAAACAATCGTAATCATATATACTCTCATAATAAAAAATGACCCTGTTGAAAAATACTCAAGCAGGGTCATTTAATATATTTAGTTACTTATACATATTATCGTATGCTTTCTGATACGCACTTAGATAATCAGATAATCCAAGCCCGTTAAATCCTTTAACATAATCATCCCAGTCCTTATTTATATCTTTTTGGCCGGTAATAAACTGGACAGTATTTATTTGAACATAGGTATTTATATCGGTTCTCATCTGAGCGATTTGCTGAGCTTTTTCAGGGTCTAACCAAATGGAAATAGGAAAAGTTTCTATTGGTTTATAGGAGGACATCCTATCAGTCATTTTCGAAAGGTAGACTTCATAACCGTCCGGTTTTGTAATATCCTGATTTTGTGCTCTTGCTTCAAAGATCTCCCTTGGTGTATATTTCAATCCGTTTTCCCATGTAACACTTCTCTTATCTTTATCTTCTCGCTGCCACGGTTCGATAGCGTTGTATAAAGCTGGTTTCCCATTAATACCAAATTCGCCTTCTTTAGGATCAAACCAACCAACCTCTTTTGGTCCATACATTGCATCGAGTGAACCTTCTTTTGAGAAAAGATAATCGACAATTTTGATAGCAGCAATTTGCTGTTCTTTTGTAGCCTTATCTGTAATGGCAAATGAAGCGTTGCCAACACCGCCTCCATAATAGGCAGCGAATTGTACACCTTTAGGTCCTTTTAATGGGGGAACAACTTCGTATTCTGTCCAACGGCCGTCTTTTTCAACTGTTGGGGTACAACAGCCATTTGTAAATGCACCGACAATTACATCCCCCGGATTATTATTTAGTTTATTCAATCCTTCTTCTTGCTGGGTAAATGCTTGCGGGTCAATTAAGCCTTGGTCATATAACCTGCTAATATACTCTAAGCCCTGCTTCCATTCTGGTTTATTTGCGACAAAATCTACTTTTCCATTTTCCATCGAAAAATAATCCATTTCATTGTCATAAATAAATGCATTCATTAGAAATCCGTTAGGTTCTCCATGCCACGCTTTAATTGCACCAGTCAGAGGAATTTCATCCTGTTTCCCGTTTCCATTTGGATCGTTTTCTTTAAATGCCTTTAGTACGGTTTCAAGTTCTTCTGTTGTAGCAGGCATATTTAGACCTAATTTTTCCAACCATTTCACGTTAATATACATTTTTTGAGAGTAATCACAATGATAACATTCCTCTAAACCAGGAAGTGCATAAATGTTGCCATCTGGAGCTGTCACACCTTTTTCATAATACGGCTTTTGTTTAAATGCGGTCTTTATATTGGGTGCATGCTCTTCAATTAAATCATTAAGAGGAATAAATGCACCGTTTTTCCCAAATTTGACCTGATCATTTTGATTGAAATCCCCACCGAAAAAAATGGCTGGATAATTGCCACTTGCCATAAGCAATTGCTGTTTTTCTAATGCACCCTCTTCTGGGGATAACGTCCATTTTATTTCCACATTAAATTTCTTTTCGATTAATTTGGTTAAATCATTATTATCATAGTCTTGAATATCAGGTGATTGAACGGAAAAGGCAGGCAGTACCAAGTCACCAGATTTTGTTTTTCCCCCCGTTGTTTTTTCAGATTCAGAATTTATACACCCGGTAAGTACGATTAATAAGGAAGCTATTAAAACGAACATCTTTTTCATAATATACCCCGCTCACATGAGATTTTTATAGAACCATTCCCTTGCCACTACATATTCCTAAAAGCTACTAACCTTTGAAAGAAAGTTATTAACTTTTGATTGAACCAATCATCACACCTTTAATGAGATGCTTTTGGATAAATGGGTATAAAACAAGTACAGGTATGCTAGCAACAACGATGAGTGCATATTTCATTAGTTCCGCTACCTCTTTCATTGCAGCCAATTTAACTGGATCAGTAATAATTTGACCGGGCGGATTATTCATAATTAAAATGTTTCTCAAAACAAGCTGCAGAGGAAACAGTTTATCGCTGCTCAAATAAATTAAGGCTTCAAAATAGGCATTCCAGTTCATTACCGTGTACATCAGAACTAAAACAGCAATAATTGGTTTTGAAAGAGGAAGCACTATATTTAGAAATATCTTAAATTCATTACAACCATCCAATTGTGCAGCCTCATAAAGTTCATCCGGCAAGGTTGATTGGAAAAATGTCCGGGCTATAATTACCTGAAACACGACCAATGCTTGAGGAATAATCATTGCCCATCTTGTGTCCAATAAACCAAGTTCTTTGACAACTAAATAAGTTGGAATGAGGCCTCCGTTAAAAAACATAGTAAATACGAGAATCCCCATTATTAAGCCTCTTCCGTAAATTCCTTTTCTAGAAAGTGGATAAGCAATCAGAACCGTCATAGATACCTGAACAATGGTGCCGACAACGGTATAGAAAATGGAATTTGCATATCCCATAATTAAGTCAGGACTTTGGAAAATAGTTTTGTAAGCTATTAAAGTAGGCTCTACTGGAAAGATGCTTACACGGCCTGCTGTGACTGCATCAGAATCGCTTATAGATGCACTTACAATATGGAGTAGTGGGTACAAAATAATAAAAAGAAATAATATTAAAACAAAATAGATAAAGACTAAAAAGATTTTATCAGACGTTGAATCTCGAATGCGTGTGTTTTTAACCATTATTTACTTCACCTCTTTTTACAACGAACATTACCACAAGCTATGTTCTGAAATTTTTCTAGCAAAGGCATTAACGATAATAAGTAAAGTAAATGAAATAACAGAGTTAAAGACTCCAATTGCAGTAGAATAACTATAGTTCGCATTAAGAAGTCCGACTTTGTATACATATGTTGCAATTACTTCAGAACCTGGCAAATTCAGATTATTTTGCAGTAAATACGTTTTTTCAAATCCTACATTTAAAACGTCACCTGTGCTAAGTATTAACATGATGACAATCGCAGGTGCAATACCAGGCAAGTCAATGTAGATCATTTTTTGCAATCTAGAAGCACCATCCACCTTGGCTGCTTCATATAGTTCAGGGTTAATGCCAGCAAGTGCAGCTAAATAAATTATCGACGAATACCCCATATGCTGCCACATGTCAGTTAAGGCATATACAAATTTGAACTCGTCGGCAATTCCCATAAAGTTAATGGGCTTGAGTCCCAATTGCGTAAATAATTTACCCATCTCTCCATTTGGGGCAAGAAATAATAGAATCATCCCACACATGACCACTGTTGAAATAAAGTGGGGTGCATAAGTAACCATTTGGACTGACTTTTTAAAAAATCCCATCCGTATTTCATTTAAAAACAAAGCCAAAATTATGGGTGCCGGAAAATTAAATAACAAGGTTATAAGACTAATTTCCAATGTATTTCGAAAAATCGGCCAAAAATTCGGTGAGGAAAAAAAGGTTATAAAATGTTGTAATCCGACCCACTCACTACCCCAAATCCCTTTTACAAAATTGTAATCCTTGAATGCAATTTGAACTCCCGCCATAGGAACGTACTTAAAAATGAGAATATATGTTAGTGGAAGCAGCATAAGAATATACAGCTGCCAATATTTCTTTATCTGTTTTTTAGCCAAATCTATCCTACCATACTGAATCTCTATTGGAATGGATTGATTCTGATTTATTTCCATTTTCATCAAGTGCTATCCCCCTTTTTTGATTCAGTGTTTTATTAAGCTCAATGAGAATTATTTATTGTAAATACCTTTGCACATATTGACCATTTTTTATTGCCGCAGCATTTGGGTTTGATTTAGACCACGTCGATTCTTCTTCAACCAGAATCCAGCCATCGTAACTTGTTTTCCGAAGGAAATTCACAATACCTGTATGATCAATAATACCTTCTCCCATAGTCCGCCACTCTTTTTTCCCTGAGATATCTTTAAAATGAACGTGCTTAATGAGGGAACGACTTGTTTGGAAAACTTTCATTACATCCATTCCCCCATTTGCGATATGCCCTGAATCAGGACAATACCCAACATATCGTGTATCCAAGCCAGCAAACATAACGTCATAGTCTTCTGCAGTTCGAAATACCGATCCGTTTGGTGAATTAGGATGGTATGTGTTTATAATACCAAGGTTATGCGCTCTTTCCGCCACAGTATTTACACACTTCAAGCAATTCCGTTGACGCTCTAAAAGATTTGAACGGTCTTTCCCAGGCAGTTGGACTAGTATTAACCTTGCTTCTGGAAAATAACTTAAATAGTTTAATAGATGGTTCGCCTCCTGCTTTTCATCTTCAGTCTCCTTTCCGTTTTGCCAAGGTAAAGCCAGGGTCAATGCTGCTAACTGCAAATTTCTACTTTGCAATGCTTCAACCAGTCTCTCTGGGCTGTTAGAATAAGGACCCAGCATGCAAACTTCTGCTTCAACGCCTTGAAAACCAGCCTTTTGAATAGAATCTAGAATATCTGAAACCTTGTCTTTATACTTCTCATAAGACATTTGCCACGTATATGTCTGGCATCCAAATTTTAGTGTCATATTTACGAAACCTCCTGTATTCGATTCTTAATAAAAGGAACTGCCCTTCTTCCCCATTCTTCTACATGAGCATTGAAGCAGAAGTCAACACACCACCACTCCAAATTTGAAATGACTGGCTTAAGCTCCGTAAAAAATCCTTTAAAATCAACATAACCGCTGCCAAATTCGGCATGTGTGCTTGTTTCATTATCATGAAGCGTCCCATCCGAATCAATTACGTGAAAATGTCCAATATAGTTCTCAAGCATTTTGGCATATTCGATAGTACCCCCAGACAAAACTTCTCTTTCACCGATATGCCTTGCACCAATGACACCACTCATATAAGCATGGCTTGTATCAAATAGAATTTGAAATGCCGGATTATTCACTGATTCAACTAATCTTTTCACTTCACTTGGCTTGTTTAACCAGAAACCCGGCTCAAATTCCCAGACAATTTTCATTCCTTCCTGCTCTGCTATTTCTGCAGAGGCCTTCCAATTTGATACAAGCCGATTAAAACGTTCATTATATTCTTGTTCTGAAATCGCCTCAGGAGGACTTACCGTATCAATACGCAAAATAGTTGTACCAATATCTTGCGAGAATTGAATGTATTTCTTAATAAGCTCCAAATATTTTGATTGTTCAACCAGTGCAGGTGGAGCAGAAGTAAAATCAGGTGCATACCCTGAGATTCCCAGATTATACGATTCCATTTCTTTTCTTAGTTCTATCCGTTTGGTAACTGTATCGTAAATTTCAGGATTAGGGTGTGGGTGAAATCCATTGATTTCCACACCATCATACCCAGCCTTAGAAGCGTATTGAAGAATACGGGAAAATGACCAAGGTTCTTTTGAAAACGGACCAAAAGCAAATGCCCATGACCCAATTGAAATTTTTGGATTCAATTTCATTAACCACCTTTCGTTTTATCTATCACAGAGCAGCATAAACTCTAGCGTTTTTTCATTAAATTCACGTAACTTTTCCCAATGATGAGTATGACCTGTTCCTGGCAGGACAAATAATTCAGCATTTGGAATTTCATCAGCGATTGCTTTTGAATAACTCAAAGGGGTAAAAATGTCTATATCTCCACTTGTTACTAGTACAGGAACATTGATAGAACCAAGGCGCCCTTTTGTGTTATGTGAAATACAAGCATCACACTGTGCCTGGAAAGAGTGCAAAGGCATAGGATAAGGGTTTTGATCTCCTTCCTGTTCCCTTCTTAACAAATCGTCTAGGTGATATTTATGGTAATCAGGTGTAAAGATCCACAGCTGTAGAACGCGTGTAAACGTACTAGGTTCGCATTTTCCAGCGGTTGACCTAAACATCTCAAAAATTCTTTTCGTATACGGTTCGCATTGATCCCACGAAGCAATTAAAGTAAGGGATTTAATCATTTGTGGATAGGTTAATGCAAGTTCTTGCGCAATACCGCTTCCCATTGAAATTCCTGAAACGTGGGCTTTTTCTATTTGAAGCGCTTTCATTAATCCCGCGATATCTTCTGCCATTTCTTTTGTACTGTAGGGACCTTCAGGTTTTTCAGAACGTCCAGATCCCCGATTATCAATCAAAATGCAACGGAAGTGCTCTTCATAAACTTTTACATGTTCTTCCCATAACGAGCCATCAGCTCCTAATCCCATAATTAAAAATAAGGGAGTTCCGCTTCCTCTTTCCTCATAATACAGTTCAATACCATTCGTTTTAACTTTAGGCACACTCTCACCTCTTAAAGAGATTTTCCATTAAAGATTTTGACGAATAAATTCAATTCCCAGCCGTGCCGAATCATCATTATCATTCGAAAAAGAACGCCATAGGTGAAGCCTTGAGATTAACCCGGGAACATTTTGACCAAACGCCTCAATCGTAAGCCAGTTATCATAGGAACTTTTTTTAAGTGTTTCAAATATCTCTTTAGGGATTGCTTGACCACTGCCAGGGACACCCCGGTGGTTTTCGGATATATGAACATGAAAAATATATTCTGCGACACTTTCCCATGCCTTTGCTGTGTTGTTTTCCTCAATATTCCCATGGTGTGTATCGACTAAAAGACCTACATTTTCCATATCTACTTCTTTAATAAATCTAACTCCGTCAGCAACCGTGTTAACCACATACATTTCAAACCGATTTAATGGTTCTAAGGCCAGTTTCACATCAAGCGTATGTGCAAATTCAGCAACAGTACGAATGGTTTCAACTGCATACTTCCATTCATCTGGCTGAGGAGAGTGACCCGTAAATTTACCAAGCCCCTGAAATATTGGACCAACCATCAAATCTGCACCAACTGCTTTTGTCTTTTCTATGTTTCTTTTTAGAACGTCAATGGCAGCTTGTCTTAATTTTGGCTCTCGGCTTGATGGATCAGCCAATGTTCCGTCTAAGGCTGTAATCGTTGTTCTTTCCAAATGCAATTCGTCTAGCAGTTTAGCTATTTTCTCCGAATTTTGGTATTCAATAGGATCAATTGGAATCTCCACTCCGTCAAATCCCCAATGCTTAATCTTGGCAAAAAGCCCTTCATGTTTAGACGGCTGCGGATGATCTGTCCATAGCAACAAATTAATGCCAATTTTCATTTCTTCACTCCCACGGTTTAATAATTATTTTTCCATTATTTTGAGAAGCAGAAATTTCAAATGCTTCTTGAATACGACTCATAGGAAATGAATGTGTAATAAATCTATCAATATGAGGGGAATTTTGTATAATTTCCATAATCTTCGGATATTCATTTAGATTGTAATGCCAAGATCCTATTAAATGGATCCCTTTACGAATTAAATCAGGGCTAATCCGAATGTTTGAATCTTTCTCACATTCTCCTATAAATGCAATTTTCCCAAGCCGTTTGACACAATCAATTAATAAACGGTGTGCGGCTGGAACACCTGAGCAATCAATCCCAAAATCAGGACCTTTTCCGTTTGTTAATTCTTTAATTTTTGCTACAGCATCTTCATCAAGTGGGTCAATTACATAATCTGCACCAAGTTCTTTCGCTAAATTGACACGATACTCATTCATTTCGACTGCAATTACCCTTGCACCGCGATATTTAGCATTGATTATTGCCCCAAGTCCAACTGGACCTATACCAGTAATTAAAACTGTAGTGAAAGCATTTATCCCCATTTCCTCAAATGCGCCATGTGATGGTCCCAGTCCACAGCACGCCAATGATGCTTTTTCGTATGAAACTCCATCTGAGATTTTCTGTAGCAGCCATGAAGGTTTTGCAATATATTGAGACATGGTACCTGCGTGATAGTCCATGTTATGCTCACAATAAATATAGCTTCCTGACAAACAGTATTCGCACTCGCCACATGGATACTGCGGCATAACTACCACTCTGTCTCCAACCTTCACCTTACTTCCCGGTGTTGTTTCAACTACTTCACCTGCCCCCTCATGACCGAGACAGTCATTTTTATGGCCATGAATAAATCCTTTATATTCAGCACACATCGGAGCAGCATAAATTTTTACAAGTGCCCACCCTTCATGAAGTATGGGTTTATCTTTTTCTATCAACACTGCTTGATTTTCTCCAACAATTGCAGCTAGTTTCATCAAATCCTTCCTCCTCCTAACCTACAAGTTTACTATTTCTCGCTTTTTTAAATGTTTAAATATCAAGCCTAGTTCAGATGCCTTATTAAAAATGTAATTTAGTGCTTTGGGGAGTTGTTCCTCCGTTATATGTTCAATCATGAGAGGCGGTTCTTGTGAAAGTTTGTTTAATTCTGTTAAATAGGTACCATAATCAAGTATTCCATTGCCAAGATAAGTTTCTGTAATCTGTGTTGTGGCGTGATCAATAAGGTTAGTATCCTTCGCATGACAACTCACAATATACTCACCTAACGTTTCAAAACATTCCTTTATAAATTTTCCGTTGTAATACGCCCTTCTTGGCGACGAGACCATGTTTACTGGATCGAGGTGAACAGCAAATCCCTCTCTATTAATTTCTTTTAACATATGAAGATATAGTTTTGGGTTATCCGGAAGCACGTAACTCTCTGTTTCTAGTACAAGCTTTGTTTTTTTCGGCTGTACCTCATCTACTATTCGTTGGATAACATGAATGTTATGCTCAATATTTTTTTCAGAAAAATTGTCAAAATGAGCTTGCACACATCCATTATTATTGTAGCTTCCTCCATGCATCACACAGCACAATGCTTCCATTTCCTCAGCCTGCTCAAGCCTTTTAATAATCATTTTGATAGCTTTTTCTTGCTGGTTTAGGTCTGGGTCGGAAATATTCATGCAGAAGGCACCCATTTCAGCTAACACAATATCTGCTTCTTTAAAAGCGTGTTTATACTCTTCTCTTTCATAAGGGTCTTCAATGTACTTACAATATGCTGCCGAATAACCTAACTTTTGGTGCAGTTTAACTAATTCACCAGGATCTTTTGATTCCTTAAAAACAGGACCACCTAAACGCATTCTTTCACTCCTCAATAAAAGCATTGGTTTGATAGTCCAAGAATATGATTGTCTCAATTTATAATCAATATCGAATTTTCTGATAATTAACATTTGGATTAGAAATGAACTGAAATCTATTCAGAAAATAGTTTATATTTCACTTACATTTTTCAGGTTATAAACTTTTTTCTCTATCTCTTTGATATGTGTAATATAAGGTTTTACAAGGAATTTGAGAACAAAATGAACTGCAATTACCTTTTTGTGGGGTACTTGTGGCTCTGGTTAAACAGTATATAAGCATGCACATTTTTGAAGGAATATTAGTAAAAGAGTTTGCCCAGTTTTTGAATTTCATATTGATCCCACCCACAAAAAGACCACCCTAAAAAGGATGGTCTTGATATAGAACTTCTCTTTAACTGGAACAGTTAACTTGCTTTTAACTTTTGCGATTTTTCATTTTTCTTATTAAGTTTCCAATATATAATTAAGCCGATTAAAGCGATACCAATAGAAACGAGGATATCTATAGGAATGCATGACCGTAGTAACAATAATATATCCGTTTCCGCCGATATCAATAATTTGTATAATTGGATATAACGGAACTTTGTATAAACTCTTATCCGTTGTTTTGTTTTTTGAAGTATGGTTATGCTTCCATGGGGCACAAAGGGAATTCAGCATATACATATATGAATCTATGAAAATAGCTTTATTTCAACGTTTAAATCCTATAAAGGATACCGATTTTCTAAACGGAAACCGGTTCTTTTTCCACACTTTCTTCAAGATTGCCTTTTGGTCCAAAAAATTCAAATCGAATTCTTTCTTCCTGAACTCCTAAATTCTTTAAATAAGTATTGATTGCTTTCATAAATGGTACAGGACCGCAGAAATAGAAGTCTGCATCCATGGTAGAAATGTTGTTAACTAACCATTCCTGTGTCACATATCCCTCAACATCGAAGGCATTGTTCATACGGTCTTCCTCTGTTGGTGAATCATAAAAGAAAAATGAGTTTACATGTTCGAGCGTGGTTAGGGCTACAACTTCATCTTTTAAAGCATGCACTTTACCATTTGCTGCGGCATGAATGAATGTTACGTTTCGTTGCGGCTGGAATTCAACCACTGTTTTTAACATACTCAACATTGGTGTTAACCCAACACCGCCGCTTATTAACACAACAGGTGTATTTTTTTCAGTATCCAGAACAAAATCTCCTGCTGGAGCACTAACCTTAAGGATCGATCCTTCATTTACGATGTCATGCAGGTAATTAGATACCATTCCATCTGGATGTGGAGTACCAGCTTCACGTTTTACACTAATACGGTAATACTCTTTACCCGGAGAATCTGACAAACTGTATTGACGGATATGAGTATATTCTTCACCATCGATTTCAAGTTTTATGCTGATATATTGCCCAGGAAGGAAATGAGCAATTTCTTGATTATCCACTGGTTTTAAAAAGAAGGAAGTAATAACATCGCTTTCCTTTACTTTACGGTCAACCACAAAGCTGCGGAAACCGTCCCATCCACCCTTTTGAGAAGAAGCTTGTTCGTACATTTCAGCTTCGACACTGATAAATGCATCTGCAATTACATTATAGGCCTTTCCCCATGCGTCAATGATTTCCTCACTAGCAGCGTCACCTAATACATCTTTAATAGCTAATAATAGGTGCTTTCCTACAATCGGGTAATGCTCGGCTTTAATTCCAAGACTTCTATGTTTATAAGCAATTTGTTTAACAACAGGAAGAATTGCTTCCAGATTATTTATATATTGAGCTGCCGCATAGACCGTTCCAGCAAGAGCTTTTTGTTGTCTTCCTTGTTTTTGATTTGCATGGTTAAAGATATTTAACAGTTCTGGATGATTACCAAACATCATTTGATAAAAACGAGTTGTAATGGTTTCACCATGTTTTTCTAATACAGGTACTGTTGATTTAATAATTTCGATTGTTCTTTGATCTAACAAAAGTATCACTCCTTATGTAGTTATCACTATTTATATAGGGATTTATGATAATTTACATAAGGAGTAAGTGATGCAAATCACACACGACTATTTTTGAATAATTCGAACCATAACATAAGTCCTTAAAGATTAGAAATCACAATCCAGGGAAAAAGCTGGGTATATAAATAAGGAGTACCTGTAGTAACAGGTACTCTTTTTAATGATTTACACTATTTTCGCAAAGATACATGTATCTCTTAATTCCTTGCCATCAACTGCGATACTATTATTTTTTAAAATACCTTCTAAAGTAAAGCCTAATCGTTCTGGTACTGCATGACTTTTGATATTTCGTGAATCACAGCGGATTTCTACACGCCTAGCATTCAGTTCTTTAATGGCAAATTCTGTGATGGCTTCGGAAGCTTCTGTAATATAACCCTTTCCAGAAAACCGAGTATCGATCCAATAGCCAATCTCAAACTTCGGCACAGCCCAGTCGATTCTATGCAATCCTGAAGAGGCAATAAATTCACCTGTCTCTTTATTAAAAACAAGTAATCTAAGATCCTCGCGAGCTAAAAATTTTACATAGGCATCACGGATATTGGCTTCTACATCCTGTTGGGTTTGATTATTATGAGCCCATGGCATCCACGGTTTTAGTTCATTTAATGAAGCCTGAATCGCGTCATATACCGCTTTTCCATCTCCAGGCATGGGATTTCTGATTAATAGTCTTTCTGAAGTAAACTCCTCTGGAAATTCTCTTAAAATTGGTTTCAACCCGTTTACCCCCTTAAACATCAGTCTTCATCATGATGACCGTTATTACTTTTCTTTTTCGACTTTGGGCTTCATAAGTCCTTCATGAGGATAATTTTTTCTTTCTGCCTTTGATTTTGGGCTTCATGAAGCCTCCATGAGGAGCACTTTTTCATATTCATTCTGATTTTGTGCTTCATGAACTCTTCTTGGTTGCCACTTTTTCATTTTGCTTTTGATTTCGGTCATCAAGTAGCCTTTAATAAAAAGACTCCTCCAAAAAGGAAGAGTCTCCATATTTATTAGTATGCTTTTGCCCAATAAACCATTTTGTCTGCTTCTTTCCCACAGCATACACAAGTTTCAGAAACCTGTTCTTGTTCAAATGGAATACATCTTGAAGTTGCCGTTGTTTCTTCTTTGATTTTCTCTTCACACGCAAGGTCTCCGCACCACATAGCTTTAATGAAGCCTGGTTTCGCTTCAAGCTTTTCCTTTAATTCTGGAAGCGTTACAGCTACAGATGTTCTTTCTTCACGGTGCGTCAAAGCTTTATTATATAAATTTGATTGAATATCATCGAGTAATTCAACAAGCTTGGTTTCTAATTGATCCAAAGGAACAAATACCTTTTCTAAAGTATCCCTTCTTACCAACACAACCTGCTTGTTTTCAATGTCCTTTGGTCCAACTTCTAAACGAACTGGAATCCCCTTCATTTCGTACTCATTGAATTTCCAGCCTGGCTTTTTATCGCTTGCATCGATATTTACACGAGCAACACCGGATAAAGACTTCTTCAAATCATAAGCGAAATCAAGAACTCCTTCTTTGTGCTGTGCGATTGGGACAATCATTACCTGAGTTGGTGCCGCTTTTGGAGGAATAACTAAACCACGGTCGTCGCCATGAACCATAATTAATGCCCCAATGATCCTTGTAGTAAAGCCCCATGATGTTTGGTGTACATACTGAAGCTTTCCTTCTTTATCGGTATATTGGATATTGAATGCTTCCGCAAAACCCGTTCCAAAGTGGTGAGACGTTCCGGATTGAAGGGCTTTACCATCATGCATTAAGCTTTCAATGGTAAAAGTAGCTTTTGCACCAGCAAATTTTTCTTTTTCCGTCTTCTGACCTTTTACTACTGGGATCGCTAGAATCTCTTCACAGATTGCAGCATAGACATTCAGCATTTTGATGGTTTCTTCCATCGCTTCTTCATCGGTCGCATGTGCAGTGTGACCTTCCTGCCATAAAAACTCTAATGTACGTAAGAATGGACGAGTCGTTTTTTCCCAGCGGACCACGTTAGCCCATTGATTATAAAGCTTCGGTAAATCCCTGTATGAATGGATGATATTGCTATAATGCTCGCAGAAAAGAACCTCTGAAGTTGGGCGGACGACTAAACGCTCAGCAAGTTCCTCAGAACCGCCGTGTGTAACCCATGCCACTTCAGGTGCAAAGCCTTCGACATGATCCTTTTCTTTTTGGAGCAAGCTTTCAGGGATAAATAATGGCATATAGACATTTTCATGTCCTGTTTCTTTGATACGGCGATCCAATTCATTTTTAATATTATCCCAAAGTGCATACCCATAAGGGCGGATGATCATCGATCCGCGTACACTTGAATAATCAATTAAGTCTGCTTTTGTTACAACATCGGTATACCACTGGGCGAAATCCTCGTCCATACTGGTAACATCTTTTACAAATTCCTTAGCCATGCTGACACCTCATTATTTTTTTAAATATGGCTGTGTTAAAATTGGCTGTTGATTACCGCTCCAGGCACTTCGCTTTCCGCGGGCGGTACGGGGAGCCTCCTCGGCGCTTAAGCGCCTGTGGGGTCTCCCCTGCCCCGTACTCCCGCAGGACATTGAATTACTCCTTGAATCCGCCCACGCACGAAGAAAATGCGATAGCATTTTCGAGGAGTCTTCGTGCCTTCCGCTCCAAACAACAGGGTATGAAATCAAAGAATTGCTTTAACACAGCCTTAAATATAAAAAGGCCTTGGCCCCAAAAAGGGACCAAGACCTGGCGATACCACCCTAAATTCATAAAGCGAATGCTTTATACTCTCGACATGATAACGGATTTTATCCGCATGTATCTTCAAAAACGAATCCGATACAGAACTCCGAGGCAGGTTCAAATGTCTGTCTTAAGAAACCTTCCACCAATGGTTTCCTCTCTTTGTAAGACACCTTACATTTTACTAATCCTCTTCACAGTTTCAAATAGTATTTTTGAAAAAATTATATATTTCAAATACGTAAATGTCAAATATTATTATGGAAAAATATTCTGATTACAATCCTGCACCGTTTTATTTTTTAATTACTTTTTTTCCCCTAAAGTTTTCATTAAACGTTCATAAACACCACTAAAAAGACAATCTTTATTCTTACTAATGCATTTATAATGTACGTATGTTGTTATTAATAGTTTAGAGGAGATTGTCAAATGTTTATATTATCGATTTTCACGATAGTTATGATGAGTTTATTTACTTGATATTCCATTTTCCTTTTACATCGGAAGAAAAATAAACTAGCCAAACTTTCAGGTACAATTGTCGTCATCGTCCTGACCATGATGGGAGGTCTTTTATCTGGATACATCAGCGGAATTCTGTCTGGAGAGTTATTTTTCCCTGTTGGTTTAGGTACCTTAATCGGTTTCGTCCTAGGTTTTATAGCAGGTCAGCCTGTTGGGATTTTGGCGATATTAAGCGGATCGGTTTCCGGTATCATTAGTGGAATTGTCGGTGCTCTATTAGGTGTAATACTTCAGTTTGATAACCCAACGATCATGCTTGGGATATTACTAGGCCTGTATGTTATTATTCTTGGTCTTGTTATTTTATTTATCATCGTTGATACAAACGGTAAGCTTTCACTTGATACGCAAGGAATTTCGCCCTTTAATATATTTTCAGCAGGATTAGTTCTGATTGCCTTATTTTTATTTCTATATAGCAGTGATCTTGTTAAGATTCCTGGTAATGCCGAAGCAGCTCAAACACAGGAGACTAATACTCCTCCAACAAAAACTGAACTTGATATTACGAGTGAAACTAACCCTAGAATAGACATGATGGTAACACCAACTGGCTATTCCCCTAATGTTATTAAAGTTAAAAAAGGAATACCAGTGGAATTAAACATTACAAATCCAGGTGATAATAGCTGTTTCTCAACCTTTATGATGCCGGATTTCAATTTAAATAATGTAAATCTAAAGGCAGGTACAACAAATTTAACCTTTACCCCTGACAAAGAAGGTGAATATACCTTTACCTGTGGGATGAATATGTTTAAAGGAACAATTATTGTCGAGTAGATGCAGAAAGCACGCTGAGTATCTCAGCGTGCTTCTGTCTTACATATGTGTTGAATGATCATTAACAACCGTATCGGTATTCTTTTTAAACGGCCAATAGTTTGCCTCGCCGAAGGTTTTGACCATGACTGGAACAAACAGCGGCAAAATCACAAGAGCATAGAGTGAAAGTCCAATTAAAAGTATGGCCGCAATTTGAAGTAATGATAAAACACCAGCCGGCATCATGGCAGCAAAAGTACCACCTAAAATGACAGCCGCAGAGATAATAACCGTTCCCATTTTCTTCATCGAGATGAGAATCGCTTGTTCTACTGGCATATGTTTAAATTCATTAAATCGGTCCATTAAGAAAATACTGTAGTCAATTCCGAGTGCGATTAAAATAACAAAGGCGAAAAACGGAACTGCCCAGCTAATTCCTGAATAGCCTAAAAGATTTACAAATAATACTTCTGCAAGTGCCATAGAAGTAAAATACGTTAAGATTAATGAACCTATCAAATATAAAGGCATAATGATGGAACGGAACAGAATGATTAAAATGATCGTAATTCCAATCAACATAAGCACTACTGTTCGAGAATAGTCCGCCTGTGAAATATTATCTAGGTCATGGTGCATACTTGATACACCGCCTACCGCTATTTCTGCATTTTCAAGCTTCGTATCCTTTACAATCCGCTCCACTGTTTCCTTAATTTCAGGGACTGTATGAAGAGCGTCATTCGAATATGGGTTCTTGTTAAAGACCACATCAATCGTCATCACTTTACGATCCTTTGACATATAGGTGTTTAATACCTGCTCAAAGTCTTTGCCATCAAGGACCTCCTGTGGAATAAAGAAACCATTTTGCTCTTGTTCCGATACTCCAACTAGATATTCCTGTGCAGACTCTAACCCATCAGATACTTGATTTAAACCATCCGCACTTTGCGTTAACCCATCTGTCAACTGAGTAATTTGACCGCTCATGTCCTTAAATCCTGATAAAATCTGCTGCTGTCCACTATTCAAACCATTTAGACCCTTTGAAAATTCAGGCAGACTATCGACTATTTGTCCTTGGCCATTCCCCATCGAATAAAGTCCTGATTCAATTTCTGTTAGACCTTTTAGAAGATCCTCCATTCCTTTCACAAGTGCTTCCTGACCAGCAATGGCTTCTGAGAATTTACCATTAGCCAGACTAATTCCTTCCTGAGCACCTTTTAATTCTGCGTTCAATTTATTCAGTGTTCCTGATAATTCTGCCGTTGCTACCTGAGACCCTTGGATGGTCATTTTAATAGCTTTATAGTTTTCATTATCCTTAATACCACTATATTCATTTTCTAAATTAGTAAAATATTGATTTGTTTCCACTAAGGACGCGTTTAAATCACTTAAGCCCTTTGCAACTTGTTCATAATTTCCTTGGAGTGCCTTTAAACCCTCCGCAGTCTGTTTGTACCCCTCAAGTAACAGTTTACTACCCGCCAAAACTTCGGCTGATTTAGTCTTGATAACCGCTAGACCTTCTTTTACTTGAGTGGTTCCAGCTGCACCTTGTTTTAATCCATCTTCAATTTTTGCAAGGTTTACTTGAATGGTTCCCATGCCTGTTTGAAGCTGGGTGGTTCCGGAAATCAATTGACTGATTCCATCTGCAGCTTCTTCCATTTTAGGCTGATTGGCTGCGAGCTGGCTGCCTGCATCGGCAAGACCGCTGCTGATCTGTTCAAGTCCGTCGTTCCCTTGACCCAGACCGTCCTCTAGGCTTTTTACTTGCTCTGAAATATATAAATCGTCAATCGTTTCACCAGTAGGCCGTGTAACCGAACGGACTGCGTCAACTCCATTGATTTTATTAAGCTCTTGGCTGATTTTCTCCGTCAGAGCAATGTATTCAGACGTATTCAGCTCGTCATCATTTTTAATGACAATTTGTGTCGGCATCGATTCACCAGGACCGAATCCATCAGCAATTATATTAAATCCTTGAATGGAATTGAACTCATCACCAATTTCTTCTAATGAGTTAAACGACAAATCTCCATCATACGTGAATAATGCTGGAACTGAAATGGCCGCTACAATGAGCAGCGCAATCAAAGGACGTGCTAAAGCAAAGCTGCCAACAAAGCCCCAAAATTTACTTTCACCATGTTCAAGCTTCCCCTTAGATGGCCAGAATAATTTCTTACCTAACACAGCCATAAAAAACGGAACAATGGTAAACAAACCTACTAGCAATAATGCTATACCAATCGCTACAGCAGCAGCTGACTGATAAAGTACGAAGGTTGAAAAACCAATCGAAGCAAAACCAATCATCACGGCTAATCCACTGAAGAACACCGTTTTTCCTGCATTACGATACGTAATAACGATTGACTCTACCACACTATCATTCTTAGACATTTCTTCTTTAAAACGACTAAGCAGCAGGATACAATAATCGGTTCCAATACCAAACAGTACAGCAACCAAGAATATCTGCGTAAAGGTGGATAATGGGAAATCCACTTTATCTACTAAAATAGCAACGATCGATTGAGCGGCTAAATAGCTGAATCCGACTGTTACTAATGGAATAATTGGTGCGATTGCTGATCTGAACACAAGCAATAGCACAATTAAAATAAACACAACGGTAATTCCTTCGGTCTTCTTAAGACCTTCTTGCGAATTCGTTACAAGATCCTCGGAAATTAGCCAGTTGCCTGTATAATAGTGGTCTAGTTCCACATTATCCAGTGCTTTATATAAGGATTTTGTAATGTCTTTCGCTTCCCGGTCATTAGCTGTTACATTTAAGGAAACAAGGATGGTTTTTCCGTCCTCAGATACAAGCTGTTCTTTCAATTCTTCTTGATTGAAATGAGTTAGGATAGAGGTAATACCCAATTCACTCTTATCTTTTTCCAGTTGTTTAATAGCTTTTTCTGCCTGTGAAAAGTCTTCTTCTGTTAACTTTTTTTCACTATGAAAGACTAATGCTGTTTGTAATTCATTCCCGCTATTTTCACTGGACTGGACATCGTTTAAAATCTCCTCAGCTAAAGTAGAAGAATAGCCTTCAGGAACGCTAATTTGCCCTTTCTCCCGGACCAGCTGTTCCATATTTGGTGCCGACATAAGGAGCACAGCAATAACTGCAATCCAGGCCATAAGGACAAACCATTTTCCTTTTATTATCGCTCTCACGTTTTACTCCCCCACTTCTTCCTTCTTCATGTTGGTTAATATCAGGGCTAATTTCTCATACGTATTAATAAAATTGGTAATTTCCGCTTCATCAAATTGGGTGATAAATGACTCTACTAAAAGATGCACCTTTTCCTGCGTTTTTTGGATCAGCTCTTTTCCTTTATCACTTAAGGTAAGATAAACAACTCTTCGGTCGTTTTCATCACGGTTTCTTTCAATCAAACCTCGGTCCGCTAACCGGTTGATGATAGCTGTAATCGCACTTTTATTGACTTCAAAGGCTTCTGCTAATTCCGACGACGTGCACTCCTTGGAATTCTGAATGTATCCGATAATATAGTGCTGATCAATCGTTAGATCTTCTTCTATCTGACTTTTGATTAAGGACTCTGCTTTCTTATTGACTTCAAAAGAAACGGACACATAGCGGTCGATTAGTTCCTGTATAATTTTTTTATCCATCGCCCATTTCTCACCTCACTTTTACTAAATAAAAATATAGTTAAACTGTTAAACTATTCACCTGTTTAACTATATGACATGTTACAAAACGTGTCAATAAAAAAAAGGCCAGCATTTTAAGCTAACCTTTTACCTATTATTTGCTTTATATTCTTTACTTTATTCTTTTGGATAAAGAATCTCGTCGATTATTCCATATTCTTTGGCTTCTTCTGCACTCATAAAGTAGTCACGATCTGTATCTTTGGCTACTTTTTCAACACTTTGGCCTGTTCTTTCGGCAATAATTTGATTAATATGTTCCCGTAACTTTAAGATACGTTTTGCAGAGATTTCTATTTCTGTTGCCTGCCCCCTGACACCTCCGAGCGGCTGATGAATCATGATTTCACTATTTGGCAATGCATATCGTTTTCCCTTCGTCCCAGCCAGCAGTAACATGGCACCAAATGATGCTGCCATTCCAGTACATATTGTCCTGACATCCGGCTTAATATATTGCATCGTATCAAAGATGGCGAATCCTGCTGAAGTAGAACCGCCCGGACTATTGATATAAAGTGATATTTCTTTATCGGGTGCGTCCGCTGCTAAAAATAATAATTGGGCAACCACACTATTCGCCACGTGATCATTAATTTCATCACCGATTATGATGATGCGATCTTTTAACAATCGTGAATAGATATCATAGGAACGTTCACCACGATTGGATTGTTCTATTACATAAGGAATTGTACTCATTCATTTGTCCTCCTTGAAAGCAGATATTGGCTACGCAGCCATACAGAGAGTGCTTGAAGGAGTGTACCTGTTATACGAACGTATTTCCCTTGTAACCATTTGTGGATTGTCAGCGACACTTTTTAATAATGGTATCGATTGAATGAGGATTGATGGATCTTGAATCTTTAGCGCTTGATAAAAAAGGTCTGCTAATAATTCTCGTTCTTCTTCATCCCAAAATAATTCAATAGGAAATGACTTCTCATCTTCTCTCACTTTTTCAAGTCTTTTCTTTGCTCGATATAAATTGGACTTTACCGCTTCTTCTGTCGTCCTGAGGATTGCGGCTATTTCTTTCGCTTGATATTGAAATGCCTCTTTCAACATAAAGATGATCGCTTGCTTTGGTGTAAAATGCTTCATCAGTAATTCAACGGAATACACTGTATCAATAGCTTGAATCTCTTCTCTCTGATTTACTATTGCATCATCTAATTCGATTATTTCCTTTTTTCTTTTTCGAACCTGATCAATCCAATGATGATATGCAATTTTATTTAATAAGGCTAAGGTGAATGATTGCTGATTAGTATAATATTTCATGGCTTTCAGATAAGCCTCTTGTGCAATATCATCAGCATCCCATTTATTTTGGGTAAGAAAGTGACAATATTGATATAGTTTTGGATAATACTCCAGCCATAAAGACTCCTCAGTCCTAGTTTCTTGCTGCAAGACTTCTGTGTTGTGCAAGCTCAGCTTGTTAGACATTTTGTTCACTCCTTTAACACTCTCTACCTAATAAACGTTCCAAGATGATCAAAAGATACGGGGTAAAAAAATTTTATTTTTATTATCATATACAAAAACTGACTCAGGATGTTCCCAAGTCAGTCTAATCCAATTAATTTCTTTCAGTTCTAACGAAATAATCAGAAATATGTTTCCCTATATTCCTGATGGTTTGTTTTGCCGGTTCTTGGTCATTAAGACGGTCCATTAAAACAGCACCATAACCTATTCTTCCCTGATAATCAAATATTGCACAATCGTGTTCGACATTTGACAATTCCCCGGTTTTATTAAAAACGATAATCTTATCTTCATCAACCAGTGCTGGGAGCTTTTCTCTGTATTGCTGGTGTTTTAACATATCTTTCGCAATATTTAGCCCATTGATTTTAAAATGTTCATTAAATTGATTCACTAATTTGAGGCAATGAATCATTTCTTCCGGATTTGTCTGGTTGTCCTTCCCTTGTTTTATTGCGGCAAAGTCCATCATTTTCCTATTAAGCTTCGTTTGTTCAAGACCCATTCCTTTAAATGTTGCGTTAATCGCCTCCATTCCCAATAAATCAATTAATATATTGGTTGCAGTATTATCTGATACGATGATCATCAAGGTCATTAAATCTTTAACTGATAGTGTTAATCCATTGGACAGCGCCTGTAAAACCCCTGATCCTCCTACTTTATTTTCGTGTGAAATCATAATCTGTTGCTGTATATCAATATCACCTTTATGATATGCAAGCAGGACGGATAGTAAAATCGGAATCTTAATAAGGCTTGCAGATTGAAAAACATCCTGGCTATTCAGGTGTATAGGTTTTGTGTCTTCAATTTCTATTGCTAAGCCAATGCGTCCTTGAAAACAGTTTAGTTCTTCTTGAATCTTCTCTTTTAATATCTCCATACCTACCTAGTAACCGCAACCTGTGAATAATCATGGTCGCCTGTTTTGTTTTTATCATATAAATGACACGCGATGAAATGACCTTCTTCCACTTCCTTCCAGATTGGTTTGTCAGAGGAGCAAACTTCCATCGCCATCGGGCATCGAGTTCGGAAAACGCAGCCGCTTGGTGGATTGATTGGGCTTGGCAACTCTCCCTTTAAAATAATCCGTTCACGCCGATCCTCAATATCTGGATCTGGAATCGGAATCGCAGACAGCAGTGCCTGGGTGTATGGATGCAGAGGTTTTTTATATAACTCACTGCTTTCTGTTAATTCAACTAATTGCCCTAAATACATAACCCCAATTCGGTCACTAATTTGTTTCACCATCGAGAGATCATGAGCGATAAATAAATATGTTAACCCTTTTTCTTTCTGAAGTCGTTTTAACAGATTCACCACTTGTGCCTGGACGGAAACATCAAGAGCAGAAATTGGTTCGTCGGCGATAATAAACTCCGGATCTAATGCCAGCGCACGGGCTATACCAATCCTTTGACGCTGCCCTCCGCTGAATTCATGCGGATAACGATCAGCATGATTGCGATTTAGCCCAACATCCTCTAGTAATTGATAGACTCGATTTAGCCGCTCTTGTTTATTTGGGAACAAGCCATGGACTTCCATGGGCTCTGATATAATTTCAGCTACTGTTGATCTTGGATTTAATGATGCATAAGGATCTTGAAAGATCATCTGCATTTGCCGGTGAAAGGTATGTCTTTCCTTAGAATTTAACGTATGAATGTTTTTTCCATTAAAAATAACTTCTCCTTCGGTTTGGTCATAGAGGCCGATTATCGTTCTTCCAGCTGTAGACTTTCCACAACCTGATTCACCAACAACCCCAAAGGTTTCCCCTTTATTAATATAGAAGGACACTCCATCCACTGCTTTTAAGATTTCATTTTTTCCTAAATGGAAATGTTTCTTCAAATTGTTTACTTGTAATAATTTCACCATACTATGCCTCCGACTTAACCCAATATCGCCTTGCTGCACAAAGTTCTCGTTCATAGATTGTTCCTGCTAATGGAATAATTTCAACTGTTTTTCCTGTATTGGGAGAATGGAGTAATTTTCCGTCACCATAATAAATTCCAACATGATGAATTCTGCCTTTTCCTTCTTCGTAAGCAAAAAAGAGCAAATCACCTGGTTGTATTTCTTCCAGTCTGATTTCCAGCCCAGCTTTTGCCTGATCGTGTGCATCCCGTGGTATGATATACCCATTTGCTTTACACATGGAATAGCTGAAACCTGAGCAATCATATCCGTAGCTGCTCATTCCACCCCATAAGTATGGAAGATTAAGAAATTTTTCTCCATCGGCAACAATGTCGGCCCCATTTCCCTTATAGCGATTGGCTAGCGATTTAGAAACGGTAACATGGTCTGAATTCAGCAAACCTGTTCCATTAGGAGTTTTTACTAGAACCTTCCCTTGACCTTCTTTTATTAGAGGCAGGATGGTTTGATAAGAGAGCTCTATATTTGATTCAATTAAAAATGTTTTAGGATGTTTGACAATAACAACGGGACCTTCTTTAATATTCCAGTCTAATGGACATTCTACCAATTGAGATGACGGAACCCAGCCAGGGTAGCCATTTTTATTTTTTGATGTTGGCTGATCCGGGACTATAACATGGACCCAATTCTCTTTCTCTTCGATTACGATGACTTCTTCACCATATAAAAGCTGAGTTTGTACTAGGTTTTGTTCGCACAATCCGAGTCGTGTTTCAAATGTTAACGCTTCTAACCATCGATTGATGTTGGCCGGGTTGCTTACTGCTGGCACATCCAATTCTCTTGCAGAGTTATAGGACGTCCAGACTGTAGCTACCGGGACGTTTACAAGTCGTTTATCCAACCGTAACCCCTCCTTCTATCGTTACATGCTTAATTCCGAGGCCAGGACAATCTGGTAGTGTGATGAATCTATTATTATAATGAATACCTCCATCAACAATATCCTTCGCCAGCATAAGTGGTGCATCAAAATCGAATCGAGTAATATTTTGTTTACTAGCCGAAAAATGAGCTGCAGCCGTTATCCCAAGTCGTGTTTCTATCATGCTTCCAACCATGCACTCTACTTCACACGTTTCAGCTAGCTGATTGATAATTTGAGCTTGATAGATTCCGCCCGCTTTCATCAGCTTAATATTAATTAAATCAGCGCTTCTTGTCTTTAAAACTTGGAATGCCTGCTTAGGTGTAAAAACACTTTCATCAGCCATAATCAGCGTTTCAACAGAATCGGTAACCTGTTTAAGCCCCTCTAAATCGTCCGCTTTCACTGGCTGTTCCACTAATTCGATTCGAAAATCACTATCCTCCATTTTACGAATGGTTCGAATCGCATCTTTTGCGGTCCAGCCTTGATTAGCATCCAGCCGTATTTTTATTGTATTGCCCACTCTTTTTCTAATCTCTTTAATTCTCTCTAAATCCTTGGAGATATCGTCTTTTCCAACCTTAACCTTTAAGACATTAAAGCCTTTTTGAATATAAGATACAGCATCGTCGCCCATTTCCTCAGGACTATTCACACTCACGGTAAAATCAGTCTCCAGCACTTTTTTATGCCCGCCAAGGAACTGATAAAGCGGAAGTCCGCAAAATCGGGACAAACAATCATACAAGGCCATATCGATTGCGGCTTTCGCACTTGTATTTCCTATCAAGGACGTTTTTAGCCCTTGAAAAATTAATTCATAGTTTAGAAGACTTTTATTTAATAAAAAAGGTTTAATGACCTGGAGGATTGCTGATTCAATACTTAACAGACTTTCACCTGTAATCACAACAGTTGGAGGTGCTTCTCCCCAGCCAGTAATTCCATTATCACAGGATACTTTCACAAAAATTGCTTCTGCTGTTGTTACTGTTCTTAATGCGGTTTTAAAAGGTTTGATGAGCGGAACGGCTGCACGAAACGTTTCAATTTCCTTAATAATCAAGATTTCCCCCCCTTTACACGATACCGCTTTCAACTATTAAACTTTTATCGTGCGTATTTAAAATAGCCTTTACTCCCAAAGGAATGGATATATGCGGATTACAATGTCCCATCATGAATCCTTGTATGGCCGGTTTACCTGTTGACAAAACATAATGGTTAATTACTTCCACTAGAGTTAAAGACAGTTCCCTTTTTGATGTACATTCACAAAAATCTCCAATAACGATGCCATTTACATCGTTTAGTTTCCCAGCCATTTTGAGTTGATTTAGCATCCGATCTACTGATCTTGGTTCTTCATTCACATCTTCAAGAAATAAAATTTTTCCTTTCGTATCGATTTCGAATGGAGTGCCGAGGGTGCTGACTATTAGGGATAAATTTCCGCCAACAAGTTCACCACTTGCAACACCCTCCACCAATGTTTCCAAAAGAGAAAAACGCTCTGAATAAATCACATCAGTTGGCTCAAATAATTGCTGAAAACCTTGTTTTGAGTATGTGTGAGTGTCCTCTTTACCGATATCCGACCCCAACATTGGTCCATGAAAGGTGTTCAGACCTGTTTCTTGCCTAATAGCAGTATGTAAAAAAGTAATATCACTATAACCCCAGAAAATTTTCGGGTTTGCTTTTATTAATTCGTAATCGATATTTGCTGCCAGTCTCGCAGTTCCATAGCCACCACATGCACAAAAAATAGCCTTGACTTCAGAATCGAGAAACATAGTATGTAGATCATCTAACCTTTCTAGATCGGATCCTGCTAAATAGCCATAGATTTTTTCAACACTCTTGCCAACCTTTACCCGCAATCCTAATCCCTTTAAAAACTCAATTCCTCTTTCGAGATTTTTTTGATTTGGCGGGCTAGCCGGAGCAATAACTCCAACTGTATCCCCTGTGTGCAGACGATTTGGTTTTAGTAAACTCATCAAAACACCCTTTCTCACTTTCTTTCCTTCTAGAATTTTAGGACAAAAGGGATGTTCAGCGAACATCCCTTTCCTTGATTTACTTTTTATCAGCGGACTTTAATTCTAAGTATCCAACTGGATGTCGAACGATTCCTGTTATACTTTCATTCTGTAAATATACTTGATTATAGAAGTGGATTGGAATGATTGGTGCTTCTTCAAAGAGAATCTTTTCGGCCTTATACATCAAGTCAAATCGTTTCTTTTCATCTGATTCATTTTTTGCATCCTTTACCAATTGGTCAAATTCTGCATTACTCCAGCCTGTACGGTTCATAGAATGTCCAGTTTGGAAGTTTTCGATAAAGTTGATTGGATCTGCATAGTCTGCAAGGAATGAGCTGCGAGACAGTTGGAATTTTAATGCTTTTTGATCTGTTGCAAATACATTTGATTCCATATTTGCAAGTTTTACATCAACACCTAAATTTTCTTTAAACATTTGCTGAAGGGCCTCAGCAATTTTCTTATGTGAATCTAGTGTGTTATAAGTTAATGTAACTTCAGGAAGAGTTGAATAGCCTTCTTCTTCCATTCCCTTTTTCAATAGCTCTTTCGCTTGTTCTACATTCGTTTTAAGTAAGTCACCATTTGTTTCACGGAAGTCCTTGCCTGATGCATCCTTAAAGCCGTAGGAAACAAAACCATAAGCAGGCTTTTCTTTATTTTTGGTAACTAATTCTACAATTTGCTTTTGGTCAACCGCCATCGCAAATGCTTTCCGGATATTAACATTCTGGAAAGGTTCCATTGTTACATTAAAACGATAGAAATACTCACCTGCTTGATCCTCTACTTTCACGTCGCCTTCTTTAAACAATGATTCAGCTAAATCTGCGGGAACGTCAGAGGTATCAAGTTCACCAGTCTTGAACATTTGATATTCCGTATTGGTATCGTCAACCATGGCCCAATGGATTTTATCCAATTTAACATTTTTGACATCCCAGTATTTGTCGTTCTTTATCATTGTGAAATCACTGTCATGGTTCCATTCTGATAATGCAAATGGTCCGTTACCAACGAAAGAATCTGCTTCTGAAAACCATTCTGGATTCGCCGCTGCTACTTTTTCATTGATCGGGAAAAATGCTGGATTTGCAATAACACTTAAGAAATAAGCCTGCGGACTTGTTAATGTAACTTCAAATGTTTTAGGATCTACTGCTTTTACTTTAACATCGTCGGCTGTTCCTTTTTCTGTATTAAAAGCTTCTCCACCTTCAATAAAATAACCTAAAAATGCTGCTCCAGACCCTGTTTTTGGATCTAAAAGCCGTTTCCAGGCAAATACAAAGTCACTCGCTGTTAAATCATCACCATTGGACCATTTTGCATCTTTACGAATGTGGAAAGTATAGGTTTTCCCATCCTCTGATACATCCCATTTTTCTGCAGTCGCTGCTTTTGGCTGGTGATTTTCGTCTAATCGGGTTAATCCTTCCATGATATTGTTTAAAGCATTCCATGATACTGCATCAAAACCGATTGGTGGATCAAAGGAGGTAGGCTCTTGTCCGTTATTAAGATAGAGGACTTTTTCCGTTTTTTCCTTAGAATCACCATTTCCATCATCCTTTGGCTCGCTTCCAGTATCACTATTTGCTGTACATGCGGCTAAAGCAAATAACAACATAAAAGAGACCAACATCGAAATAAATTTCTTCATCTTCTTCCCCCTAAATAAATGTTTTATATTTATACAAACGTTGAAACCAATTTTTTAGCGCGTTCGTCCTGCAGCCAGCAATCAACATGGTGAATGTTACTAAGGGAGGATTGAACCGGATAGACTCGTTCACACACTTCCATTGAATACTTACAGCGTGCAGCAAAGGCACAGCCTGCAGGTGGTGAAAATAAGTCAGGCGGTGTTCCTGGGATTGGGACCAGTTCAGCCTTTTCAATATCTAAGCGTGGTACAGATTGAAGCAGCCCAATGGTGTAAGGATGCTGAGGTCGATAAAAAATTTCCCTCCTGCTACCTATTTCCACAATCTTACCGGCATACATAACTGCCACTCGATCGGCAACTTGGGCAACTACCCCCAAATCATGCGTGATTAAAATAATCGAGACACCTGTTTTTTTCTGTATATCACGGAACAATTCCAAAATTTGTGCTTGTATCGTTACATCAAGAGCAGTAGTCGGTTCATCTGCAATTAACACGTCAGGACTGCACACGAGCGCCATTGCAATCACAATCCGCTGGCGCATCCCGCCGCTAAACTGATGAGGGTACTGTTTTAAACGTGCTTCAGGGCTAGGAATTCCAACAAGTTGGAGCATATCAACCGCAGCCTTTTTGGCCTCGGCCCTTGATATCTTTTCATGTTCCATGATTCCTTCCATAATTTGCTCACCAATGGTAAGTGTTGGATTTAACGCGGTCATTGGATCCTGAAAAATCATAGATATACTCGCACCGCGAATTTTCCGCAGATCAGGTTCTTTTAACTTGATTAAATCCATATTATTAAAAAGGATTTCTCCGCCAATGATTCTCCCTGGCGGATCAGGAATCAGTCTCATGATACTTTGGGAGGTTACACTTTTCCCACAGCCGGATTCCCCGACAATGGCGAGCGTTTCCCCTTTATGTAAATCAAAACTGACCCCTCGAACGGCCTGGACCTCACCTCCGTACGTGGAAAAGGACACTTGAAGGTCTTTAACCTGAAGAATTTTTTCCATGATGTTACCTCCTCAGCTTCGGATCAAGAGCATCCTGCAGCCCATCACCCAATACATTAAATGCAAACATAGTTAACGATATAAATAGAGTTGGGAAAAACAATCGCCACCAGTAACCTGATAGAATCGTAGACAAACCATCATTTGCCATGACTCCCCAGCTTGCATGCGGCGCTTGGATTCCAAGGCCTATAAAGCTTAAAAACGCTTCTGCAAATATGGCTGATGGAATTGTAAGAGTCATTTGGACAATGATTGGCCCCATGGTATTTGGTAAAAGATTTTTGCGAATAATCCTTCCTGTTTTCGTTCCAAACGTTTTGGATGCCAATACAAATTCATAGTTTTTTATTTGCAAGACTTGTCCCCGGACAATCCTCGCCATACCAACCCATCCCGTTATCGACAGCGCTAGGATGATCGTTGTTAAACCTGGTCCGATCACTACCATTACTAAAATAACAACAAGTAAATAAGGAAGACCATACAATAACTCCACGAACCTCATCATCAGATTATCGGTTTTTCCGCCTTTGTAACCTGCAATCCCTCCATAAACAACACCAATAATAAAGTCAATAAGCGCGGCAACTAAACCAACAAATAGAGAGATACGGGCACCGTAAGCTGTTCGTGTAAATACATCTCTTCCTAAATCATCTGTCCCAAACCAATATTCACTGGATGGCGGCAGATTTTGAGAGGTTAACTTTTGTGTTTCAACCGAGTGAGGTGAAATAATGGGACCAAAAATGGCGAATATTGCCAGCAATATCAAGAACGCCATCCCAGCCATTGCCAGTTTATTTTTTAAAAGCCGGTACCACGAATCTTTCCAATACGACAAGCTAGGTCTTACGACAGCTTCTGCTTCTGATTGATTTTGTACCTTAGGGACAAACCATTCATCAGGAATATCAGGCGAAATATTCCGTTCTTCCTGTTTACGCATTTCCATTTACTTCGCCTCCCTTTTGTGGAGTTTGATTCTAGGGTCTAATACTCCGTATGCGAGATCGACTAAAAAAAGCATGAGAATCAAAATCGCACTATAAAAAACGGTGGTCCCCATTATGACGGGAAAATCACGGTTATTGATACTATCAACAAAATATTTTCCCATTCCCGGAATCGCAAAGATTTTCTCAATTACAAACGTCCCAGTTAATATACTTGCTGCTAATGAACCTAAGACCGTTACAACTGGGAGAAGAGCATTTCTTAAAGCATGTTTAAAAACAATTTTAATGGGTGATAATCCTTTGGCTTTTGCAGTCCTTATATAATCCTGTGTTAGAACCTCAAGCATACTTGAACGAGTTAACCTCGCTATAATCGCCATTGGACCTGTTGCCAAAGCTAGAATTGGAAGCACCATATGTTTTGGGCTACTCCAGGTTGCAACCGGAAAAATCGGAAAATTAACCGCCAATTGTTCAATTAAAAATGTTGCCATAACAAAGTTTGGAATCGATATCCCTAGGACAGCAATACTCATCGAAAGATAATCGACCACTCCATTATGACGAAGTGCGGCAATAATCCCGAGCGTAATTCCAGAAATAATCGCGAGAATAAGGGTATAAAATCCAAGTTCAAAACTAACTGGAAATCCTCTTCCCAGCATTTCATTGACAGTTTGTGATGATTTTTTTATAGATGGACCAAGGTCTAGGTGCAGTAGCGCAGATAAGTAGTTTCCATATTGGACTAAGAGAGGTTCGTCTAGATGATAATAAGCTTCGAGGTTTTTTTGAATGGCTTCGTTGGTTGTTCTTTCTTCATTAAAAGGTGATCCAGGTACCGAGTGCATTAAGAAGAATGTCCCCGTTATGATGAGCCAAAGAGTAATGATCATGGCTATAAATCGTTTAATAAAATATGTATTCATGCTTTGTCCTTTCCTAACAGAATGTAGTTCTCATCGCTAATTCAGTCATGACAAGCATTGCTTGATACGCTTCCAATATATTTTTAGCCTGATAACGGACAATCGTTGTTCCAGGAACGATTTCTGTTCCCGGCATTAAATTGGCCCACTCTGCTTGTCCATAATTAGCAAATTCAATTCCAAGCAAAGGTCGGTCAGGGGGCGTAAGTGGCTTTACAGTTTCTTTATTTCTTAATGCAAAAGCTGTTTTTTCGCGGAGAAGTTGTCCTGCCTTTACAGGTGTTAAGGATTTTGCAGCGGATCGTGAAATCGACTCTTTTACGATAGCGGTTGTAATATAAGGAATAAGCTTTTCGGCCTCATTTGCCGCGCAATCATCACCTGCTACCATTAACACCGGTACATCAAAATATCCGGCAACATAGGCATTAAACCCTAATTCTCCAACCGCGACATCATTAATGTACATATTCCGGACTCCAAAAATCATTGAATGAGACATTACTCCTTTCAAAGAAGCACGGGCATGATAGCCAACAAAGATGGCCCCATCAAAAGATTCATCCAATCCTTGAACCATCGAAAAAGGCTTTACGTCACCCGTAATAAGTTGTGTTTCAGGATGCAGCCTTTCGATTAACAGGTTATTCATTTTTGAGTGGCTGTCGTTTACAATTACCTCCTGCCATTTTTGCTCAAAAGCTGTCGTTACAACATGGTTCGCCTCATCTGTCATGATGATTCGGCTCCGTTCATAATTATGCTTGTTGGAATCGACATGGGTATGGTCAACCAGACCAGTTATTCCTTCCATATCTACGGATACATATAACTTCATCTTAAACCTCCTAATCTTAAATACTTAATTTTCTTAAAATTATAAATTATTATTCTATTTTTTTCAAATTATTTTTAAAATATTATTTCAAAATGTTCTTACCGAAGAAAACGATCATAATCTAGGTTTATGTTGCAGGGCTTAAAATAAATAAGGAATCAAATATGATTAATTTGAAACCTTATCATCCCTTACCTCGTAGTGTTATAGTAAGTGAAAGAATTGAAAGTTATTCATTTTTCTACATAATTAGATTTATAAATGAATATAGGAATACTAAACATGATAAGGAGTGGAACGAATTGGGAGTTACACTTAGTAAAGGACAAAAAGTTGATTTAACAAAGTCACATCCTGGTCTGCAAAATGTGGTCGTTGGTTTAGGATGGGATATTGCACATAATGGTTCTAACTTTGATTTAGATGCCTCCACCTTTTTATTAGGAGCTTCTGGAAAGGTTCAAAGCGACCAGGATTTTATTTTTTATAATAATCCATCTGGCGGTAATGGCTCGATTAATTACAGCGGAGATAACCGAAGCGGCGCTGGCGAACGGGATGATGAACAAATCCGAATTAATTTACAAAGAGTACCAAGCCATATCCATCGAATTGCATTCACCATTACGATTCATGACGCTCAAATGAAACAACAGAATTTTGGACAAATCTCTAATTCATACGTGCGCATTTTTAATGAACAAACCAGTGAGGAATTGCTTCGTTTTAACCTTGGCAGAGATTTTACTGTTGAAACGGCCATTGTTGCAGCCGAACTCTACCGCCATAACGGAGAATGGAAATTTAATGCGATTGCGAGCGGGTTTCAAGGTGGACTAGCTGCCTTATGCCGCAATTTCGGAGTAAGTGTAGATGACGCGGCACCAGCAAACACACCACCCATTCAGCAAAATTTATTTAACAACAATCAAAATCAATTTAACAATGAGAACCAATACAATAACCAAAATTCATACAATCAAACTCAATTTAACAATCAAAATCCATACAGTTCTAACACATATCAGCAAAACCAACAGTCGCAGCGAATCCATTTACAGCCGGAATCATCCTATTCACAGCCAGCTTTTGGATATCCAACACAAACCTCACACTCAAGCACCAGTCGTACATATGGGGACGATATTCATTGTCCGCGCTGTAATTCATCAAATGTTCGAACAGGACAAAAGGGATTTGGTTTGGGTAAAGCGGCGATTGGCGGTTTAATTCTTGGTCCTGTCGGATTGCTTGGCGGATTTATCGGAAAAAATCAGCTAAAATTCACTTGTAACAGCTGCGGCAATTCATGGTCTCCAAATCAAAAGGACTATGCGGAATGGGCGAATCAATCCAAACGAAAAGCACAGGAATTGTTTAATCGTTACAAGAGTCAGGACGTATTAGAAGCAGTCGTAGCCGCCTGCGCATTGGTTTCTATGGCTGACGGATATTTGGATGCAGCAGAACGACAAAAAATGGTTGAATTTATTCATTCCAGCGAAGAGTTACGCGTTTTTGACAGTAATAAAGTCCTTCAGAGGTTTAATTACTTTGTATCCCGGATTGAAGCTGATCGTATGATTGGGAGAGCAGAAGCTTTCCGTGCACTTGGAAAAATTAGATCCAAACCAGAAATTGCCCGTTTAGTGGCTCGTTACTGTATTGCGATTGGCTATGCAGACGGCAATTTTGACCACAATGAAATGCAAATGGTCAGCGATATTTGCCGCGAACTCGGCTTAAATCCTGGTGAGTTTCTTTCATAATAAGGTAAAAACCTCAATCCGCTCATTTGGATTGAGGTTTTTCGTACTTATTTTTGCCAGATTCGTTTGTTTTCTACTCGTTTTGTTAGACTCTTGGAGTCTAATCTTTCTAAAAATGGAATCATATATTTGCGAGAAAGGTCTAGGATTTCTTTCGCGCTTCCCACTTCAAACTCTTCACCTGTACCGCTTCGAAGTTTTTCGACTGCTTCTTTAAAGACGTCCCCGTGATAAGCAAATTGCTCGTCCAAATGAACCACTAACTCCTGTTCTTCCAGAAAACGTCTTAAATCAGCCTCTAGAGAGTCGGGTATACCAGATTCTGAAAAATAATCCTTATAATAACGAACCTTCAGCCCGTCTTTCTTTAGGTCACTCAGCATGTTTTCAGCACGCTTTTGCCAGCTTTTTGGTACATGCGGTGCAAAGCCTGTTAATGAAACAAACTGTTCTTTTCGATAAAACGTGCCATTCGCAATCCCGTTTTCAACCACAAATTCAAGTAACGATTTTGGGAATCGTTTTTGCATCGATTGCAAAAGCTCAGCCTTATTCAAACCAAGTTTCATGGAATGCGCTTGATGGAATTCTTGCAGTCGGTCATAGATGTCTTCCTCTATCGAATTAATTAACATCTTGAGTGTATACTCTTTACCGTTATAAAACACAAAATCATCATCTTCTAGAAACACATTCAATGTTTCTTCATCCAGCGCTGTATGTTTAATTAATTCACCCAGCGTTAAGCTTTTTGCTTCAAAAACGGCAGCGGTAATCCGTTCCTTTGGTGACCCTGCTTTTTTCTTTTCCAATTCTTCAATCGTTTGATTCCCGAATCGGTATTTATTTCCTCGTGGATCAATCACCCAGCCGCCGCCAATCGTTTCTTGCGGGCTTGGACGTCGTAAAATAAATCGATCACCCCGTTTAGTAAGAATTTCTTCCTCCAAACGAAGCTGACATAATATTTCACCATTTTCTTCTTTAAGCTCATTCCTGTCAAAAAAGACGATACGTCCCATTACCTCCGTTGTTCCGATATGGAGTTTAATCGGCATCCTCTGTTTAACCATATGTTCAAGATCTTCAACCACACGTATGGCAACATCCACTGTTTTGGTCACGATAAAATGCTCCGACGAAACCAAAACATCACCGCGTTCTAGATCATCTTTCGAAACCCCTGAAAGATTAATGGCCGTCCGCTGCCCGGCATATGCCTTTTGCGCTTGCTTATGATGAACCTGAATCTGCCTTGCTTTTACTTCCAGACCTTGTGGCATGATCTTAAGCGTTTGTCCCTCTTCTACCGTTCCTTCATAGACTGTTCCCCGAACAACAGTCCCCTGGCCCTTTACGGTAAACACCTGGTCAATCGGCAGGCGGAAAGCCCCTTTGGCATCTCTCATTTCCTGCTCTTTAAGCGTTTTAATGATTAAATCTTTTAATTCCTCAATACCCTTTTTAGATAGGCTGTCCACTAACACAAACGGTGCACCCTCAAAGACGCTCCCTTTGAGTTCTTCTAAAATATCATCTTTCACAAGCTCAATAAATTCTTCATCGACCCGGTCAATTTTAGTAATCGCAACCAGCCCGTTTTTCACGCCTAAGAATTTTAAAATATCCAGATGCTCTCGTGTTTGCGGCATGACACCTTCATCTGCTGCAACAACCAGTACAACTAAGTCTATACCCGCAACCCCTGCGATCATTTGCCGTATAAAGCGCTCATGTCCTGGAACATCGATCACCGAAATTTGAATTTCCTGATCCTCATATAATGGTGCAAATCCCAGTTCAATCGAGATTTGCCGTTCTTTTTCTTCTTTTAATCGGTCCGTATCCACATTGGTCAAGGCTTTTGTCAATGACGTTTTACCATGATCAATATGTCCTGCCATCCCAATTGTAAAATATCGTTTTTCCAAAGTTGCCACCTGCTTTTTTACGTCTTCCTATTTACTTTATCTTTAACGAACCGATAGTTCAAGCGAACATTTTTAGACAGTTATATGGGCTCCAATTGCACCGCAAAATTCTCTTTTTTCTAAAAACACCGGTGTTACTCCTACCATATTCATATAAAACTCAAGAGCTTGTCTTAATGGGTTATTGCCAACAGTGGCACTTCCGATAATAACAGCACTTTTAACCTGATGGATGGCTGCTGCCTGTGACGTTAACAACACAATCGTTTCTGCTATCATATTGGAAAGTGAAGCCAGCCGGTCTGCTTCTGAATGTTTCAATCGATTTCCCTTTGCAAAGTTTGCAGCAGTTAATTCTTCATTAATGGGACTTTCAGCTGATTCATAAATGTCTTTTACCAGCATGTCGACATGTCCCTTATTTCCTTCTTCCGTGAGGCATGTGAGTTGATGATAGCCTCGTACTTTTGTTAATAGAGACCCAAGACCTGTAAATGTTCCCCCGCCAATTCCGCTGCCAAGAATCCGTTCTGCCTTGTCGCCTTTTACTACATGCCAAGACGTTCCGGTTCCAATGTTTACGATTAAATAGTTATCTCCAATACTCTTATCTTCAGCCTCTAATAAAAACCGTGTACCTTCACAGGTTGCTTGGAACTCAGGAATGATTTGACTTTCGGGAAAATACTTCTTTTGTATGACACTCGATTTCCCGCCAGTCAATGAAACTTTTAAGGATGGTACAGACAGTTTTAGCCATGATATGGCTGAATCCTGTTCGTTTATGGGGAATTTTTTAAAGTGCATTCTTCCATTTTCCTGATAAACCATTTTGATTAATGAACCGCCAGCATCAATTCCTGCAGTGTTCCGCAGCATCCTTCCCACTCCTTTAAAACGCCTAGTATAATTACTAATTTGACAATCATCCTCATTTTCCTGCTTTTCATTTCACCATTCCTCCACATTCATTCCGTTCCATCTGTCTAGTAATGTGCTATGGTGAATAAAAGTACTTTTACAATGAAGGAAGATTTCAAATGATAAAAAAATCTTGGCCATTTATTATAGGACTGACCCTGTTAGCGGGCTGTCAGAATGCTGAACCGAAAGAAGAATCAAAGCCATCAACCGCACAAAAGGAAGAGAAAGCACCAACAAAAACGAAAACTAACAAATCTTTCCCTTATCCAAATTTATTGGCTGAAAGCGAACAATCCTTTGCACTTTTAGTAATTGGGGATCAGGATATCCCCCTTGAGGATAACAAAAAGATTACCGAAAAAGTAAATGACATTTTAAGCTTACCTGAACTGGAGATGGCCCAGACTGCCTATCCTGAGCTTAACATTAAGACAGAACAGGCTTATATCCTTTTTGATCAAGCTGGGGTTATTTTTCAAAATCTTAAAGAGTTAACCACTTATCTAGAAGAAAATAAACCGAACTAAAAAACCAGAACTAGTTTTCTGGTTTTTTAATGTTTTAATTCAACCAAGCGATAATAAATAATAAGTAAAGTTTGGAAAATAAATAAAAACATATAGAGTACACGATTTGATACCCATTGTTATAATGAAAAACTCCAACTTTGTGAAGAAACCATTCATAGCAAATTGATAATATTGTTGCAATTGATATAAAAAAAATAATATATTTATCACTTAGACAGAGCCTTTTAAAAAAATAGAGAAAAAAATAGCCGTAAGGCGGGTATAGGAGATAGACGACGAGATCCATACCAGTATATTTAGGACCATCCATAGAGGCATGCTGGTGAATTCTATTAAATAAAAATAGCCCAATAAGCGTCCAGCTAATGAAAAAATAAAACGTTACAATCATGAATATGTCTCTCCTAATTTACAGCAGCCTTTTTTATCCACATCTTTAGCTAAACCTTATCTGTTAAATCATTCCTACACCTTCATAAATTAATCGACAAAAAGGAAGAATTCTTTAAAAATCCTTCAAATTCTTAAAATTATGGTTATTAGTTTAGGATAGTGTTCAATACTTTCCAAATCTATCCAATAACCCAAATGGCACATAGAGGATTAAAAAAGTGATAACTGCAATGACCTCCAGTGGTAACATGTACAATGGCCATGGTCCTAAATAATCCAAAATCGAGGGGTTAACCGGCTTTTCGGAAATATACATATAGTTTCCTTCAATAAAATAATTCAGTAAAAACACAAAAAAGGTATAGAGGTTAAGGTACAAGAAAGCTTTCCATACACTCCTTGCTGTTGGTCTATATTTTTCAACAAACACAATAAACATGTTTGCCACACTATTCCACCATGCGAAATAAAAAAGTGAACATAACGGAAATGCGGAAACGTGTAGGAACTTATATCCGGCGAAAGCATCGCCTGCAACGCACTGCCAACTCCTGCAAAATAGGTAAATTCAAAGAGACTATAGCTCTTAGTAAGCAGTAAAGCAGCAGATAAAAGGATGGAAATACTGCTTAGATGAAATGGCAGTGAATATTGAATGGTCCACTCCCCGATATGCCAAAGCCACGCATGCAGACTAATTTCGGAAATGATTAATATTGCCGCTAACCCCGACCTGACAATGGTATTTAGGGGCGGCATCCTCAAAACTTTTCGAAATAGAAAGATTAAGACGATAGTACCAACCAAAACAAGTAATGTCATCCAATGTGTTAATGAAAATAAAATGAATACATCTTCGCCATCAGCCTGAAAATATCTTTCCATTTCATCACCGTTGTAGTGTGTCTATTAAAATTAACGATATGTTGACGTCAGTTATTATTTACCGTTATCATCATTACTATAAAATATAGGAGGCTATTTTATGTCTGCATTAGTTTTTATGGCACTGTATCGTCCGAAGCCTGGAAAAGAGAATGAATTAAAAGAAATCCTAAAAGTACATATCCCCGTCCTTCGCGAAGAAGGCTTGATAACCGAACGTGAATTATTAACACTACAAGCTGAGGATGGAACCATTATTGAAATCGCAGAATGGAAGTCTAGCGAGGCAATCGATAAGGCTCATCAATCTGAAAAAGTAATGGCAGTTTGGGAGCAAATTGGTGCTGTAGCTGAACTCACAAATCTATCATCCCTTGCCGAAGCGCAATATCCTTTTCCAAATTTCAAAGCTATTTAGGTTTAGTAAGTACAAAAAAACACGAGAGATTCTTATTGAACTCTCGTGTTTTTTTTTGAGTGACCATGAAGCCATGTCAATTCAGCATTCGGTCACTCAAACAAAGAACTTATTAATTTGTAAAAACAAATTCTGTCCGGCTTCCGGTTTGTCCTGCGATAACTTCTAGTCTTATATCAATTCGTTCTTTTAGTTCTGGGACGTGCGATATGATTCCAACCAAGCGTCCGCTGCTTTGTATGTCCATTAGTGCTTCAATTGCTTGATCGAGGGATTCAGGGTCAAGGGTGCCAAAACCTTCGTCAATAAACATCGTTTCTAATGAAACACCGCCTGCATAGTTTTGGACTACATCGGCAAGCCCAAGGGCTAGTGACAGTGAAGCTTTAAAGCTTTCCCCGCCTGATAAAGTCTTTACATGACGCTCTTGGCCAGTATATTGGTCAAAAACTAGAAGCTCTAAACCACTTTGAACATTCCCTTTTGAACGGTCCGTTTTCCTTAAAAGTTCAAATCTTCCTGCCGTCATTTTTCTTAGCCGAACATTTGCTTCCCGTAAGATATCATCTAAGAATGCCGCAAGAACATAACGTTCGAATGTAATTCGATACGTATTTTGTCCTTTAGCAATTTCGTGCAGATGTCCAATCAGCTTATACCGTTCCTCTAAGACCTTCATTTGCTCATTAATTCTTTCAACATTGTTATAGATTTCAAGGTTATCCCGTCGCTTAACAAACAAGTCCGTCCGTTGGTTGGTTAGCTCTACAATTTCAAGTGCAAGCTTCTCTACTAATGCCTTTAACCCCTCAACATCAGGCGTCTTTACATCTTGTAAAAGCTCAGTTAGTTCTTTTAAGCGATCTGAAACAGAGCGTAACTCTTCACGATAACTGCGAATTTCACCTTCAATAGTGCGGATTTCATTCTCAGTTTTCTTAGATGAATGATAGAGAGTGTAATTTTCAAATCCTTGTTCAGCAAGTTTCGTAACAAAGATTTCCTTCTCTGCTTTAAGCTCTACCTCTTTGCTCGAATGGTGTTTAACTGCGTCTTGCAATCTGGCAGTTTCAGCAGATAGTTTCTCTTTCACCGCTTGTAATAGCTTTTGTGCCTCTTCAAGCCTTTTCACCAGCATTTCATGACGCTTTTTTGAGGTTGTTAGCGCCTCTTCGTATGCAGCCTGTGTTCGAAGATTCTCTGGGATAACCTTCATCATCCTAGATAGATTCGTTTTCTTTTCTGTAACTTGTACAGTCAGCTGTGTTACATGAGCTGAAAGCTGTTGGATAGCATTTTTTAATGCCGTTTTTTCAGAATCACTATTCTCTAAGTGTTTGTTAATTTGACCAAGCATTTTGATTTGTTCATTTAGCGTTTTTTGGGCATTCTGGAGATGATTTTTACCAACAAGTATCTCTGATTTTGTTGCATGTAAATCGGTATCCTTAAAGTCTGCCCGATAAGAGCGTATATCTTTTAAAAGCTCTTGACAGTTTTCCCGTTGTGTTTTTTCAATAGATTGAGCATCAAAAAAGAGCGATTCCGCTGCTGCTTTTTCTTTTTCCAAAAGTACTGCCTGCTGCTTGGCAGCTTTAAGGTCTTCTTCATTTGGGATAAGCGCCTCATCTGCTGACGCCGGTGCTGGATGATGCTCAGAACCGCAAACTGGACATGCTTCACCTGTTGAAAGCCGAGCTGCTAAGAGTGACGCTTGTCCATGCAACCATTTATTCTCCAATTCTTCCACAAATGCTTTTGCATCCAGATACCTCGCACTTGTATTTTCGAACTTTCCAGCTTTCACTTTAAGGTCCTTCACAGCATTTTGATGGCGTCCAAGGTATAGATCGTATTTTTCCAAGCGGTCTAGCTCGGCTTGCATTTTTTCCAGCTGTCGTTCATTTTCTAAAAATTCCAACTTGCCCTTCTCAATTTCTGCTTTTTTGTCCTGTAGTTTTTTTACCTTGTCTTCCAAACTCTGAAGATTATTTTCAGCTGCTGCTTGCTTTTCCCTGGCACTTTTGAGGGAGGCTTCAACTGACGCTGACTCCTTGACTAAAGCCGCAAAAGAATAAACATCGTCCTTCATATTGATTAGTTGATTAACGGCTTCAAGTGCTGCTTGCCGCTCCCCTTCACGCTCTTGTTCTGCCTGCCATTGTTGTTCATACTGTTTTGAGAGAACATCAAGTTTTTCTATTTCACTTTGTATGGAAGTAACATTTCCCTTTAGTTGATCTAATTCCCGCTTTAAGCGATGGCATAGCTCTTCTTGCTGTGCCAATAGTGCCGCTTTATGCGCAAGCTGCACCTGTTTCTCCTTTTCTGTAAAAAGAGCTGTTTGTGATTCAAGCTTAGTTTTTTCCTCTTTTAACGTTTCTAGTGTTTGAATTTGTTTTAATATCGTTTCAGCTTCAAACAGCTTGCCTTTTAAGGTATCTTGTTCCTGCTCCTTTTCTTTTAAAGAGATGACCAATTCTTCAAGCAGGCTTTCCATACCATTGATTTCTTCCAGTAATAGCGGCATGAGTATCAAATCATTTACACTGTCTGCATCTAAGTAACCGTTAAGTTCTTCGTTCGTTACTGCTTGAATTCGTCGAAGGTTTTCACTTCTAGTCTGAACCTGCATTTCTACTGAATTTTTTAACTCTGTAGACTCCGTCTTCAGCCTTTCTTCGACCATCTTATAAATCTGAGTATGGAACAAGCGCTGTAAAATAACTTCTTTATCCTTACTATCAGACGTTAACAGCTTTCGAAATTCCCCTTGAGGAATCATTAAAATTTGGCGGAACTGATTGCTGTCAATCAGCATAATTTCTTTAATTTTTTCCTCAACATCATTGATCTTAGCAGCTAGTAATTTCTTTTCCCCGTTCTCACCCCAGCTGTATAATTCCGCTTTTGCTGGTAAAGTTGTGAATCCTTCACCCTTTTCCTTTTTTTTAGGCTGCTGCGGAAGACGGGTAATCGAGTAAACTTTGTCCCGGATAGCGAAGTCAAGTGAGACCTCTGTTACCAAATCTGCTTTTGCAAATTGGCTTCTGAGTTCCGGCCCGTTCCGGTCCTCACCACTTGCTTTTCCATATATCGCATAACTAATCGCGTCAAATATCGTTGTCTTACCAGACCCTGTCTTCCCAGAGATCACAAACATAGTGCGATTACCAAGCTCTGTGAAATCAATGGTTTCGACATCTGCATATGGACCAAATGCCTGCATAGTTAGTTTTAATGGTCTCACTTAACTGCCTCCTCTCGTAAAACTTTTTCAATTACGTCTGCCATTACTTCCTTTTTATCGGAGGAAAATTCAGCTGTTGTCATTTCTGTATAAAATTGCTCAAATAAGTCGAGCTCAGATTTTTTCTCATTTCGTGTGATATTAAAAGACTGTTTTTTCTTCATATCCGTTATATCTATTTTCCGTTCAAGATGTAAGACATTCGGATATACTTGACGTAATTTATTAATTGGGTCAAGCAGTGCACCTTCATCGTGTAAGGTGATTTTCAAGTAATCATGCAAACGTTGTTTTTCATAAAAGAAAGGATCTAGTAATTCCTCTAAATGTCCCTCAAGTTCACGCATGTCATGTGTTGGATTCAACGAGCGATATCGATGAGAAAAGTTTCCTTTTTCGTCCATCTCGATAATAGAAATGGATTTATTTTGTTTCGCTTCTGAAAACGAATATTTTAATAGAGACCCTGAATATTTAACCTTGTCATGTTTGATCGCGTCAGGGCTGTGGAGATGACCAAGGGCTGTGTAGGAAAAAGGTTCGAATAGCTCAGCACCTACACATCCAGAACCTCCAACGGATAGAATACGCTCAGAGTCTGATATCTGTCCCCCTAGCACAAAAGCATGTCCTACCAAGACGTTGGGCTCATTAGGATTTAGGTTCTGCTCCATTCTTCCAATCAATGCCTTCATTGCATCCTGGTGGGAATGAATAGAATCATCCTCAAGCAGTTGACGGACCACCCCGGGTTCTGCAAAAGGAACTAAATAAAAATTAACGCCGTTTACCTGTACGGGTTTAAAACTATTCGTTAGCTTACCAGATAAGTAGAATTGGCTGTGCTTATACCATGAGCTTCCAAATGACAATCTTTCAGCACTGTCATGGTTTCCAGCAATCGCAACCACTGGAGTCTTCAGCTCTACATTGATTTTAAATAATATTTCATCTAATAAATCAACGGCATCAGTTGGCGGTACGGAACGGTCATATAAATCACCCGCAATGACGACGGCGTCCGGCTTTTCTTCGGCAACAATTTCTATGAATTGATTTAGTGCTTCCCTCTGGTTTTCTGTCATGTACACACCATGCACTAACTTTCCTAAGTGCCAGTCAGCTGTATGGATAAATTTCATATTTTCACCCCATCTTTATTCACTCATAACTACTATTATAGCAAAATACCATCTTTTGTGAGGTTGGAAATGCGTAGAAATAACAGGTAATACTGGGTGGAGTTTTTTATTTTAAACGCAAAAAACAGCCCGACGCTTTGGTCGGGCTGTTAAATCATTGGCTTCATAAATTACTTTTTAGTTACGTTAGCAGCTTGTGGTCCACGAGCACCTTCAACAACTTCGAAAGATACTTCTTGACCTTCTTCTAAAGTTTTGAAACCTTCATTTTGGATAGCAGAATAGTGAACGAATACGTCGTTTCCGTCTTCAGCTTCGATGAATCCGAAACCTTTTTCAGAGTTAAACCATTTTACTTTACCGTTTTTCATGTAAAAAAATCCTCCTATGGGCTTAGAGTAAGCCATGTGTAAAATTCACCAAATTACAACGTGATAGCTTTACTTCCACTTTCTTATCCAAACTTCAGTTAAAACTTGAACAAGCTTTGTAACATAAATCTAATCTCGTGCAACGGCTGTCTAAAATTTAACATTTTTTAGCTGTACTGTCAATAAAGTCCTATAGACAAAAGCCTACAAAATTCGGGGTTTGCAAGGGTTTCCCGCCTAATTCCCACCTTACTTTTCGTGCTGGTTACTGCTCGGATTCGTGAGCATAACTTGGTTTCTATCAATCTTGCCAATTTTACATTTTATATCTTTGATGACATCTTTAATGAGTAATTCCAAGCCGATGTACGTTAGCGATGGGAAGTTCGCAAACAGCTTTTTAACCTCCCATTTCAGTTCATTTTCACCGCAAATACTGTGGCGGTTGATTTGATCTACTTCATGCTTAATGATGGCAAGCTGTTTCTTTTTTTCGTCGTCAGGCAATAGCTCTATTCGCTCCAGCCTGTCGAGAAACTCTACGGACTTTTCAATTTTTAGTCTTACTTCATCATGAACATCCTTTGCGATTTTATGATTCTTGTATTTAAATTCATTTAATTTCAGAGCAGAATCATAGGTCGCTTTTACTATTTCCTCTCTTGTCATACTATTCGTTTCATAGCTCATCATATTTTTCCAGGATGGCTGCTTCATCGCTTCACGGAAGTCTTCGAGTCTATGGCAAAACTTTTTATAACCATATTTTTCTGGATTTTCAAACGCCGGACTGCCCGGATCAAGGAACGGAGATAGTGGAGTGACAAAATAGGAAATTCGAGAATCCTCGCTGCACTCTTTGTGAATAATGCAGCGGTACCAAGTCGTAAATCATTAGATCACTTCCTAAAGTTCTCATATTTGATTACATCTTTATAGTAATATGGAAAACCAGAAAAATGTTGGTTTAAATATTACAATAAATTGATAATTATAAAAACAATATAAACCTAAAGTTAAACGTAAAAAGTGACGAGCTTCGGCTAAAATTTTCCTGTTGTGTTGTCCACTCTTTCTGTGTTATATTAATTAAGCGATGAGCTGAGTTGTGTAAGTCGAGAAACATTCCTTTATGGAGCGCACTATGTGGAGTGTGGTTTTTCGCCTCAATACGCAAAAAGACGTCTTGCTATATGCAGACGTCTTTTTTATTTTTATGGATTTGTTCTATTTTTCCTTGGTTTCTTTGATCGGGGTCATCATGAGCGCTTCATGGTTACCGCTTTCTCTCTTTTTCTTCAATAACGGTCATCATGAACGCTTCATGGTTACCGCTTTTTCTCTTTTTCTTCAATAACGGTCATCATGAGAGCGCTTCATGGTTACCACTTTTTCTCTTTTCCTACGAGTACGGTAATTATCAACTTAATCATGACCGATTCTAATCAAATAAAATTAACAAAGCCATTTTCAGGGCTGGAATTAGCACTTTTTTCCTATTTCAATTAAAATAGATTTATAAAGGATTAGGAGGGATATTATCGTGAATAACCATGAAATTGATTACAAAATTTATGGGGATGATATGCAGTTTGTCGAAGTGGAACTTGATCCGCAAGAAACGGTTATTGCTGAAGCAGGAAGCTTTATGATGATGGAAGAAGACATACATATGGAAACGATTTTCGGGGATGGGTCTGGTACTTCTGGCGGCGGAGGCCTGATGGGCAAACTATTTAGTGCCGGTAAACGGGTTATTACCGGAGAAAGCTTATTCATGACTGCCTTTACCAATCAAGGTCATGGCAAAAAACATGTATCCTTTGCCTCGCCGTATCCTGGGAAAATCATACCAATGGATTTAAGTGAGCTCGGTGGAAAAATTATTTGCCAAAAGGACGCCTTCCTTGCGGCCGCCAAAGGGGTTTCTGTTGGAATTGAATTTCAGCGGAAAATTGGTGCCGGTTTCTTCGGAGGCGAAGGGTTCATCATGCAAAAGCTTGAAGGAGATGGACTCGCTTTTGTTCATGCCGGCGGAACAATCACAAAAAAGGAGCTGCTTCCAGGTCAAACATTAAGAGTGGATACGGGATGCTTAGTGGCCATGACCAGTGGAGTCGATTATAATATCGAAATGGTTAAAGGAGTAAAAACGGCGCTTTTCGGCGGCGAGGGTTTATTTTTTGCGACACTAAGAGGGCCGGGTTCGGTTTGGATTCAGTCCCTGCCATTTAGCCGACTTGCCAGCCGCGTTTTTGCTGCTGCACCTCACCGCGGCGGAGGAAAAGATGAAGGCAGCATCGCAAGAGGAATATTTGATATGTTCAATGGCGATTAACATCATAAATTGGAAAAGGGCAGAATCCATTCTGCCCTTTTTACTTTTTAGAGCTTATGTTCCCCAAGGTAATCAGAAAGGGCCACCTGCAAGGTACCCTTTAACTCTGCAACGTGCTCGAAAGTAGTCCCCGAGTTAATAACGAGCTTTACAATTTCTGGCCGCAGTCCAGTAATAACCGTCTTACAGCCCATCATGGAGACACCATTAATAATCCGGATGAGGTGCTGGATGACTTCGATCTCCATCACGACTGCACCGGAAAGATCTAATATTAACGTATGAATATGGGAGTTTCCAATTTCAGTGATTAATTTATCTTCAATCGTACTTGCTCTAAAACTATCAATTGCCCCAATTAACGGGAGGATACTGATATCGCGTGAGATTGGAATAATGGGTACAGACAAATTCTCCAGAAGTTTTCTGTGTGCGTCTAACAATTCATCTTTGTACCTGCTATATTGGATAAAAAATGAATTCAAAAATTGGTCAAATTGTCGATTGATGTTTTTTTCCAAAGTAAAATAAAACTCTGAGGAATGATCATTATTTTTATTAATATCAAAATTATAGAGAAAATCCCACACGGTTCTTCTTATCGCTTGTATCCATTCCAATTTAAAGGCAATCGTTAATGAATATTTAGCCCAAGCGATTCCTTCCTGCTTTGCGAAAGAGATTAATTCATGTTCACGTTCATCTACTATCAGTAACACAAGTTTATGTGCGTTGCTTAATAGATTAATATTTCCAATTCTATGTATCTCATCAATTTTATCTTTCACATTTATGGCTTCTTCTAGTAGTCTATTCTCAAAAATATCTTTATTTGCTAAGAAATATTCCTTTATGGATAAAGCTTCTTCATAGGTCAAATTCAACTTTTTTACACCTCTATTTTTCGAGTCATTTCGAACAGGTATTCTTAAGGTAAATTTTGTTCCTTTATTCACTTCACTCTCGACATTTATTCTGCCGCCATGCTGATACACGGTAGAAAACACTTGGGTTAATCCCATCCCTGTACCGAGGTCCTTGGTTGAAAAAAACGGTGTACCCAGTAACGATAATTTTTCATTTGGGATACCGACTCCCGTATCTTCTATACATACCACTACTTCATTTCCTTCAGCAAAATGACTGATAGTCAATGAACCAGATTCATTCATCGATTCCAATGCATTTTTAATTAGATTAAAAAATGCCTTTTTAAACTGATTTCTTTTACCATATATCGGTGTATTTGTATCATAGTAACTTGTATTTACTTGAATATCATATATTTTATCTTGAAATAAATTTAATATAGATTCCAGTTCTACTGCTATTAGGATTGACTGTGGCTGCTCATCTTCTTGATCGGGTTTAGAAACTTGAAGAAGATCATTCAGTGTTGTTAACGCATTTTCTAATTCTAACTGTGCAATGTTAACGTACTCCGGATTACTATCATGCTCTAGTAATTGCAAAAAACCTTTAACAGCGGTTAATGGATTACGAACTTCATGAGCAATACCTGCTGCAATCTGGCCAACTGAAGCCAATTGTGTTAAATGCTTTTCACTTTGACATGGTATCGGATTTAATACTTTCAACGTAACAATTCCTCTCTCTAATAAGATTTTCTAGCAGTTTGCTAGTTGAAACTATTATTTCGTCTCTCTAAGCACAAATATTACCAAAATATTCGAAAAATAGACAGGTTACAAACTACTAGAATATTCCCTAAAAAAGGAAATTACCTACTAATTTGGAAGATATAAAGAACTATTTTACAAAAACTTTACAGTGTAAAAAAGTGCAGCCGGTTTGGCTGCACTAAATTAACTTAATCCTTGTTCCTTGCTCCAAGAACCCTGCATCTTTCGAATGGTCACGATTTGTCCAATATGATAAGCGTTATGGAGGGTGATGCTAGATATTGATTCTAACCATGTTTCTTTTGATTGCTCGCTAATATATTCATCAAACTTCACATCTTCACTTTTCTCAATCGTCTCATACCAATCAGTCATTACTTGATTAAATTGTTGTAAGACCTGCTCCCATTTGTACTCTTTTAGATAGGTAAAAGTGCTGTCATTATTACCTTCCATCTTTGGATTTTCACTGTTTTTAAAACGGTTTAAGAACCGCTCATTCCAAAAAACTAAATGACTAATAATTTCCCAAATAGAATTCTCAGAATCCGATTGTTTCCAAAGGGCCTGCTCCGAAGTTAATCCAGCCACCGCGGCTTCAAACGAGACAAACCAATGGCTCTTTTTTTGACAACAAAGGAATTGTTCGAGTAATACATCTTTGCGATTCATCATGCATTTCTCCTCAAAATATATTTTTATACCCTTTTATTTTCGACCAATTGACTCAATAACCTTTATTCCAAATGTAGTTTTTTTAGTTCCTCATTTGTTTGAATTCTTTTTAGGTTATAGGATTGCCATGGGATATTGTTCAGATTTGCTTCGTTTTTTCTCTCAAGCAAAATATTTTTTAAGTCCGGAAGCTGAGGATTTTTTTCATATAACTGTATTAACCCCAGGATACCTGTGTAAGATAAATTATTTAGATAATGAACATCAATTTTCCAGCTTTGTTCGTAGCGTTCAATGTTCTTTGTTACGATAATCTGCTCAACATTAATGACGTTCATCAGGGTGTAATAGAGCAAGGCACTAATAAAATAAAAGTGGAATAATGAAAGTTTTTCGATCCAAATTTTAATCAATGTATACATGAAAATGACAACTAGAAAAATCATAAACGAGTGCGCCATTACCCGGATAAAAGTAAACCCATAGGCTTCTTCATACATGCTTAACCGCAAGAAAGCTGAACTTAATAACACTGCACTGGCCAAGACAAGGGCCGTGAGCATGACTTGCATAAATCTTTTAATAAAGCCTGCCGCCCGATCAACAAAGGTTAAAACGAGAATCGTAATGGTAAGGTTGATGAGTGTAACAAATAATAGTTCAAAAAATCCCTTTCTTGCATATTCTGCATAGGTGAAATCGCCTTGCAATGTACCGCTAAAGAAGTATTTGAATTGAACAATAGTAAAGAGAACATATACCGCGTTAATTAATACAAGGACAGTAATCGTGATGATGGCGTCCATTTTGAACCATTGTTTATCAGCATTATGAATAACGGCATTGATTTGTTTTTGGATAAGAGTCTGCAAAAAACTGAAGAAGGCAAAGGTAAAAAACAAAACCACAAGGATTCTAACTATTATTTCACCGTCAAGCACCTCAAACCATTGTGGAATGTCCCCCATCATTTTTTCAAATTCTGTATCTGCAGACATTAATAACATTAAAACAACAAACAAGACAGGGAGGGAAATCAGAATGCCAATCCCGACTTTTTTCCATATTTGAAACCTGCTTTCCTCTATTCCTTGTTTAAAAAACGTACCAATATATGATACAAAAACAAAATTATACTTTATAGAACCCAGGAATTTCGAAAATAAATAAGAAATAAAGGCTAGTTGGTTCCAGCGAATACTTTTCTGGCTTGTGATCACAACGAGATGAAATAATACAAGTGCTGGAATCCCAAAGATATTCAAAGCGTAAAAGAATAGATTATCATTAATAAAATAGCTTGCTGCCAGCAGCCAGATACAGATAAGGACAAGATATCCGAACCGCTGGTGAGAGTAAGTGAATCCTCGGAAACGGTAAAAAAACAACGCGTAAAAAGCAGTTAAAAACACCAGGTAGGATATCCCGATTTCGGCTCGAAAAAACGCTTCCTCCGCGATAATTCCTACAACAATACACATGAATAAAAACAACCAATCATTTTTACCTAATTTCAATTCCATAAACCATCATACCTCCTCATAGAATTTCTATATACATAGTTTTACTATGTATATATGTAAAAAAAAGCTGCTTATATCGAAGCCTTTCTCCCCCACCGATATCCAAGCCAACTAATTGGATATAAGAGGATGGTCAAAATGATACAAGCAATAATAAATGTTTTCGTTAAAAGCGGTTCGAACCAAGAGTAGGGAATAATTTCAAATACAGTTAAAGCCATTAACATCAGATTTGGAATTAGCGACAGTAAAAAAGTCTTCTTTAACAGTGTCCTTCCTCCGTGGCCAAAGCCTTTCCCAATTTCGTAGCCGAGCAATGCCCAAAAAAACATATAAATGAAAGCAATTAAAGCTGGGATTGCTGTCAAATGACTCCATACCACAGAAAGCCAATTCCACTGAAATAAATTATGGAATAGCGTCAAAAGACTGCCACCGCCAAAAAAAAGAATATTCATTAGAATAAAAAGCCATTTCATATTACTCGGAGTAACAGAAAGTTCCTGTTTCCACATAGCTGCGATTTCCTCAGGACTGCCCAATCTCGAAATAATTCGTTCCATCATCTCTTTTTCATCACTACAATCATAAGATTCAAGAAGAATTTCATCGATATGTGTTTCATATTCCAATAGAATACTCTTCTTATCTTCATGGTTTCCGAGCAGGTTATCCAGTTCTTCTAAAAAGTTATTCTTCGGCCGTTCCATGCTTTGGTCTCCCTATTACCTTGTTCATCACCTTCACAAAGTCCTGCCATTCACGGGTTTTTTCATTTAATACTTCTTTTCCCGCGTCCGTAATTGTGTAATATTTACGTGCAGGACCTTTCTCCTGCTCCTGCCAATAGCATTCAATATACTCTTGTTTTTCAAGTTTGTGCAGTGCCGGATATAATGTACCCTCTTTAACACTTAGGTCATTATCACTTCGCTGTTCTAATTCCTTTACCAATTCATAGCCATACATATCTCTTTCATTTAGCAATTGGAGCAAGATTAAGGATGTACTTCCTTTTACCAATTCACGATTAAACATGTTCTCACCTACCTAGAATTATTAGGTACATAGAAATTCTACACTATCTAAATAAATTTGTAAAATAAAAAAGTGACGATTTATATTATCGCCACTATTATCGCTATTTCTTTATCTTCTTCTGTTTTTGAATAAACTCGTCACGTTCACCGCCATCGGATAGCTCCTCTGAAAATTCATGGTTAACACTTTGATCACGGCGCTCAAAAGGTCTTACAACCCTTGCAGGGATATTATTATTAGGCGCTGCTTGTTCATTCCAATCACTCATTTTATCACCTCTCATATAGTTTTTGAATGATGGTAAAAAACATACAGAGTCGCTGACTGCATAAATATTCCATTTTTTCAACATACTAATTATAAACAGCGAGGTGAAAAACATGGGTTTAATTAACTCCTTTCATCAGTGGAGAGAAACAAGATATCAAAATCATGTTTCTCATATGAAGAATCAGGACAAATGCCCTGATTGTTATGGGAGAGGCTTTACTGTTTATCCATATAATGAATTTGCTTATTATAACTCTGTGGAATGCCCAGGCTGCCAAGGCAGTGGAGCTTACTCAGATTGGGATCAATTAAGGTAGCGATAAAATCTCTTCACCGAAGTAAAAGGTGGAGGGATTTTTTTTTCTAAACTTGTGGTAAGGCAATCGTAACTTTGCTATAATTTCAGAATATTCATTTCGTATGTCGTTGAATGTATAAATAATCATCGTTCATTTTTAAGTTTTTTTACTGGAGGTTTTTTATTTTATGTCGAATTCACTTACTGCACAAACAGTTTACTCTTCAAAATTAGATCTTTTACAAACGGAAGTAGCCATTAAACAAACGAAGGATTTCTTTGAAAATTCCTTAGCAGAGGCGCTAAATTTAACACGTGTATCCGCCCCAATCCTTTTAAAATCTGGAAAAGGTTTAAATGATGATTTAAATGGTGTGGAAAGAATGGTATCCTTTGAGGCAATCGATATTAAGAATGCCAATATTGAAATCGTTCAATCATTAGCGAAATGGAAAAGGATGGCTTTAGCAAGGTATGGCTTTGCCTTGGATGCTGGCCTTTATACAGATATGAATGCCATTAGAAGAGATGAAGTTTTAGATCATTTGCATTCCATTTATGTCGATCAATGGGATTGGGAGAAAATCATTTCAAAAGAGAAGCGCAACATCGAGACGTTAAAATCTGAAGTTCAAAAAATATATCAAGTCTTTAAAAACACAGAAAAACATTTGCACGAGCTCCATCCTGTACTGGAGCCTGTCCTGCCTGAAGTGATTCATCTTATTACCACACAGGAACTGGAAACCATGTACCCTGAGCTTACACCAAAAGAACGAGAAGACAGTATTGCCAAAGAATATGGTGCCGTGTTTATCATGCAGATTGGCGGTCAGTTAATTTCTGGAGAAAAACATGATGGACGTTCTCCAGATTATGATGATTGGTCCTTAAACGGTGATATTATTTTCTGGTATCCTGATTTAGAACAATCAATCGAGGTTTCTTCGATGGGGATACGTGTAGATGAAGATGCGCTGAAAAAGCAATTAAAGATTTCTAACAATGAAGACAGAATGTCCTTGGAATACCACCAAGCGGTTCTAAACCGTGAACTGCCTTATACCATTGGCGGAGGTATTGGACAATCAAGGATATGTATGTTTTTCCTTAAAAAAGTTCATATCGGCGAGGTTCAGGTTTCTGTATGGAATGATCAAATTATTGAGGATTGTTCAAAAGCGAACATTACTTTATTGTAAGTTTTCTTATCTCGAATAATAAACAGACTTTCTGGAGATTTATAAAGATAGTATGCTTGTATATTTCTCTGGGGGTGCTTTAATGTCTGTTTTTGTTTATCAGACGTTTATTATTAAACAAGATAAGTTTAAAGAAGCGATAGACAATTTAAGAGAGATAAAAAAATTCAGAAATGAAAATTATAACCATCATGTTGAAATTCTCACACCTATTTCTGGTGAAGATCATACCTATGCACTACTTTCTACCTATGACGGATTGGGTGAAATGGAATTAGAAAACAAAAGGCTATTTGATGATGATGAATATTTAGAACTTATTGGTCCTTTTTTCCTTGAAAACATCAAAGAAGGAAGTATGTATACGCAGATATACCGAGGATTAAGTGATAAAAAGAGTGACAAACAGGATGATAAGAAAAAAAGCGAGAAATAACATATATAACCGCACGGTGAATATCACTGTGCGGTTATTTTATTTTTAATATCTCGTGCCAACTGCCTAACTTTTTTCATATGTTATATGTAAGCAGATATATTTTCCTATTACTTTCCTCCTTCGATTCTACTTAGTTTAAAGCCGTTCCTACTAACAATCCTGCACTTTGATTTCTGCTCCCTATTTCGTTTAAAAAGGGGGAATTTCAATGACTGGAATACTGATGATCTTAACCGTTTTGTTATTTTCATTGTTTTTTGGATTAGGAATCGTGTCGCATTTCAAAAAGTCTGGCGGGAAGTGGATATACCTTACACTATCTGTTATAACTTTTTTTTCATTTGTTTTTATGCTCTTTTTCCTTGATTGGAACATATCGGACCCAGGGAATAAAAATCCTGATTCACCTCCAACCGAGACCCCTATACCAAATGATGATGGCAATCCAGATAAAGAAAATCCTCCATCAGAGGAGGATCCGAAGGATGAAGAACCTGCTGGTGAGGTACCGGTGGATGAAGAGCCAAATGACGAGAAGCCCGCTGACCCGCCGCCTGCAGAACCGGAAAAGATCATTGTCCCTGATAATGGTACAGTAGATTATAAGGTAGTAAAGGGTGACACCCTATTTTCGATTGCTCAGCGTGCCAATTTGACTGTTGAGAAAATCAAACAATGGAATAAGTTAACAACTGATAAAATTATTGTGGGTCAAATATTGAAGTTATATGGCAAAAATGTGGAACCACCTCCACCTGTTACCCCGCCAAAAGAAGAGACACCGCCAAGTACATCACCTTCTGTTATCGTTTCAAACGGCAGCCTTCAGCAAAAAGAAATTGCCCTTACTTTTGATGCGGGAAGTGATGCGATTGGAATCGGAATATTAGATGTACTGAAAAAACATAATGTTAAAGCAACTTTTTTCCTCACTGGCAGCTGGGCAGATAAGTTCCCAAGTTACGCAAAAAGAATGGCTGATGAAGGACACGATATTGGAAACCATACTTACTCCCATCCTGACGCAGTTAAAACCAATTCTAATGTGTTTGTACAGGATATAATTAAAGCAGAGGAAGCAATTAGAAGAGCCACAGGGGTGACGCCAAGGCCATATTTCCGCTTTCCATTTGGTTCCTATAATGCAGATGCACTAAAAGCGGTTGGCGGGGCAGGATATCCATACAGCATCCAATGGACCATTGATACGATTGATTGGCAGCAGCCTGCTGTTGAGGTCATTGTTTCGAGAATTCAATCTGGAGCAAGTAACGGAGACATCATTCTTATGCATATTGGCGGAATTAATACCCCTGAGGCCGTTGACAGGGTCATACCGATTTTAAAATCAATGGGATATAACTTGGTAAGCCTGACAGAATTGCTCGACCAATAATACAAATAAGGGCACCCATTAGATTGGGTACCCTTTCTGACTTTTAATTTTATACTAGTATTAATCCCTATCTAGTAGTTCTTCTCCAGCAATCCCGGGTTCTGTCATTTCATAGACATTTAGAATGATATCTAATTCCTCATCTGTTAACACATCATATTGTAAACATAATTCACGTACCGATTTCCCGGTGATGACAGCTTCCCTGGCAATTCGTGCTGCTACTTCATATCCGAGGTGTGGATTGACTGCAGTAATAATACCCACACTCTTGTCTACATATTCTTTTAAACGCTCTTCATTGGCCTCAATGCCGACTAAGCAATGATCGGTAAAAACACGGAACCCATTGTCCATAATACTGATAGATTGAAGCAGGTTAAAAACTAAAACAGGCTCCATTACATTTAGCTCCAATTGACCTGCCTCGGAGGCAAGACAAATAGTGTGATCATTACCAATTACCTGGAAGGCAATTTGATTAATTAGCTCAGGCATAACCGGATTTACCTTTCCAGGCATAATGGACGAACCTGGCTGACGAGCAGGCAGTCGAATTTCTCCCAGGCCTGCGCGTGGACCTGAAGCCATTAAACGAAGGTCATTAGCAATTTTCGACATATTCATCATGCAGACTTTAAGTGCAGCTGAAACTTCTGTATAGGCGTCTGTATTTTGAGTCGCATCCACGAGATGCTCTGCATTTACAAGTGGGAAACCACTAATTTCAGCAAGCTGTTTGACGACATCTTTAATATATTTAGGGTCTGCATTTAATCCTGTTCCAACTGCAGTGGCTCCCATATTTACTTCCAATAAATGCTCGCGTGTATGCTTAATTCGATTAATATCGCGGGTAAGCACCCGAGCGTATGCTTCAAATTCTTGTCCTAGACGGATAGGAACCGCATCTTGAAGATGAGTACGGCCCATCTTAATAACCTTCTCAAACTGGACGGCTTTTTGTTTAAAGACTTTTTGCATATCATCAATGGTGACCAATAAGTTTTCTAATAATGTTAAAGTAGAAATATGTATAGCTGTTGGGAATACATCATTTGTAGATTGCGACATATTTACATGTGTATTTGGACTTAAATGGAAGTAATCACCTTTTGCGTGACCAAGTAATTCAAGTCCTCTGTTGGCAATGACTTCATTCATATTCATGTTCATGGATGTACCCGCACCGCCTTGGATAGGATCCACGATAAATTGATCATTCCACTTTCCTGCAATAATTTCATCGGCTGCCTGAATGATGACATTGGCAAGGTCTTTGTACAACCTTGTAGTGTTCATATTAGCGATAGCTGCTGCTTTTTTTACCATTGCAAGCGCTTTAATTAAAGACTCATGAATGCGATATCCTGTAATAGGGAAATTCTCCACAGCTCTTATGGTTTGAATCCCATAGTACGCATCAAACGGTATTTCTTTTTCTCCTAGGAAATCCTTCTCGATTCTTTTCTTCTCTGTTGACATCCCATTTCATCCTTTTCTCGTAAACTATGAGTTACATATCAAATGTAACATAAAAACTATAGCAAGGGGACAAAAAAATCTCAGGGACCTCGCCCCTGAGATTTTTTTTATATCGTATGAAACTAATGGATGTCCCTCTTCTTAAAACGTCCGCCCCGAACTTCTGATATATCAGCTATCGCCAAGAAGGCATTTGGATCAATTTCCTCGACAATCGTTGTCAGTTTCGATTCTTCTAGTCGAGTGATGATACTGAAAATGACCTTCTTATGGTCACCGGTATAGGCTCCCTCACCCTTTAGGTATGTTACACCACGGCCTAAGCGTGCATTTACGGCATTTCCGATTTCTTCTGCGACATCGCTGATAATCCATACTGATTTCGATTCCTCAAAACCATCAACAACCGTATCGATTGCTTTGGCAGCAATTACATAAGCTAGCAAGGAGTACATCGCCCGGTCCCAACTAAACACAAATCCTGCTGCTCCTAAAATAAAGAGGTTAATAAACATAATAATTTGACCAACTGAGAACGGTACTTTCTTTGTTATCACGAGCGATAGTATTTCTGTACCATCCAATGCTCCGCCGAAACGAATAACAATTCCAACTCCAATTCCTAATATCATACCGCCGAATATGGTCGCAAGAAGAATATCGTCGGTAAAGGCTGGAATCGGGTGAAATAATGTTGTAAAAACAGATAAAACGATAATTCCATAAACCGTAGAAATAGCAAAGGTTTTACCCATCTGCTTGTATCCTAAATAAACAAATGGCAGGTTTAACAGGAATAGAAAGATACCGAGTTCAAGACCCGTTAGATGAGATAACATAATAGATATTCCTGTTACCCCGCCATCAATTACTTTGTTGGGAACTAAAAAGATCTCTAGACCGGTAGCCATTAATATCGCTCCGAGAGTAATGGCTATCGCTCGAAAGATTTTTTTACTAAGAGGGAGTTTTCGATGTTGTACTTTTCCGTTTACTAATTCTGTCACAAAATCACACCTTATCAAAAAATTTATAAATAAAACCAACCTGAAAAATGAATTCCACAACTACATCTCAGACTAGGTTATTATTACCAACATACGTATTCTTCATGAATCGAATATTATTACTATCATTATACCATAAAATCTATTAAAGCTGAATTCAAGTTCATATTATTCCGGTTAATACGACCCAGATAACTTGTATAAAGAATTCAACCTTATCTTACTATCCACTAGCAGGTCTTGAGCAGCTTGCAGGGAAATCTCCTTGAATCTTACCTTGGTTCCCGGCTGTGCTTGAGCAAGACAGGGGATATCGGTGGATATAACCGTCCCTATTCTAGAATAACCTCCCGTTGTTTGGTGTTCAGCCATAAGGATGATAGGCTGCCCGCTTGCTGGGACTTGAATTCCACCTAAAGGAATGGCGTCAGATATAATATCAGCCGTACTGCTATGTTCAATTTTGGGACCCGTTAATTGATAGCCCATTCGATTTGATTGGAGGGATATGGAATATTCTTCCGTTAGAAAAGTTTCGAGCCCTGCAGTAGTAAATTTACCAGTATGTGGTCCAATAATTACTCTTACCGTATCTGGGTTCGTATATTTTGGAAAAAGCTTGGTGTGCAGAAATCTATTTCTTCTAGTGTAGGGGTGTCCATAAAGCGTATCTCCCTCTTTTAACGCTCTGCCTTCAAAACCTCCAAATTTTCCTGTTAGATACGTTGATTTACTATTAAGTACTAAAGGTACATCAATTCCACCTGCAATGCTTATATACGTTCTTGCGCCTTCTTTTAGCTCTCCAAATGAAAGGATTTGCCCTTTTTTGATCACAATGCTTTTCCAAAGCGGAATCTCTTGCTCATTAATTTTGGGTGTTAGATTCCCGCCACAAATGGCAATAGAAACATCATGTAAAGCCAACAAGACAGGTCCAATAAGCGGTGCTTCAAGTCCAGCCTCCCCTAAGTTGTTGCCCACTAATAAATTCCCCATCTGCAAAGAATAAGGATCCATCGCCCCTGAAGGGCCAACCCCAAATTCACGAAATCCATGCCTTCCAAGGTCTTGTACAGTTGTTTGCAATCCGGGTTTCATTACCTTAAAGATTGGGGTCCTCATCTTTAAGACCAACTCTTTCTTATCGCTATATTTTCATTTCTAAAAGCATGTTTTAATTCGATAATAAATTCTAATGCAGCAGGTTCATCACCATGGATACAAACAGTATCTGCAGTTATAGCAATTTCAGTTCCATCTGTCGCTGTAACTTTTCCTTCTTTAACCATTCGAATTATTCTCTGTACAGCGAATTTCAAATCATGAATTATGCTGTTACGATCATTTCTAGATGTCAACGTTCCATCAGGCTGATAGGTTCGGTCTGCAAATACTTCCTGTGCTGTCATTAGACCCTTTTCTTTTCCAGATTCGATAAGTTCACTTCCGGATAGCCCAAAAAGGATCAAGCTAGAATCATAATCTGCAACAGCCTGTGTGATAGCGTCAGCAATCGGCCGAGATTTAGCAGCCATATTATACAAGGCTCCATGGGGTTTAACATGAACGAGCTTTACTTCTTGAGCTTTAGCGAATGCACTCAAGGCTCCGATCTGATAGAGTATGAGATTGTAGATTTCCCTAGGTGATACCTTCATTTCTCTCCGGCCAAATCCCAATAGATCCGGAAATCCAGGATGTGCACCAATATTAACATGATATTTTTTTGCCATTTGTATGGTTTCCATCATCACATTATGATCTCCTGCATGGTAGCCACAGGCAATATTTGCAGATGAAATATGCTTCAAAACCTCTTTATCATTACCTATTTTAAATAACCCATAACTTTCTCCAAGATCACAATTGAGGTCTATGTAACTCATGTTAGTTGCTCTCTCCCTTCTTGTAAGTCAATACTTCATACTTTTTTGAAACAGCCAGTTCTTTAATAACAAGAAACTCTTCGTATTCCACAGGGAAAAAGGACACATAATTTCCTGCGGACAATAGCGAGGGTTTGTCATCCTCAATGTCAAATAGTGTCAATGGAGTTATACCCATTATTCTCCAGCCTGAAGGGACCTCAGCAGGATAAATTCCGGTTTGGTCGCCGCCAATTCCCACAGAGCCTGCTGCTATCTTTGCTCTCGGTATTTCTAGACGAGGAGCTGAAATTTTTTTATTTAAACCACCGAGATACGGAAAGCCTGGTACAAAACCAATCATATGTACTAAATATTCTTTGTTAGAATGTAAATCAATTACTTCTTCTTCACTGATATGATTGTGCTCTGCGACAAATCGTAAATCTGGTCCAGTTTCCCCCCCATAATAAACGGGAATCCTGTAGACAATAGGGCTTTGCGGTTTCGATTCCTTGGCTGATATCATTACGGAATAAACCATTTTCTCTAATAGGCTATACCTTATTTTTGTTGGGTCATAAAAAATCGCAATAGAAGTATACGTTGGAACACTCTCGATAACCCCATCAATCTTTTGACGTCTAAAATTATGTAAAAAGTGAGTAATTTGGTGATGAGTACTCTCATCAATTTCATTGCCAAATGAGACCCTTATCGCTGAATCTCCTAATGGTACGATTTCAACACTCATTTCCCTCACCTATTTTCAAACTATTTGTTAAATTACTTTATACTTTATTTAATACATTCAAATAAAGCAATAAAAAACGCTCTGATCATCAAAAGACCAGAGCGTAATCATTTTAACCTACCTTTTCACTAATCATTTTGGCAGTACTTTTTTCAACATTTTTTGTTGTAAACCGAGGGAATCCAGTTAATATCGCCAATACTCCACACACACCTATTAATATAGGGTAATAAGAATACGTTAATATGCTAACTGGAGAAATACTTGCAACGCCTGCAGCAACTAGCATTTGAGCACCGTAAGGGATTAATCCTTGAATACTGCAAGAAAAAACATCAAGCAAACTTGCCGACCTACGCGGGTCAATTCCGAACTTACCGGCAATATTTTTCGCAAGCGGTCCAGCAATAATGATTGATATCGTATTATTAGCAGTTGACAGATCGGTTAAGCTTACAAGTCCTGCAATGCCAAATTCGGCACCTTTTTTGGATTGAATATTCCTTGTTACAAGATGGAGTAAGTAGTCAATCCCGCCATTATGCTTAATTACTTCCACCATTCCTGCAATTAAAATGGCCAGGAAGGAGATTTCAAACATTCCTGCCATACCATCGCTAATTTTTTGAATAAGTTCCATAAGACTATAACTGCCATCGATTAACCCAATTGAACCAGCAAACAGTATTCCGAATGCAAGGACCAAAAATACATTTACCCCTGCTAACGCAAAAAATAGCACACCCAGATAGGGCAGAATCTTAATCCACTGAAAAGATTGTGCATTCATATTGGCTTGTTCTCCCATTGTTAATACGGAAAGAATGAAACATGTAATAATGGCTGCTGGAAGAACAATAAGGAAATTCACCTTAAATTTATCTTTCATTTTTGTCCCCTGTGTCCTTACAGCTGCAATCGTCGTATCCGAAATAAATGACAAGTTATCACCAAACATTGCACCGCCAATAACAGTTGCCATTGATAGTGGTAGTGAAATATCCGTTTGCTCACTAATCCCAACTCCTATTGGTGCAAGCGCGACAATTGTGCCCATACTTGTGCCCATTGACAAGGATATAAAACATGCGATGACAAAAATCCCAACCATTAACAGATTTTGAGGTATCACAGATAGCGCCAGATTGACAGTGGAATCAACTGCCCCCATTCCATTCGCTGTCTCGGAAAAAGCACCCGCTAACAGGAAAATCATCACCATTAGCATTATATTTGACTCCCCTGCGCCTCTTGTGAAAATTTCCACCTTCTGATTAAATGATTCTTTCCTATTCATTGTTAAGGTTACTGCTGCTGCAATAACAATCGCCACAAGAACTGGAAATTTATAAAAATCGCCCGTGATGATTCCCGAACCGATAAATAATACTAAAAATACTGCAAAAGGAATAAGCGCCCATGGATTCCCTTTTTTAGTTGTACTCATGGAAAACACCCCTCTCTTCTTCTATTACATAAAAAAACCTCTTCTTTCAAAAAAAGAAAAAGAGGTTTTACTATCTATTTTTGCACGCAAATATTAGAGTACAATAATTTTTAGCATTGTGCAAGGTGTGAAATAGAATTGTACAGCTAATTTACTTGTTTTCTTGTTTTCTGTTTTTTCCTAATACGAAAAAAAGCAACAACTCCAACCAGGACAAGTGCAATCCCGAGGAGGATATTTTGCTCCATATTCCCCTCCATTAATCCAGCCGGGATCAGTGATAACACAAAGAAGAAGATGAGATTTCCAAACATGGTACCAACCATAAAATGTTTAAACTTAATGGAACTTAAGCCACTGAGAATATTGATTAAGCTGGTTGGTACGAAGGGAATAATACGGGCTTGGAAAACAAAAAGCAGCCCATTTTGCTCCATCTTAGATAATAGTTCTGGATTCGTTTTTTTCTGCACCCAATCATTAAAAAAATAACGGCTTCCAAAAAACCAGATTCCTGCAGCTATAATACTTGTAAACCAACTCCAAATTAGACCATTAAAGAACCCAAACAATGCGTAGTTTATGGTGATGATAATAATGAGAGGAATAATCGTAAATGAATTTTGGATCACCATGATGATAAAAGTAAAGAAGAATTTTGAAAATGTGGTATCTTTTAATGACTTTATGATTGAGTCCAAATCCCCGCTTCTAAGTAGCCGGAAGGTTTCTGTATTATGAATAACTAAAAAAATGATCAATATTATCCCAATAAAGGAAATTATTTTTTTCCAAATATTAATCACCTATTTTCATTTTAAGGTCATCCCGTAAGAGTAAATATATTCCTATATCCATCATACCATGCAACAAACATCCTTGATAAAAAAAAGATGTCACAAAAATTTGCGACATCTCTTTTGATTATAAAACTGAGAATTCTTCTACCAGTTCTCCAAACTTTTTCATGGCGTTTTCTATTGGTTCTGGCTTCGTTAAATCGACTCCTGTCTTTTTTAACAGCTCAAGAGGATAATCGCTGCTTCCGCTTCTTAAGAAGTTTAAGTAGGCTTGTAATGTTTCTTTATCTCCATCCAGTATTTTCGTAGCCAAATGGATCGCTGAGGCAAAACCTGTTGCGTACTTATAAACGTAAAATGGACGATAGAAATGAGGAATTCTCGACCAGCCAAATTTCACTTCTTCGTCAAACACCACCACATCCCCATTGTATTCCCTGAACAATGCTTCATAGGTTTGATTAAATACCTCCACATTTAATGGTGTACCCTTCTCTGCAAGCTCATGTGTGATTTTCTCAAATTCTGCAAACATTACTTGTGTGAAGAAAGTACCCTTAAATTGGTCAATAAAATGATTCACTAAATGCTTCCTTACCTCAAGGTTCTTTTCAGTATTCAACAAATAATTAATCAATAAAATTTCATTGACTGTAGAAGCTACTTCAGCGACAAAAATACTGTACCTAGCAGTAATTTGAGGCTGGTGCTGTGAGCTTAATTTACTATGAACACCATGGCCGCACTCATGGGCGAGGGTAAATAAGCTGTCTAAATCATCTTGATGATTTAATAAGATAAAGGGATGAACTCCGTATATCCCCAAATTGTAGGCACCCGATCGCTTGCCAGGGGTCTCACGGACATCAATATACCGCGCATCCTTAAATTCTTTTAGAATGGATACATATTCTTCCCCAAGTGGAGCCAAGGCTTTTATCATCGTTTCATAGGCTTTCTCATACGGTATTACCTGTTTCACACCCTGTACTAAAGGAACGGACATATCATATTGGCGTAGTTCATCTTCCTGCAGTTTTGCCTTCCGGATTTCCGAGTACCTGTGTAGTGGAGCAATATTTTCTTTCGTCGCAGTAATGAGGTTCTCATAAACTTCCTTTGGCACCATATCGCCGAATAATGCTTTTTCTAATGCTGAAGGATATTTTCTGATTCTTGCCATCGTAACGTTATTTTTTATCGCTGCAGACAGTGTGCTCGCAATGGAATTTTTCAATTCAACATATGGTTTATAATAGGCTTTGTAAGCCTCTCTTCGTTTATCGCGGTCTTCGTACTCGATTAATTTCGAGTACATCCCTCTTGTCAGCTGAACCTTTTCACCGTTATTATTGGTAACTTCACCAAACTTAATATCTGCATTATTGATCATACCAAAGGTTGTACTTGGAGCAGACAGAGCTTCCCCTAATTGTGATAATACTTCTTCTTGGTCTTTACTAAGGACATGCGTTTTGTAGCGAAAGGATTCGTATAAATCCTCCTCAAAGTACTTAAGACCCTCTTCATCTGCAATATAGCTGCTTAGGGTTTCTTTATCTAATCCTAATAAGAACGGCATAAAAAAGGAAGTTGAAGCACTTACCTTCACACTTAGTCCTTTTGCGCGTTCTAATAAGGATTGTGCACTAGCATCTCTTGTATCCTCATCCACCTTTAGCATGCTGTAGGCATAGACATGATTAAAGGTATAGGATAACTGTTCTTTTTGTTTTAAGTATTGATATAGACTTTTACCGTCATATATCGCTCCATCAAATTTCTTTAGCTTTTCCGCCATGTTTTCAACGAGTCGAAGATCATTTTCCCATTTGGATATATCGGAATAAATATCTTCAAGGTTCCATTTTTCATTTATGGGTACATCTTGTCGGGAAGTATATGTAGTCATAGCGCCCTCCTTATTGGCTAGCATTATTAGTAAATATTCAAGTCATTCTGGTTCTAGACCTTTCAAATTTAACAACGTACTAACGTTAAAAGCACCTTGTCAGGTGCTTTTACTTTATCTTATTCATCCCTAAATTTCCATTGTAAAGAAATGCATTCGACATTGAAAAGAGCGTTTCCTTCTAAAATTTTATGTCATCAAGAAAATTCATATTTTGGACAAGATTAAAAAATCTAAAAAAGGGCTGTTTAGGATTCCCTAAACAGCCCTGCAGATTAAAGCTTATTCTTCACTATCTTGAGTTGTATTGTAATTGTATTGTGTTCTATCTATTGGAGTAAAGTTTTCAGGAGTATAGAAACGTAATAAGTCTCCGTTTACCACTTTATCCGAAAGAGCCAGCTTATTTTCTACGATATTCTGAAGGTTCACTGCCTCTTCCATCCTCGTTTCATCTATTTCCAATCCTGTAGCGGAGTCATAGAACTTACCATCTACTGATGAAATGGATGGACTCATAAAGCTGCCATCACGGAAAGGTACAAGATCATCATGCTGTTCAGATAATAGGTCAGTACCAAACTGAATATAATCTTTAGTATCGATTCCTAACAAGTGAAGAACTGTAGGTAGGATGTCAATTTGTCCACCGTATTCGTGGTTAATTCCACCCTCCATTCCAGGTACGCGGATAAAGAAAGGTACACGTTGTAATCCCGCACTATCAAAATCCGTAATTTCTTTACCAAGTACTTTTTCCATTGCTTTATTATGATTTTCTGAAATACCATAATGGTCACCATACATAACAATAATTGAATTATCATATAGACCAGATGCCTTTAAATAATCAAAGAATTGCTTTAATGCCTCGTCCGCATAACGTGCTGTTTGGAAATACGTATCAACAGATTTATCGCCCGTAGTATGCGGTGCAATCGTTGCTTCTTCTTCAGCAAGCGGATAAGGATAGTGATTTGTAACAGTAATAAACTTTGTATAGAAAGGCTGAGGTAATGATTCCAGCATGGGAATGGATTCCTCGAAGAAAGGCTTATCCATAAGTCCATACTCTGCCAGGTCTTCTGGATTCATGCTATAGTAATTTTCATCAAAAAAGTGGTTATATCCAAACGATTTATAAATTTCATCACGATTCCAGAAACTTCCTGAATTCCCGTGAAAGACAGCAGACGTATAGCCATGAGTCGCTAAAATCGCTGGTGCTGCTTGATACGTATTTAAACCTTTTGTAGTAAAAGCAGAACCCTGCGGTAATCCATATAATGAATTTTCAAGGATAAATTCAGCATCAGCCGTTTTACCTTGAGCAGTTTGATGGAAGAAATTATCAAAATAAAGTGTATTTTGATCCTTTGTTAACGAATTAAGGAACGGTGTTACTTCTTCACCATTCAACTTATAGTCAATAAGGAAATTCTGCATAGATTCTAGGTGTAAATAAATCACGTTCATCCCTTTTCCAGCACCAAAGTAGGCAGGATTAGGCTGAGCGTAGTTAGATTTTGTATAGTTAATCACTTCAGTCATATCGTCACTATTAGCCATAACTCTCTGTGCTGAAGCTTTTGTACTTTTAACTGCGTCGTAGATCGTGTAGTTGTACATTCCTAAATATTTGACGATATAGTTACGGTCAAATCCTCTTGTTAACAATTGAGGACGATCACTTTCAGCTAGTCCAAGATTTCCACAAGAAATAGCCAATGATAATGAGAATACAGCAGCAACTTTCCTGCGGTTCATATCTTTAAGTTCAACCTTCACAATTCTAGAAGCAAGTAAAACAACTAAAAGAATGATATCGATAAAGAATAAGATATCATATGGTCTTAAAAGTGTTACGACACTTCCGCTTACATCCCCAAAGTTTTGGGTCTGAGTTAAAGTTGGTAACGTAATAAAGTCATTAAAGAATCTGTAATAAACCACATTTGCAAATAAAAGAAAAGATAAAAAGAAATCAATCACAAGTAATGCAATATATTTTTTGCGTCCTTTAAATAAAGAAGCAAATCCTAAAAATAGTAGTGCTGATCCTAGCGGATTAATAAATAAAAGAATTTTTTGTAATGTATTTTCGATTCCTAAATCAAATTGAGTTAATTGAGCTAAATATGTTTTCATCCAAAGGAAGAAAACAGCCAAAAAGAAAAAGCCAATATATTTATTTAAAATACCCTGACTCCTTTGAGCTAAGTTATTCATTTTGTTGCACCTGCCTTTTAGTAAAAATATCATTTAAATTTTTATGAGTTTATAGAATCCATTAATCTATCTTTTTATGTTAACAATTAAATATGAACAAATTATGAACAAGATCGAAATAAAATAATTCAACACAAATGAGTATTATACGCATTATTTTAAAAAAGTCAAGTTAGATTACTATAGCAGAAAAGACATGTATCACATGTCTTTTTAACTTAATAATTCGTGATTAGCTTTAATAAATGTGGTTTCTTCACCTATTGACCGACATGACACACAAAAAGGCGTTCTTGGTAATTTTCTATATCTTTCAACCCTGTTGTAAAATGCTTGTAATCTTGTTCATAGCTAATGGTTTTACCACGCTGTTCTAATGCTGAAATCATCTCACTATCTGATATCTTGGCATTGGAACGGCCATCGCCCTTCTCTGCCATATTACTATAAGATACTACAATGAGTTTTGCATTGGCATGTTGAATTAAGTCATCGAACGCTTCGGGAGCAGACTTTAAACAATATTTACTTTTGCCATATTGACGGTTTTCTGAACTAATTTTTCTTGCCACACCCTCAAGTTCAGGCTTTCCCCACATCGCTAGATTTTCCAAAAGATGATAGGAATCAACATATTGTCTTGAATTATAAGGAGTATCTATATATAGTATATCCGTGCTTATTTCTCTTACCAGTTCATTCGCGTCACGTTGATAGATCTTATTAAGTTGATTGGTTCCATTTTCAGCCAAAGCTGGCATAAGTAATGTAATCGGATTAAACATATCAAGATTCTTGCGGTATGCCTCGTAATGTCCTACTGTATTTGCAGCCCTATCCAACGCATACATAAGAGAAGTGAAAAGAATAGAGAATTCTCTGCTGTTCACTTTGCCTTTCTGCTTTAATTCTTCCATATGTTCTCGAACATACCCCGCTTTTCGCGCATTTTCTACTGTGAAATATTTACCGCCATAATTGATGGAAAAGTAGTTATCTTCCTTCACATCACATTCATTATAGGTTTGTAATATAGAAGCTACTTTATCTGTATCAAATGGTTCTGGCGAAAAAAAGGTGTGATAACTGTGAATGTTAGAGTAGAGTAAATCGTTTATCATTAGTTCTTTACCTGGTTTATTAAATCGATTACCGACAACACCCGTTCCGGCAAATAGGTCTGTAAACGAATTCCACTCTTGAAGGGAGTCATTGATAACATCTTCTATTAATGGAAGCAATTTTGTTTTCGCACCTAAATATCTTCGATTTTGAATAAAAAACGCTCTTTTCTCGTCATTTTGCGAATGACTGATTTGGTTTTTATTTTTTAAAATCATGTCAATCCCCTCATATTGTGTTTCCAATAATGTTTTACTATATTTTAACACTTTACATGATGGAAGATATTATTTTTAATTTTTAACTCAAAAGCGCAATAATCCCTTGATATCCAAAATATAGACCAAACAACACGAGGGAAGCACCCGAAATAAACGAGATCGCTATTAAACTTTTTTACAGTCAGTAGTTTTCGGAATCCCGTAGTGAGTCCTGCTACAAACACATCCCAAATGGTCAATCCAAGAAAAATCATACTGCTATAAATTAAAAGAGATTCTGTCCCATTTGTTTGTGCCGTTTTTGCTAAGACTGAGCCATATATCCCCAGCCAAAATAAAACGGATAATGGACTTGTAATCCGACATAATAAATCCTGTTATGAAACACTTCACTAATGATTCTTTCTCTCTGGTATAAGTCAGGGTAATGGTATTTGCATTCTTGATACTTTCGACTCCTGTATATATCAATATAAACCCGCCAAATAACCAAAGAAATATTTGAATAATTGGTATCCCCAAAATTTGAACCATTCCTAGATAAACTAGCAGCATAAAGAAGCCATCTGCCACCATTGAGCCAGCCCCAACCACCCACGCATGCCAAAAACCATTCTTTATCCCCTTATCTAATCGTGCAGAATTCACAGGGCCTATTGGAGCTGCCAGAGTAAAGCCCAAGATGATGTAACTTACTAAAATGCTAATACTCAAAAAAACCACTCCACTCCGCCTTTATCTCAACTTGTACATTTTATGTAAATTTTCGAGACACATGTCCAAAAAATTCTAAATGTTATAGGAAGCCCATTTTAACTTTAGGCATTAGCTGATGTATGGAATGACCAAATTATTAATGAATGTAAAAAAGCAAATATAACACTTTTGTAAAGGCATAGTGATGATAATTTAATGAAGAAAGTCGATCCCTAATGAGGATCGGCTATTTATTTGCAGTCAAAAGTGAATTAAATCGATGTAAATGATAAAAAATTAATGAGAGGGTCTCGAAATGGAAACCCTATGGATGTGCTTCAAGAAAGGTGGCACTGGTAATGAATAAATTTGCATACACACTAAGGAGGGCAACGATGGGAATTTTAAGCGGTAACCCTAAAGAAGAGCCTTTACACTATGGCGAAGCATTTGATTTATGGTCATCATTATTGGCAGGGAATGGCAGGATTGCAGGATATCAAACCATGTTAAACCATGCTGGTGATGATGATTTAAAGAAATTATTAGTGGAAGCAGCTGAACTTTGCCAACAGGAAAAAAAGCAAGTGGAAGAACTTTTAAAAGAAAACGGCATTGGCTTGCCGCCTGCACAGCCTGAACCGCCAGAAGCTTGTTTAGAGGATATTCCAGTAGGTGCACGTATTCCAGACCCTGCTATCGCTGCAGGCCTTTCTGCTGATATCGCTGCTGGACTAGTAGTATGCAGTCAAATCATTGGTAAATCCATCAGAGAAGATGTAGCAATGATGTATGGGCAGTTCCATGTACAAAAAGCTGCACTTGGAGCGAAAGTCCTTCGATTAAATAAAGAAAAAGGCTGGCTCATTCCTCCACCGTTACATCTAAATAAACATGGCGATTGTTAATTTCACCACGAAAAAAGGATGAACACGTCTGTGTCTCATCCTTTTTTTACATTATCGATTTAAATCACTGATACCAGGGCTATGCTCATTCGGCATTTCAGGCATGACTGGAACTGGGTAACCTTGTGGCGGTGGTACCACTTGTAATGTTCCAGAATCCCTGCTTGGTGATTCACCTTGGAATATCGTACCAATTAGCGTTTCATCAAGTCTAAAATTAAACTGAGCATTATGGAAGCCCATTTCTACATATTTACGGCATTCTGGATACTTATTTATGTCATAGTTTGGTACTGGGAATATTTTACCCCAATCCACACCCAGCGTTTCAAGAGCTTTAGCGAAGGCATTTTGGTGTGCATTATCGCGGACAATTAAGAAGGCCAAGGTTTCTCTAAACGTTTTATTTGAACTCATTTCATAAATCCGTGTTTTTTGCAGGACACCCGTTGATTCTAGTACAACATTATCCAATAAATCACTGATTAAGTTTCCATGGCTATATACATAATTACCAGTCCAAGGATTTCCTCCAGCATCTACTGGAAGTGAACTTTGAGCGCCCATAATAAAATGATGCGGGTTAGCGTGATCTTTAACAGCTTCTTCTAACGGCGCACCATTACTTCCTCCTGCTCCAACTGCCTCTTCCCCTGAACCGTTCAGGAGTTGATTGATGGTCGTTTGTACAAGTTCAACATGGCTGATTTCCTCAAGAAAAACCCCTCTGATTAAATCGCGATATTGCTTCTGATTACCTCTGAAGTTTGAGCTTTGGAAGAAATACTGCATCATCGTACGCATTTCGCCAAATCTGCCGCCCAATGTTTCCTGAAGAACTTTTGCTGCAGCCGGATCAGGTTTGTCTGGAACAATCATATTGATTAGGTCTTCTCTATAGAAATACAATATATTACCTCCTAGTATTGAAATATTACCCAGTTAGCTTTACCTAATGTCATTCTCTTATTCGAATTCGTCTTCTTTCGGTTCCTCCTGATAATGTTCATTTAAATATGGATTTTCAGTTGTTGCGAAGCTGACTGATAGCAGACTCATTTCCGGATCTAATCCATATAATCCTTTTCTAGTCTTTTCAACATTCTCTCCGCTTTGAAATAGAGGTTCTTTTTCATTATCCTTCATTAGAATCACCTTTTTCTTATTCACTTAATGCCTGCTCTAAGTCTTCTATTAATGCATTAGCATTTTCAAGCCCAATCGCAAGGCGGATCGTACCTGGACTGATATGTTCTTTTACCAATTTCCCTTCATTGTTCCCAAGGTTAGGCGAGATTATTAGACTTTCAAAGGAGCCCCATGAAACACCGATTTTAAAAACCTTCAGCTTGTTAATCACTGCTTTTACATGATTAAAATCAGCTTGTTTTAGCTCGATACTCATTAATCCGCTGTACCCGGACAATTGACTTTTTCCTAATTGGTAATCTGGGTGTGTTTCAAGTCCAGGAAAATTCGCTTTTTCCACCGTAGGATGGTTATGTAAGAATCTTGCAATCTTTAAAGCGTTTTCTTGATGACCTTGCATTCGAAATGGTAATGTCCTTAGACCTCGGAGCAAAAGAGAAGCTTCATTGGGAGGCATAGCAGCACCCATAAGCAAATATTCCTTCCTAGGGGTTGCCCCCATGTGTTATCAATGATGGTCCGAATTCCGAGTTTCCTTGCAAAGTCTGCAACTTCATCAAGATTAATCAATCTGAATGTCATATCCGTAGGACTTTCTAAAAAAATCACCCTAGTGTTCGGTTGTAAGGCTTCCTCAATGTCATCTGATTGAGTCGAATAAATAACGGAATGGCTGACATTAAATTTTCCTAGATATTTCAAAAGTTCCAGGGTTGAATAATAAAGATTACTGACACAAAGTCACCACTTTTCACACTATTGATTAGTGCGGCACTGACGGCAGCCATACCGGTAGAAAAAAGTTTACATGCCTCGCCGCGTTCTAGTGCGGCAAGCTTCTTTTCTACAATTTCAACTGTTGGATTTGTGCCTCTCCCGTAAACATAGAATGAATGTTCACTTTGAAGAGCATCATTTAAAACGTCCACTGTTTCATAGGTGAATAATGTATTATGGAAGATTGGCGGAACAACAGCACCTTCAAAACGTTCTCTATCGTCCTCATAGTGCATGCAAATCTTTTTATCCGTCTCGAAAGAATCAAGGATTTCCATAGGTATTTTCACCTCTATGTCAAAATGCTTAATAGTAATCTGAAAAATATGGTGTCTGCATATCAATAATATTCTCCAATATCTTCACAGCTGCTTCATCACCCTTAAAACGGGAAATAGAAGCCAAGTACGATGGTCTCTTATAACTTAGCAGCATCGTTGTAAGTGTCTGTATATCAAGCGAAACAGCAGGTATTTCCTCACTTTGATATAATTTTCCCTGACCATCACCCGAAACATCAAGCGTGAAAATCCCTTGGTTCCATTCCAGCATGGGGTCTTCCAGCAAAATGGTTAATGTACTTTCAGTTCCTGTGGCTCTAAATGGATACTGCTCAATAAACTGCTTAGCATCTACAATTCGTGCCATAAAATAAGGAGAAATGGTTTCTTTGATATCTCCGTCTTCCAGCCAAAAGGCTAATGGCTCATTCATAAAAATATTTCCAACCACCTTTGATACCATAGAAAAATGGGCTCCAATGAAATTCCAAAGGCCAATCCGCGCCTCTTGATCCATATAAACCATTTCTTTTATATGCAGCACATCTTCAGAGATCCAATACAGCAAGTACCCATGAGGCTTGTGTGTGTGGTCATAATAAACAGCTGCTGTCAGCTCATCTACATCCCACCTCCAATATTCATCCCAGGCTAACTCATTGCGTATCATTGCGGCATGCATTTTACTAGAAAAAAGTTTATAAACCGTTCTTACGTCTGAATGCTCAATATGCAGCCTTTCCACATAACCAGGAACTTTCTTTATCTTTGGTAATTGGACATCTCTTACTTCAAAGGTCATTTTATCCGAAATGATTTCCCATCCTCTTCCGCGATAATATGGAATGGAATAGGGAAATAAATAGGAAATTGATTGTTTTCTTTGCTGCATATCAGCAAGAGCTTGTCGAATTAACTTATACATAAGTCCCATATTTGCGTATTCTGGATAGGTACCGACTCCGGTCAACCCTCCCATTTCAAATGTCCGTCCAAAAATATTTACTTGAAAAGGATAAACAGCCAGCTGGGAGACCAGTTTCTCTCCATCAAACCAGCCAATCACATCCGCCTGATCCAATACCGGTTTTTTGGCTAAAGCGATTTCGCGTTCTTCCCAGCCTACCATTTGTAAATCTTTTTTGGTTACTTGAAACACATACCGCAATAATTCATTAAACTGTTGGAAGTGTTTTGTTTCCACTTTCCCCATTTTGAGCCTGTCTAGTCGACTCATACCTCTACCTCCAAAAAATAACTTTAATACAGCTAAATTTAGTGTTTGCTTAACGGTGGATTAGAATTCCAAAAAAAGAAGCGGTTCATCTTTGTGAGACTTGAATAGTCTTCGGGAATTTTTGTTAATGAATTTTTTAATTTTTTGAATTTATTTTAAAACCAACTTGACACATCGGAATTATAGGTATATCTTTAAGATACTAATAGTAATTCGCCGATTTGACAGCAAAAGGCACCTCTCTCTTACCAGGAGGTGTTTTTTTATACTTACTTCTATTAAATATAAAGGAAGGAGTTTTTTGATGATTGAACAATACCCAGTATTACCAGGAGCTGGATCGTTTTTCTTTAAAGGAAATGAAATTGGAATTTTAATTTCACACGGTTTTGTTGGTACCCCGCAGAGTGTCAGTTATTTAGGTGAATACCTTGCATCTGAAGGATTCACAGTCTATGGAGTTAGATTAAAAGGACATGGAACACATTATGAGGATATGGAAAGGTGCAGTTACCAAGATTGGATTAAAAGTATAGAAGATGGTTTCTATTTTCTACAGCAGCATTGCCGTGATATCTTCGTGATCGGACAATCAATGGGTGGTACTCTAACGCTAAACTTATCTCAAAAGCACAAGAATATTAAAGGCATTATGTTAATTAATGCGGCAATCAACTCCATTCCCCCGATGGAAAAGTATAGAAACAAACATATCCCCCGTTTTGTTCATGAAGGAGAACCAGATATAAAAGCAAGAAATGTTCATGAAATTACGTATTTAAAAGCACCGGTACGATCCATTCACCAGTTATTTGCTTTAATGGCAGAAACAAGAGATGATCTTTCTAGTGTTACTTGTCCAGTTCTAGCATTTCGTTCAGAAGAAGACCATGTGGTTCCGCCTGAAAACACGAATTATATTTTGTCTGCCATTCAATCAGATATCAAAGAAATGATTCACTTATATAATTCATATCATGTTGCCAGCATGGACAATGATAAAGAGTTTATCGCTGAACAATGTAATTTATTTATAGATAAACTTGTAAGCAATGTAACCACAAGTATAAAACAACCTCGCCATTAAAAAGGCGAGGTTGTTGTTCCTTATTTTTTTATGAGATTTGGCGGTATTTCTCCTTGCAGCCCTGTTACTAGATTGGTTGCTGCTGTCATGGCCATTTTGAATCGGGTTTCATAGGTGGCCGAGCCTATATGGGGCAGTGTAACGACATTCTTCATGGAAAGAAGCGGGTTATCCTTTTCCACTGGCTCTTGAACAAAGACATCTAGTCCTGCACCATATATTTGTCCTTTTTGAAGCGCTTCAATTAATGCTTCTTCATCCACAGTTTTCCCTCTTGAAGCATTAATAAAGATCGCCGACTCTTTCATAAGCTCAAATTCTCTTTTTCCAATCAAATTTACGGTCTCTGGAGTTAATGGTGTCATCAAGCAGACAAAATCTGCCTTCTTTAATAATTCCTCCATTGAACAGTATGCCGCCCCATAATTTTCTTCCGCATCTTTGTTCCGGGAACGATTATGATATAAAATCTCCATATCAAATCCAAAATGTGCTCTTTTAGCCACAGCGGATCCAATACCACCCATTCCAATAATCCCCAACACTTTATGATGGACATCGATGCCAAACCACTTTTCTGCAAGACCTGATTCCCACTGACCCGTTTTAACCCATTGATCTAATTCTGGAATTCTTCTAGCAGTAGAAAGAATCAATCCCATAATCGTATCCGCTACCGTGTCATTTAGAACATCTGGGGTATTGGTCGCCATAATCCCCCTTTGTGCCAAAGCAGTCAAATCAAGATTGTCGTACCCGACAGCTATATTGCAGACTATTTTCAATTGTGGTGCTTGATCCAATAACTCTTTGTCTACTTTTAACCCCGAACCTAAAAGACCTTGTGCCTCCTTCAGTTCGCTAAGAAATACAGGATAGGTTTCTGAATCAAGTTTCTCAAAATAAATTACCTCACAGGTTTCTGCAATTAGTTCCAATACTTTCTTATCTACTTTTTTATAAACAATTATTTTTGGCTTCATTATAACCCCCCCATTTCGATAGTCTATCAGCACTTCATTATATATTAATAAATCCTTGTGATAAACAAATACTGAATTATATTCACCATTTAACACTGATTTAAAGCGAATACTTGTATAGTTATGCAGAAAATTTGGATGTTACATAATACCATGATATAATAATATTATGTAACATGGATGAAGGAGATTTTTTATGGAGTATGTTGAAGCTCTAAGGGACATCAAACAGATTAATTCAATTAAAAAGTATTTAAAAAAGCATTCCGAGCGTGATTATCTTTTGTTTGTTTTTGGAATTAACACGGGATTGAAAATTACCGAAATACTGGATATCAAGGTGGGCGATGTATTAGAAAAAGAAGACAGTGTTAAGAACTTCTATTGCTATCCACATCATGAAACGATGAAGGAAATTTATCTGAATTCTAAGGTAAAGCAAGCTATACTCCACTATGTCCAAAATGAGCAATTAAATTTTGACAATTATTTGTTCAAGTCTGCCAAAACTGAAAAACCCATCACTCGCCAGCAAGCCTATCGAATTATACATCAGGCTGCAGAAGCCATTGGAATCGAGGGTAAAATCGGGACGAATTCCATGCGTAAAACCTTTGGATATCATGCTTATAAACGTGGAATCGCCATTTCCATTCTGCAAAAGCATTTCAACCATTCAACCCCTTCCGAAACGCTTAAGTACCTTGGAATTTCAAAAGAGGAAAAGATTAAAACAGAAATTGATGTCAATCTATAGAGAGACAAACCTTATCCATGTGCAAATTATTTGAGGAGGAATAAAAATGAATATTCGCGAAATCGAACTCCCAGGTATCGGGAAGAAATTTGAGGCCATCACAAATAACAAGGATAAGCTTGTGATTATTATTCATGATGATGGAAGAAGAGACATTTATCATTTCGATCAGGAGGATTACGAGGAAGCAATCGCAAGCTCTACCTTCAATGATCAAGAAGCCAGACAAATTGCAGCGATAATTGGCGGAATGACCTACGCGCCAAAAGCATTAGAAACCATAGAAATGGCATTTGATGATTTAGTGATTGAATGGTTTAATGTCGAACCTAATGCAGCAGCTGTCAATCAAACCATTGGACAGCTAAATATCCGTCAATCTTATGAAGTAAATATTATTGCGATTATTAAACGTCAGAATCATAAAAAGATTCATACTCCAGGTCCTGAAACTCTTCTTGAAGAAGGCGATACAGTGATCGTGTCTGGGGAGCGCAACCAAGTAAAAAGGATCGTTAAAGAAGTACTCTCAAGAAGGGACGGGTGATACTTGTGACGAATCATTTAGTTTTTGAAGTCGGTACCGCATTAGTCTTAGTTGCTCTTACAGCAGTATTAGCAGGAAAGTTGAAATTTTCAATCATCCCGTTTCTTATCCTCTTAGGGATGGCAGTTGGTCCGCATGCCCCTCAAATCGGTATTATTGATCTTACCTTCATTGAAAGCTCAGAAATCATTGAGTTTTTCGGCCGGATTGGCGTACTATTTTTACTATTTTATTTAGGTCTTGAGTTCTCAGTTGGAAAATTGGTCCGTTCGGGACGTTCGATTGTAGTAGGCGGCTCCATTTATGTAGCACTAAATTTCACTTTAGGTTTAGCTTACGGCTTCGCTACTGGCTTTCCTATTATGGAAACCTTAATCATTGCAGGTCTCCTAAGTGTTTCCTCCAGTGCCATTGTTGCAAAAGTTCTTGTCGATTTAAAAAGAACGGCCAATTCTGAAACAGAATTAATCTTAGGAATTATTTTATTCGATGATATTTTCCTAGCTTTATTCCTATCGGTTATGTCTGGTCTATTATTAGGCGGCTCGACCACGATTGGAGGAACAATCCTTTCCGTCCTCATTTCACTTGGATATATGATTCTCTTTTTTGTGATTGCTCGAAAAGGGGCTCCCATTCTCAATAAACTATTAAACATTAAATCTAATGAAATATTTATCCTCGTCATTTTCGCGTCTTTATTTTTTATCGCAGGATTTTCAGAAAAACTACATGTTGCGGAGGCCATTGGTGCATTATTATTAGGTTTAGTTTTCTCTGAAACGGAACACCGTGAGCGGATAGAACATTTAGTCATCCCTTTTAGAGATTTCTTTGGAGCCATCTTTTTCTTTAGCTTCGGATTAAGCATTGACCCCTTCAGTTTAGGAGGAGCTGTTTGGCTTGCTGTCGGTGCAGTACTATTAACGATTATTAGTAACTTTGTAGCTGGAATGATTTCCGGGAGAAAAGCTGGATTGTCTTATAAAGCTTCCTCCAATATCGGATTAACAATCGTTTCTAGAGGTGAATTTTCGATCATTGTTGCTAACTTAGGACTTGCGGGAGGATTACTGCCAATCCTAAAACCATTTACCGCTGTTTATGTATTGATATTGGCTATAATTGGGCCACTGTTAACGAAAGAATCCAAAAATATCCATCTATTTCTAAATAAAATTTTCAAATGGGAAAAAGGGAAATCAGTAAAAAAGAAAATCTCGATCCCTGTCCATCAAAATGAAAAAGAGGATCGTCCTGGTCTTTAAACATGTGAAAAAGCTAACGAAATGGACGAAATCACCATTTTGTTAGCTTTTTCAAGTATATTATATTTTCAACCAAAACAAGAGTTAAGGAGGATTTCCATTGACTATTGAGTTGGCTATCATCCTGTTACCGTATCTTTTATTATTGGTCATGTCCTATCAGATTATTTTTCTTATAAATAAAAAGGAAGATAAGCGAGGATGTATAATCATTAACACTTCATATAAACATGCATATTCCATACTATTGTTTGGAATTCTTATCGTTTACACATTAATAAAACTTCCTCATATTCATTTCGAGTCTCAAACGATCAGTTATCTGATTCTTGCAAGTAAGTTTATTTCAGTGATTACATTAGCAGTAAGTATATTTCTCTTAAGTAAAAATAAGCTAAACTAACAAATTCAAAGTCCTTTTATCCAGCGGCCTGCCATATCAATCCAATTGACTACTTCAGGCTGGAGGTGTAACTCATTATCTACCCTTTTCGTCTCATCTGTTCCAAGTGACAAACCATGGACACCGTTCGGATAAATATGCATTTCCAAAGGTACCTTATTTTTTAAAAGTGCTTCCGCAAACATAAAGCTATTTTCTACAGGAACAGCCACATCTGCATAGGTGTGCCATAAGAAAGTTGGAGGAGTGTTAGTGTTAACCTGTTTCTCCAATGAGACTAGGTCTAGGTATTCTTCTACTTGACACTTGTCTCCTAGTAATGATTGAAAACTACCACGATGCGCATGTGGTCCAGATGTGATAACTGGATAGCAAAGTACTAAACCGTTTGGAGTAATTTGGTCTTTCGAGAATTCCAGCTTTTCGGCTAAAAATTCCTTGTCCCAGAATACACCAAGGCTGGCTGCCAAATGACCTCCGGCTGAAAAGCCTAGCACAATAATTTTATTGGTGTCTACATTCCACTCTTCTGCATGGACTCGTACCTTAGCCATTGCTTTCGCCAATTGACAAAGTGCAGATGGAAAAACCGCAGGGTTTACACTGTATTTTAAGACACAAGCATGAAATCCCATTCCGTTTAACCTGATAGCAACTGGTTCTGCCTCTCGTTCAGATGTAAATTGATAACCTCCTCCTGGGCAAACCACAATCATCGGTCTTTTTCGGTTTGCATCTATTTCTGGAGAATTATCTAGTATGTATGTGTACAAAGTTGCGGTATCCTGTGCATGTTTTATCTCTATTTTTTCATGAAGCATAATATCTCACCTTTCTTTTTAAATTTACATTATTCATTCTATCTGAAAGAACCGTAAGTTTGTATTGTTTTCTAAATTATCAATAAAAATAGAACCAATACAAAAAGCACCAGTATCGGTGCTTTTTGTATTGGCTATTTTTTAATACATTTTTCTATAACTTCGTTCTTAGGCTCCAAAGTTCGGGAAAGAAGTGCTGGTCTAGAACTCTTTTTAAATAGGTTACTCCAGATGATCCTCCTGTACCCTGCTTATGTCCAATAATTCTCTCTACCGTACTCATATGATTGAACCGCCATAACTGCTGTTGATTTCCAATATCGACTAATTTCTCAGCCAGCTCGTATAAATCCCAATATTGGTCGACATTACGGTAAACTGTCAGCCATGCTTCTTCAACACTTTCATTAGGTTCATAGCTTTTAGACAAATCTCGATTTAAGACCTCATCATCAACAGGAATTCCACGAGCAACAAGCGCATGGATCGCTGCATCATAAATACTTGGTTTATGAAGAGCCTCTTGCATTTTTTCATATAGGTCTGTTTGATGCTGATAGACTGCTAGGGTATGAGCATTTTTGTTTCCTAATGCAAATTCAATCATTCGGTTTTGATAGGACTGGAATCCGGAAGATTGACCGAGTTTATCCCTAAACTCTAGGTACTCAGAAGGTGTTAAAGTTGAAAGGACACTCCATGATTGAATCAACTGCTGCTGAATTCTTGAAACACGCGACAAAATTTTAAAGGATGGTTCTAAATCATTCTGGCGAATATACGTAATTGCTTCTGATAATTCATGAATAATTAATTTCATCCATAATTCACTTGCTTGGTGGATGATAATAAATAACATTTCATCATGGTGATCAGATAACCGGTGCTGACTATCTAAAATCTTATCAAGATGCAGATAATCACCATATGACATTTCTTTTTGGAAATCTGTTTGAATCGTTTTCTCCAAACCCGTGCTTATGTTTTTTTCTGGTGTATTCATGGAAAATTCTCCCCTGTCCTTATGTTGTCTAATGAAGAGTTAATTTATATTCTCATTTAAAATATCATTCGTATCATTTCCTGATTTTTGAGTGTTGGACCCTTTTTTAAAAAAGAAATAAGCAGCCATTAAAAACAGTAACCACGGAATTCCGAATTGAAGCATAATTTTAAAATCTGTAAACCATGTTGTGATCATTAAACTCAATAGTAGTACTGCTCCTACGATCGTTAAATAAGGAAAGCCAATCATTCTTACAGGCAATTTACGGCCATTTGACTTCTCCCACTTTCCTCTGAAAAATAAATGGGATACAAACACCATAAACCATGTAAAAATAGCTCCGAACATTGAAATCCCCATCATAAACGCATAGGAGGAGCCTGGTAATAATGCATTTACTGCAGCTGCAAGGAAAATCCCTAAAGTAGAAACTCCAAGAGCCTTTAACGGTACTCCTTTTTTGCTTAGTTTACTTAAAAAGGCAGGAGCATCATTTCCCTGTGATAAAGAAAACATCATTCGTGTCGAGGCATAAAGTTGACTGTTCATAGCAGATAAAGCAGCAGTTAAAATAATAAAATTCATAATACCGGAAGCACCGGGGATATTTAAGAGTTCCATTACCTTAACAAAAGGACTTTCTTCCACACCTGCGGATTTCCAAGGAACAATCATTAACATAATGCCAATAGTAATAATATAGAATGTAGATAATCGGAATACCGTTGCTTTCAGAGCTTTTGGCACCGCAACGTCGGGATCTTTAGCTTCTCCAGCTGTAATCGCTATCATTTCTGTTCCTAAAAAGCTAAATAATGAAATAAAGATTGCGACCCACATCCCCCACCAACCAAAGGGGAGGAAACCTCCGTCATTTACAATATTCTCAGGTCCCATATTCGGCTGAGCTGAATTACCAAATAAAACATAAGATCCTAAAAGTATGAAACCAACTATTGCACTTATTTTGATCGTGGAGAACCAATACTCAAAGGTAGCAAAGGTATTTACGCTTGTTGCATTTACATAAATTAATACACCCGCAAACAACAAAATCCAGACGAATCCGGGAACATCAGGGAACCAGTACTTCATATAGACAGCAATGGCACTTACTTCTACCCCAACCGCAAGAACGTTTGCTATCCAATAGGAATAGCGGACAAGAAAACCAGCCAGCGGGCTGACATACTTCTCTGAAATGGTACCAAAGGACCCTGACGTGGGGTGAGCAACCGTCATCTCGGATAAGCACCCCATTAATAGTAATACAATAAATGCACCAATTGCATAACTTAGTATTACACCCGGTCCAGCAGTACTAATGGCAAGGCCGCTTCCAAGGAATAACCCCGTACCAATTGCACACCCCATTGCAATCATTGTTAACTGCTTGGTTTTTAATTCACGCTTCAATCCCCTTCCGGATTCATTCCCTTTATCTAAATGAGTAATTTTGTTCCCCATATAGTTCCTCCTACTATTCGTATTTTTATGCTACGACCTCTCGTTCATTTGCGAACTTTTCATATTGTCTTTCTTCCATAATTTTCTTTAGAATTTGTACCACTTCCCAAACCTCACTATAAGAGGTGTAAAGAGCCACTGGAGCGAGACGAATAATATTAGGTGCGCGGAAATCAGGAATAATACCATTTTCTTTTAATGCCTTGCAGATTCGTGCTGCTTCTTTATGCTCCAGGCTCACATGACCTCCTCGGCGTACATCTACTTGAGGGTTACCTATGTTGAATCCCACATCGGATAACTCTTGGTCCAACAAATCCATTAAGAACCGATTTATTTTCAATGACTTTTCCCGGATATTTTCAATTCCTGCTTCTGCAAAAATCTCCAAAGCACCAAGTAACGGTGCAAGACTTAACACATGTGGTGTCCCAATTTGATAGGCTCCGGCAGACTCAGCAGGTGTTAATGAATGTTCCATATCAAATTGTTTCTCTTTTTTAGAACCAAACCAGCCCGCAAGACCAGGAGCAGTTCCAAAGTGTTTTTTGTTTACATATAATCCGCCAACACTTCCTGGACCACCATTTAAATGCTTATAATTGCACCAATAGGCAAAGTCAACACCCCATTCACTAAACGAATGTGGTATGGCACCGATGGAATGGCAGCCATCAAAACCGATTAAGATCCCTCTTTTATTCGCCTCAGCTGTTAGACGCTTCATGTCCAAGATTTGACCGCTTCGGTAAAGTACAGTCGGTAAAATGATCAGTGCAATATCTTCGGTCATTGCCTCGATAATATCCTCTTCATCCAGGAAACGGCCATCCCGGCTTTTTACACGAATCAGGTGTGTATCCGGATCAAATCCATGTATGCGAAGCTGGCTTTGAAGAGCATAAATATCAGATGGAAAGGTTAATTCATCAGCTAGAATTTTTGATTTCTTTCCTTCTGGCTTATAAAAAGTAGCGACAAGTTGGTGCAAATTCACCGTGGTTGAACCCGTAACAATCACTTCATTAGCGGAAGCTCCAACTAACGGTTCCATCATCTCTCCTAATTTTTCTGATAAAAAAAACCATGGGTGTTTCCCTTTTGTCCAGCCATCAATTCCATGTTCTTTCCAATCATTTAATGATTCTAAAAGAGTACGTTCCGCTCTTTTTGAAAGAAGGCCCAATGAATTCCCATCCATATAAATGGTATTTGGTTTTATGTAAAATTCCTCTCTATACCTGTTCAAGCTGTCAGTTTGGTCTAATTGTTTGGCATACTCTAATGTTAATTCCATTTGTATCCTCTCCTCTACATTTATTTCTATCTACATTCTATATTATTATTTACAAGAGAATGATACACTGCCCAGTTCTGCAAAATCTACTAAAATGGTATCTCCAGCTTGAAAGCTAATCGCTTCCGTAATGGCACCACTAAGAACGATATCACCTTTTTTTAAGCCGCGTCCTGTTTCTCCAAGCTTATTTACTGCCCAAGCTACCGCTGCAGCCGGATTTCCTAATACTGCAGCGCTTGTGCCGACAGTGGCCACTTCTGAATTTTTGGACATATACACACCAATTTCTTTCAGGTCAAGAGATTCAGGATACTTCCATTTGTTTCCGACGATAAATTTTGAAGATGAACAGTTATCAGCCACAACATCAACCAGAGTAAACTTGAAATCTAAATAACGACTATCAATAATCTCAATAGCTGGTGCCACATATTTTGTAACACTTAAAATTTCTTCCGCTGTAACCGAAGTCCCTTGAATATCTTCATCTATGAAGAAGGCAATTTCAGGTTCTGCCTTTGGATGGATGAAACTGCTATAAGGTACTGGCTCCCATTCTGTGGCAAGCATATCATCCATTAGATATCCATAAATCGCTTCATGGACCCCCATCATTTCTTGCTTCGCTTTACTTGTTAACCCGAGTTTAACACCTATTCGTCGAAGTCCTTCCTGTTCTTTTTGCTCAATCAATTTTTGTTGGATTTTATATGCCTGCTCAAATGTTAAGTCCGGGTATTTTGTCGTAATTTTTTCGACTTCCCGTTTTTCCTTTTCTGCGTCTAAAAGGTATTTTACAATTTCTTCTTCTGTCCCTTGCATCAGTTTCATGTATAAAAAAACCTCCTATTTGTTTACTCGAATGTTACAGAAACAGTTCCCAATAAACCGAAATGTGCTGAAATCTTATCTTCCTCTTTTACAGGAACTGCACCAGAAAGTGCTCCTGGAAGAATCAACTCACCTGCTTTTAAATGGATGCCAAATTCATGTAATTTATTCGCCAACCAGGCAACTGCTTTTGCAGGGTGTCCTAACGCCGCTGTTCCAGCTCCTGTTGCAACCATTTCATCATTTTTATAAAGGACCATTCCCTGGGTTCGTAAATTAAATCCTTCTATTGTACTAAATTTATTCCCAACAACTACTCTTGCAGATGATCCATTATCCGCCACAGTATCTTCTAATCTAATTTTCCAATCAGATATACGGCTATCAATTATCTCAATGGTCGGCACTACATATTTTGTAGCCATTAACACATCTAAATAATTCACATTTGGTCCTACTAAGTCCTTATCTAAAATAAATCCAATTTCCGCCTCGACTTTTGGACTGATGAATTCACTGAATTTGACCTTTTCACCATCAGAAATCCTCATATTATCTAATAGGTGGCCGTAATCAGGCTCATCAACTCCGAGCATCTGCTGCATTGCAGCGCTAGTTAGACCCACCTTCTTCCCAATAATCTTATGCCCTTCTTCTATCTTTTTCTCAATTATTTTAAGCTGTATTTGGTATGCGTCATGAATATTAAGGGTGGAAACCCTCTCGGATAGCGGATTTACTGGCAGCTGACTTGTCTCTGCCCTAATTAATTCAGTTGTAATCAAATCTAAGAAATTACTCACTATACATTCACCTGTCTTTTAATCATATCAATATAGGAAAAAGTGGCCAAGCAGCCACTCCTTCCCTAAGCCCTTACAATTTCATGGTAATCGTTTTAGCCTCCGTGTAGAATTCGAAACTATGACGTCCGCCTTCCCTGCCAATACCACTTGCCTTCGACCCGCCAAAAGGCGTTCTTAAATCTCGATAGTACCAGCAGTTGATCCAGAATAAACCAGAATTTATTTGATCTGCAACACGGTGGGCACGCCTTAAATCATTTGACCATACAACTCCAGCCAACCCGTAAATCGAATCATTCGCAATTTGAATCGCTTCCTCTTCTGTTTTAAAAGGAATAACCACTAAAACCGGTCCAAAAATTTCTTCCTGCGCTACTCTCATTTTATTATCTACATCATAGAGTACGGTTGGCTCGTAAAAATTACCATCTGTTAAACCTTCTACGCACTTTCCGCCAGTAGCAAGCTTTGCACCCTCTTCTAATCCAATCTGTACATATCTGTCGACAGTCTCCAAATGATTTGTGGAAATAAGGGCACCCATATCCGTATTTTCATCTAGTGGGTCTCCAACTTTTATTTTCTTAACCGCTGTTACCAATTTAGCTAGGAATTGTTCATAAACTGTTTCCTGTACCAACAGCCTTGAACCTGCAAGACAGATTTCACCTTGATTTCTAAAAATCGCTTCAATCGAGCCTTGGACTGCTTCATCCAAGTCAGCATCATCGAACACAATATTCGCTGATTTTCCGCCTAATTCTAGTGAAACTGGGATTAACTGTGAGGCTGCATTTCTCATTACTGTTTTACCAGTTGTACTTTCACCGACAAAAGAGATCCTACGTACAAATGGATGAGTGGTCATTGCTGTCCCTACCGTTGAACCTGGTCCGGTAAGAATATTCAATACACCTGGAGGAAGTCCTGCTTCATTGGCAATTTCACCTAACATGACAGCACTTAACGGTGTATAAGATGCTGGTTTCACAATAACCGTATTGCCTGCAGCTAAAGCTGCAGATGCTTTCCAAGTCATTTGCATGAAAGGCAGATTCCACGGAATGATTAAGCTTGTAACTCCAGCTGGAGCATACTGCGTATAGCTCATATGCTTGGATTGAGGATAATGCTCATGATGAATATACTTTGCCATTTCAGCAAAGAATCGTAAATTTGAAGCCGCTCTTGGGATATCAAAATCTCTGCTTTCTTTTATCGGCTTTCCCACATCTAATGTTTCAAGCAACGCAAGCTCATCAACACGTGCCATAACGAGATCGGACATTCGACAAAGAATCTTTGCTCTCTCTTCAACTGGCATTTTGCTCCAGATACCACTTTCAAAAGATGTTTGAGCAACTTGAATCGCACTTTCAACATCATGCACACTGGCACTTGCGACTGAAGCTAACTTTTGATTCGTTGCCGGATTAATAGTGTCAAAAGTTTCTCCTAAACTAGCATTAACATATTCTCCATTAATAAATAGCTTAGCGTCGTTAATCTTAAGCTGTTTCTCAAGCAACTTACTCATTTTGATCACCATCCTCAACTTCTAAAATCATCTCAACCTCTACTGTATTATTGTGTGGAAGCTGTGCCATCCCTACAGCTGACCTGCCGTGTCTGCCTTTTTCTCCAAATACCTCAACCAACAAGTCAGAGGAGCCATTCATTACTTTGGGGTGGTCAGTAAAATCTGGTGTACTGTTAACAAAACCAAGGATCTTGACCACTCTTTTCACTTTGCTAAGGTCGCCGAGTTCATGTTTAATAACGGCTAAAAGATTGAGCATGCACTGTCTAGCAGCCTGATATCCTACTTCTATTGATACATCTTCACCCAATTTCCCTCGGAATTCATCTGTACCCTGACCCGAAGTAAATAGAAGATTCCCTGTGCGAACACAGCGTACATAATTTCCAGATGCAGGGCGCAGAGGAGGAAGTTCCATGCCCATTTGCTGTAATCTTTCTTCTGGCGTCATCACTTTTTCTACCATTTACTCATCTCTTTTCCTACTAAATTAGTTGATTAACCGGTATATTTAAGAATCTTAGTGCATTTTCACCTAACATTGCTCTTTTTTGGTCAGCAGTAAGGGATAGAGTATCATCAATAATCTTCCCAGGAGGTGTTTCCCTGAGCAGGAAAGGGTAATCAGATCCCATGATGACTTGTTCTGCACCAAATTTTTCAACTAGGAATTTAATATTTACCGGATCATTTACGATAGAATCATAGAAAAATTTCTTGGCATAAAAACTTGGAGGCTGCTCCGTCAGCTGAAGATGCGGCCATACATTCCACCCATGATCAAGGCGGGGAAGGATATAAGGCAGTGAGCCGCCGCCATGGGAAAAACAAATTTTCAATCCCGGAAACTTGTCAATGACACCACCTAGAATTAAACTTGAAGCAGCTAAAGCTGTCTCACTTGGCATCCCAACTGTGTACATTAGGTTATGTTTTGTAAACCGATCGCTGCCCAATGTTTCCCATGGATGAACGAATATCGGAACATTCCACTTCTCACACATCGCAAAGAAGTCTGTTAACGATTCATCATCTAAATTTTTCCCATTTATGTTCGTGCCGATTTCAATTCCCTTTAATCCAAGCTTATGAACACAACGGTCTAGTTCACGAATAGCTGATTCCACATTTTGTAACGGAACTGTCCCAAGCCCAATAAACTTTGTTGGATGTTGAGCCACCGTCTCTGCGATAAAATCATTCTGAAATCTTGCCATGATTTCAGCTTCTTCTATCGGTGCCCAGTAGGAAAACGTAACTGGAATTGGCGAGAGAACCTGTACATCTACATTTTCTTTTTCCATATCAAGAATCCGCTTCTCTGGACTCCAAACCTGGTCTGTCACTTCACGAAACACCTTTCCTGCAACCATAATATTGGCGCCGCATGAGCAAGTTGGCTGAAGAATTGGCCATTTGTCATTTTGGTATTTTGACGCAAAGTCCGGAAAATTTTCAGGAATGATATGTGTGTGAAAATCTACTCGCATTTCCATTCACTCGCTTCTTCTGGCATTACATGACCACAATTCTTACAGGTACGAAGCTCTACACTACTGTTAAATCCATTAATTGCCTCTTTTACCTGTACTTCAATATTTGACAATTGGACAGTAACTCGGTGCATCTCAGAATCACATTTATCACAGAACCAAACAAAATCCTCTAATTCGCCGTCTGCTCTATCACGCTCAATTACAATTCCAATTGTATCAGCGACACGATGCGGAGAGTGAGGTACATTTGGAGGTAAATGGAATACCTCTCCTTCCTTTACTGTAATTACTTCTCTTTTACCCTCTGCATTGATAATTTCAACATAACAATCACCTTTTAATTGATAAAAAATCTCTTCCGATGGATCAACGTGAAAATCACGTCGTTTGTTAGGACCTCCAAGGATCATAAACATTAGCTCCGAATTCTTCCAAATGACTTTATTATTAACAGGCGGCTTTAATTGTTCCTTATTCTCTTCGATAAATCCCCATAGGTTTATTGGCTTTAATGAATTTGTCATGAATATCTGTCCCCTCTCGAATTTTATTGACCCACTTATAACTAATTAAAAATTTAGTCTGTTAAATGACGGTTTCTAATTTTTTCTCTGATGCTTTTAATGCTTCTTGCATGAATACTACTTCTTTTGCTAAGTCTGTAATTCTGTTTAAAACTTCCTGATCGATGATTTCATTATCTTTATTGAAATGATCGTTATTAACGTACACATAGCCTGGCGCTACGAATGCCCGGAAAAATCCTGCAATTGGTTTCAATTGGTTTTCAATGACCAGGTAGTGCTGGTAAGTACCGCCGGTAGCGACAAATCCCATTACTTTATTACGAATATCCTTTGGATTGATTAAATCAAATAAATTCTTAAGTGGTCCTGATAAAGAGCCTTGAAAAATTGGCGTTCCGATAATATAAAAATCAGCAGATTGAATGATATCAAGAACTTTTTTTGTATCACCTGTGTAGGTCGAAGGGTTTCGACCATCACAAAACTGCACCTCATATTCTCTTAAATCCAACAATTCAATTTCCACATTTGGATGGTGTTTCTTTACTGCTTCAAGGACCTTTTGGACAATAATACTTGTCTTTGCACCAATGATAGTGCCTGAAATTCCTAAAAGTTTCATATTTTTATGACTCCTTTTGTTTCTATATAGGTGATCCTCAGATCTTTTACCACCCTAATAAAGAGTAAGACTGTTGAAAATCTCCCTCTGAAATTAGCTGACGAATTCTCGATGATGAAATAAGTTCCCCGCCATTACAATAAACCGGTAACGTCTCATTAATCTGAAAATATTTTTTTAAAAATTCAACATCGCCTTCTCTATTTTTTCCAAAACGAAAATCGGAACCAATAGACACTTCTACCGGGTTAAGCATCGATAATTCACAGATAAAATCTTTAGGAGGACGTGTTGCATACCATTCATCAAAACTGGCAACAATCACATAATCTACACCTAATTTATAGATCCTGCTTACCTTTTCTTGAATGGGTGTCAAGATTTGGACACCTTTAAAAAAATGTCGAGGAGGCGGATCGAACGTATATACGACGCTTGGAACCTGATGAAAAAGACTCTTTTCCACAGCCTGCCTAATGACAGCTTGGTGTCCTTTGTGTACCCCGTCAAATGCACCTATCGCAATAACAGAACCTTTAAGTGTCAGAACACCATCTTTTATCGTTTGCATTTATCACACCTCCTTGAGATAGTGTAATAGTTTTAAAAGCTTGGAACCTCTTTTTTTCGATCAAAAATCTCCAGCGCTTCTTCAACCAACTTAAATGAATTAATTCTTTTGTGGTTGTTATAGAAAATGGCTCTCTTACGAATTGGATCTCCTGTGTAATAGCGCTCGTATTGAAGGAGCCTTTGCCCAAATGCCTCTCCGCATAAATCCCATGCCAGCTTAAAGAGATGAACCCGCTCTTCTGCAGTTACCCCTTCTCTTCCCAGGTAATATCGGTCTAAATCTTCTCGTAAATCTGGATTTTCAAAATCGGCATCTGTTGGTGACATTAGTAATCCGCCAGCACCAATGATTTGCATTACTTCAATGGCACGTGGATACATTTTAGACAGCAATCCTCGAATTGTTTCAAGTGGTGCATAGGCAGGCATTACTTCACCAGTAGCCGTTACTTCATATTCGTACTCAGAAATTCGAAGCAAGGCCCTTATGGATTCAACTGATTGGATTAATTCACCTAAATCATTTTGTACATTTAAGTAACCATCGACACCAATGGAGTCTGCTAATTTACAAGCCACTTCGGTAGCAAATTGCAGCTTTATTAAACCTCTAACTCCAGATTGATGTGCAGGCTGGATACCAATTCCTGTTTTCGGATACAGTAAATTAGCTGCCTCGACATTGTTATAAAGGAAAACACGATCCCACGGTACTAAAACATCATTAAATACTAAGACCGCGTCCATTTCTTCGAATCTTGATGCTAATGGGTGATCATAAACAGAACGCTTTCCATCCTGCATCGCTTCACGGCATAAAATACGTAGTCCTGGCGTATCAAGTGGCAGTGCAAAAGCAAGAGCGTAACGTTCATCTCCAGGTTTAAATCCAGGGAAAGAATAAACAATTACTTCATCGGTAATTGGTGCAAGGGTTGCCAGCATTTTAGCCCCTCTTACGATCAAACCATCTGGAGTTTCTTTAACAGCACCTAAATGGGTAAACTTATCCTGTTGTTCATGTGATGACTTACTGCGGTCATTTTGAGGATTAATAATCGCGTGTGTTAAAAATAGATCATTGTCGCGAACATGCTTATAATAGGCCCGAATGTTTTTTCCCCATTCAGGATTGTATTTGTCCAAGAACTCGGAATTACTAGCCATAGAAGTTACCACTACATTTAGAAAATCGGGAGTTCTTCCCATCAAACCAAAGGTAGCCTTAGCAAAAACCTCAAACGTTTTTCTTCGAGCTTCTAGATCTTGATAGCTTTTTGGTACGGTGAACGCATTTGAAATTCTTTCACCGGTTTCTTCACAAATATGCGTAATATCTCCTTGATACTCTGGGTCATGCTGCAAATCATACAGCTTTGCCATCTCCAAAATTGGTTGATGAAAAACAGGTTCTTCAAAAATATTTGTTACTCTTTTCCCCGATAACCAAACTTCTGGATTACGTGATTTTAATGCATTGATATACTGTGTTCCTGTACGAATTCCCATTTGCATCCTCCTCATCTTTCATAGTGTCATTATAAAACTGAATTTTCTGAGACATTGTAGTCTGGTTAACACTTTTTTCGAAAAAGTTAAATTACTTTTTTTTCAAAAAATAAAAGCCGCACTCTTCTTTTGATGGAAGAGAGCGGCTTTTAACTTTACAAACTATATATTTCCTTTTTTAGGGATAAACAAGATGGTAATTGAAGCTAAGACTCCTGCAACTGCAAAGAGATAAAAATTAAGGGAGAAGTCAAAATTTGAACTCATAAAGAAACCTATTAGAATTGGACCTGAAATAGCTCCTATTCGTCCAAATCCAAGTGCCCATCCAAGGGCAGTTGCTCGATTGTCTGCTTCAAAATATTTAGAAATGTAGGCATTTAGAATAAGTGTAGTCCCAATCGTTCCAAAACCTGCTACCCCCACTAGTCCATACACAACGAACATCGATGATTTTATGCTTAAAAGTGCAATTGAAACTCCTGCTAAGAAATAAGAAAGACTGATAATTTTTCTAGAGCCCCACCGGTCTGCCGCCGTTCCTGCTACTAAAGCACCAATCGCAGCGGATAGGTTTAACATCAGTAAAAATCCTAAACTAGGTCCGAGCGGATATCCTGCCTCACGCATCATTTTTGGCAGCCATGTACTTAAACCATAAATCATTAGCAGCCCTAGAAAGAAAGTAACCCAAAAAAACATGGTTGCCCGAATATTTGTCCGTGAGAATAGACTCGCAATAGCGGCGAATTTATTCGTTTTTCCTTTGGTCTCATCCTTCATACTGCTTTGGATAAAATCATTAGGAAGTTGATATTTTTTTGCTATACTTTCAGCCTTATCAAACTTTTTCTTAGCCAGTAGAAAGCTAATTGACTCGGGAAGAAATTTAATAATAAAAGGAATAACTAAAAGTGGAATGACACCAATCCAAAACATTAATCTCCATCCATAGTCCTCTAAAAGAAACATGGAAAATAAAGCCCCAAGGACTCCTCCAATTGGATAACCTGTATACATAATAGCGTACATTTTTGATCGGTGCTGGATAGGAGAATACTCGATTGTTAAAGCAGATGCTGTAGGAATTACTCCACCAAGTCCAAGACCGCCAATAAAGCGAAAGATCCCAAACATTTCTGGTGATGTTGAAAGTGCAACGAGACACATTGAAACAGAAAATACGGTAACGCAAAAAATTAAGGTCAGTTTACGGCCAATTATATCCGTAACTGTTCCAACACAGATGGCACCGATCAGCATACCCATTAGTGCATAGCTTCCTATTGCACCTGCTTGAGCTGGAGTCATACTCCAATCTTTATATTCCATTAAGGATGGCAATACTGCACCATAGATTCCTAAATCATATCCGTCTGCCAGCATCGCAAACCAGCAAAGTATAACAACAACAAACGTTGCTTTTGGCATACTTTTAATAGAAAGTTTAGTAGTATTTAATCCGATATTCTTTTTCGTTAAATCTTCCGTAACGACAGATTGTACTTCCCTGTTCATCCAACCATCTCCCTTTTAGAAATTTGTTCCAATAGGCATTGGTGTTTATTCTTGGATGAATATTCTTAAGGTTCCCCCCTTTTTCAATGGTTTCATGATTTTCTTCCTTCATATCTATTTAAGTGGAAGTTCCATGAATCGGCTGATTATTTTGAAAATAATTCACCTATATTGATTTTATATTTTTAATCTTTTACACTATTGTTAAGCGGTTAACATTAATAAACTTTTTTTCATCCATTTGTTATGTGAATTTAACAATACATATCTATTAATCCACTGTAAAATGTAAGCGTTAACAAAAAATGTGATTCAGCTTCTAATTTATACATAAACACTTAAATTTCACTTAGGAGTTGGTATAGTGGCAATCCTTTTTGACAGTGATATTAATTGGGAAACGTGTTTACAATTTGGGAGTAGACAATTTTTCAAGGAAAAAAAATGTATTTACCAACAAGGGAGAATGGGAGAAGGATTTTATTATATCCAAAAGGGATTAGTTAAAGTGACGACTACTACGACAAATGGGAAAGAGCGCCTGCTAAACATTGCTATTCCTGGTCAATTATTAGGAATTCAAGCTATGGACCGGAAGCCCCATTTTACAACGGCTACAGCTGTAAATGACTCAGTACTCTACTATTTCGATTGTGATCATTTTCAAAAGCTAATAACCTATCAACCTTCAATCCTTCACATGGTTATTAGAACGGTCATCCATAAAATGCATATTTTAGCCGATAAAATTTACTTGGACACACTTACTCCAGAACAGCAATTGTCCGTGATTCTTTTGAATATCTGTTATGAATTTAAAAATTATGAAGTTCCTCTATCACAGCAAGACCTAACAAAATGCACGGGTTTAACGAGAATTACCATTTATAAGATTCTAAAGCAATGGAAGGAAGATGACATCATAGAGGTTCATGGGAAAAAGATCATCATAAAAAATCCCAATGAATTAAAAAAGATTCAAGGCAGGGTGATTTCATGAAAAATCTTCGAAACGCTTGGAGTCCTTATTTAAAATATGGGAATAAACTTGTGTTTGAGGAAAATTCAGTTGTTTACCGTCAGGGATGTGAAGGAAAAGGATTTTTCTTCTTATCCGAAGGTGGAATAAAAATCACCCTCCTTTCAAAAGAAGGTGTGGAACGCACCGTTAATTATGTTCCAGAAGGAATGTTATTCGGAGAGCACGGCTCAAGAAAGGAAGCCTATCTAACCTCTGCTTTAACTACCTGTTCAACCGTTGTCTATCATTTTTCTGATGAAGCGTTAGAAAAAGTTTGTGAAAATCATCCTGAAGCAGCATGTATTTTTACCAATTCACTAATCTATAAATTTAGAATACTGGCAGAGATAATAGCCTTTCTAAACTCCCCGGTTGAACAACAAATGGCGCATTATCTATTAAAACTAATAAATGAAAATGGCAGTTTCTCCATTGATCAAACATCATTTGCCCGTTACATAGGTACCTCAAGAATTACAGTTAATAAAATACTTAGTAAGTGGAAGACTCAAAAAATCATCGACTTATCAAATAGGACGATTGAAATCCTGGATATTAATCAATTAAAGGAACTCCGTGAATCTGGTGGTATTCACATTGAAAACTTGGATTTATTAATGTTGACCAATAAGGATTGAGTATCCCCATAACTAAAGCTAAGGGTATTACGCCGCCTTTTTTATAAAAAGGTGCCTAACTTTGTTGTTAGGCACTAGAACGTTTAAGTGTGTACTATACAGATGTCAATTATTCTTTGATACTATTTCTAAAATAATCATAGTCTGTTTTAATATAATGGAAGGCTGATGCGTTGCCGCCCTGATCTGGATGGGTAACTTTTAATAATTTTTTATACCCTGAAAAAACTTCTTTATGGCTGGCCGTTTTTGAGAGTCCTAATTTTCGACGGATATCATTCATTTTAGAAGGAATTGTTTCTGGAACCTTATCAGGTTCTTTTTTGTTTCCTTTAGAAAGGTCTTCCTTTAATTTTAACAATTGGTTTCGTAATTCAATATTCTCTTTTAGTAACTTCTTAGTTTCCTTTTGTAGGTCACTATTTTCATGCTCTAAGTTGATGATTTCTTTATTTAAATTTTCTCTTTGTTGAATTAAAGTATCGATAGATGTCTTATGTAGTTGTTCCATCCCTTTTATAAGCTCATCCTGTGTATTAATTTTTACTTTTAATTGACCTAAGATCTTTTCCTGATTTGTATCGTTATTTAAATACACCTTTGAAAGAGTTTCTTTTGGAAGATATTCACTCTTCCCATTCCCCACGTTTTGAATCTTACCTTCCCTAAGCCATCGTCGTACAATTTGGATACCAATACGATCGGAAACACCTGCATCCTTTAACATGTTCAAGGCTTGGTCTGTATCATCAAGTATGTATCCAGAATTCTGAGGAACTGTGCCCACGTATTTTATTTTTCTTTCACGCAGCCATCGTCTAACTGTTTGAATACTGATTTCTTCATTTACTCCAGCATCAGTTAACAATTCATAAGCTTGATCTGTGTTCACTATTTTCCACCTTTCCCTCATAATAAGCTCTCGGATGTTGAAACATACAGAATCAGGCGAACTCGGTATGTAATATAAATAATAATAAATAAGTATAAGATTAATGTGAATGGATAAAAAAGACTATCCTTTTCACTCTAGTTAATTAGCACTAATCATATAGTTTCACTAAATTTGGTCAATTAGAAAACAGCCGCCTTTTTAAGGACTAAGCGGCTGTTTTCTGATAAATAAATTAACTTTATTCAAGTACCAGAAAATATTGAATTTGATTTGGTGAAATAGCTGTAATAGCATGAATACGATAGCCGATACTTAGTAATTGTGATAATGTTTCAGCACAGTTTTCGCGAGGAGGCTCAATTGGTGCGTGGTAGCTTTTATATAGATGAATAAGTTGATTATTCGTTGTACAATGAAGTAAGACCACGTGTCTCCCAGTCCACGCCTGCCCTATCATTGGTTGTACTTGTCTCATCCTTTTCATGGTATGACACCCTTACATTTTGATACAATAGTCTATGCTTCACTGATCTGTTCGTTCTATTTGACGTAATAGTTTTTTAAATCCGCGGAAACTTGTTCATCAGGACCATAAACCTTTCGATTGCCTCCAAAGTTCGTAAATTCATCATTTCCAATTTATGTTTCATCCGTTTATCGATATATCTCCCCCCGAAAAAAATAAAAACTTTCTTAGCATAGTTCATTTCACATGCCAGAAAGTTTCACAGTATCAAGGCGTCAATCCAAATGGATTCACGCCTGAACTTTTACCCTTTTAGAACTCGACCAAATTAACACTGGTATTAGGAAAAGTGAAAGAATTCCTCCCGCAATGGATAGTGCTGCGTAACTGGTATTCGCAACAACAATTCCAGAGAGTACGCCTCCTGAAGCTCCTGATAACGCCACCAAAACATCCACCGTTCCTTGCGTCTTCGCGCGATTGGCCGTATTCGTTGAATCTACTAGTATAGCAGTTCCACTTATTAATCCGAAGTTCCAGCCTAAGCCAAGCAATATGAGTGCCAACGTTAATAAAGTCATCGATTCACCCGGTGCCATCGCAGCCAGTATGCCTGCTGCAAGTAAAGTGACACCAGCTGCGATTGCCATGTAAATTCGTCCAATCCTATCAACAAGGACTCCAGTTAGCAGAGATGGAAGATACATGGCGCCAACATGAAATCCAATAATCATACCAACCTCACGTAAACCATGACCGTGCTCGCCCATATGTACAGGTGTCATTGTCATGATTGCCACCATCACCAATTGGGTTAATACCATTAATGTTGTTGCTGCAATAATTCCCCTTTTGTTAAACGTTAGTGTATTTATATTACTATCTAAAAGTGTGTTCTTGTTGTTTCTCATCTCATCCGCAATGGCTTTAGCAACCATGAGCGGGTCCGGCCGCAGTAATACTAATAGCACCAAACCAGCAAGTATGTAGGTTGCTGCTGCTAAGATAAACGGTCCCGATAGTGCCGGGACACCAATCTTCGTTGCAAATTCACCCATAACATCCACCAAGTTCGGACCAGCAACAGCACCAAATGTCGTAGATACCATCGCAATACTAATGGCTGTTGCTCGCTGTTTCGGGCTTGCCAAGTCAGTTCCTGCATAACGGGCCTGTAAGTTTGTCGCGCCGCCTGCGCCATAGATTAGCAGGGAGACAAAAAGTAGTAAAATATTATTCGTGATGGCTGAGACTACTACTCCGATTGCACCAATACCTCCAGCGAGAAAACCAGCAGCCAGCCCGAACCGGCGGCCGAAACGCTCCGATAACCGTCCTACAAGAAGTGCTGCACCGGCAGAACCAAGTGTGAATAACGCGGTTGGGACTCCAGTAAAACTGTCTGTCCCCAGCATATCTTGTGCCAGGAGTGCTCCAACCGTAATACCAGCTGCCAGCCCTGCACCGCCGAAAATTTGTGATAGAACCACGATCACCAAGGTCCGTCGATACAGTGCCCGCTGCTTTTCTGGGGAGTTTATGTAAGGCTGTAAATGATTCATAGAATTCTCCTTTTTATGTGACACCGCTGCACCTCCCTTATTAATTTGGGATCTTTATCTATTACTAAATAATACCATCTCGGTTGAGTAACGAAAACATATTTATATCCGCTTATCAACTATGGTTTCTAGTCCCCTTATGAGGACCGTTTTTTCTTTTCCAACTCAATTTTGGGCTTCATGATGTAGGACTAAAAAAACGAGAAACCTTAACCGGTTTCTCGTTTTTTAAACAATATTATGGATTTGTTCTTGTTACCGAAGAAGCACTTTTTAACCTTCCCAGCAGATACCCAACAATTAAGCCAATTACTGCAGGGGTTAGCCAGCCTATTCCTTCAATATAGAAAGGAAGTATTTCAAATCCCCCGCCCCATAGGTTATTTAGGAATAATTTATTAATCGTGTCTAATATACTAAATAGAGCAACAAAGCCTATCACAGTGATATAAATATATGAATTTCTTTTAATAAAATCATCCAAGAGCCCCAAGAAGATAAGTACGATAGCGATCGGGTAGATCATGCCAAGGATAGGTACAGAAATCTGTAGGATTTGCGTTAATCCTAAATTTGCTATCGCAGTACTTAGAACAGCTAAGATAACGACCCAAACTTTGTATTCCACTTTTGGAATCGTAGTGGAGAAAAATTGACTGCATGATGTAATTAACCCAATGGAAACACAGAAACATGCCAGTGTAAAGACGATTCCTAAAATGAGTGTTCCGCTTTGGCCAAACAGGTATGTCATAATGTTAGACAAAATAATAGCGCCATTTTCAGCTTGTCCTAATGAAGAGCTCGCAGCTCCTAAATATCCTAAGATTAGATAAATCACTGCTAATAACAACCCAGCACCCAAGCCTGCGTACATCATATAGCGTGATTTCTTTTTGGAGTCGGTTACACCTTGTGCAGTCAAAGTGTTAGCTATGACAATACCAAATGCTAGGGCTGCCAAAGCATCCATGGTTAAATAGCCCTCCAATATTCCTTGGAATAAAGGATTTTCTTGATAATTCCCAATCGGTGATTCAAATGAACCGATAGGATCCAATAAGCTCTTTACAAAAATAATCGCAATGAGGGCTAAAAGAATCGGAGTCAACAATTTCCCGAAAAGACTTATCAATTTTGATGGATACATACTTAACCATGCTGCTAATCCAAAAAAGACGATCGTATAAATGAATAAAGAGACTGGACTGCCAACAAAATTTTCTGGCAAGAACGGTGCTGCACCCATTTCAAATGCAAGGCTTCCTGCACGAGGAATCGCTAGTCCTGGACCGATTGCAATATAAATTAAAAATGGAAAAACGAGTGCAAAAATAGGGTGAACTCTAAGATTCAGCGCATTTAAACTACCTACTTTCGCTACGGCAATGACTCCTAATATCGGCAGTCCAACGGCAGACACAATAAAGCCAGCAAGAGCAGCCCATAAATGGTCACCTGCTGATTGACCAAGGAATGGGGGAAAGATTAGATTGCCTGCTCCAAAAAACATAGAAAATAACATAAAACTAATAAAGACAACTTGTTTTGCAGAAAAATTCATGATGTGGTATCTCCTTATAATGTAAAAATATTATTGTATTATATCATTTAATCATTCTGAATTCTTTAGGAGTTCGTCCATACTTCTCTTTAAAAATTCGATAGAAATAACTAATATTATCATAGCCGACTTGCTCAACAATTAAAGCAATCGGCAAATCACTTCCTTGTAATAATTCTTTTGCTTTTTCCAGCCTTCTTTCTTGGAGAAGTTCTTTAAATGTTCGAGTAGTTGCCTTTTTTATCGTTTTACTTAGCCCATAATGTGATTGTTTCAATTGTTCCGCCAATTCATATAAAGATGCTTCCTTATAGTGTTCCTCAATATATTTAAGTGATTCCACCACCAAATAATGAGTGATGGACGCTTCTTCTTTTCTCTCTACCTTATCAGAATTCTTTATTAGCTCGATCATAAAGAGCCCCATATAAAGTTTGATCGCAGACTCTGAAAAAGCGGTTGGATACATAATTTCGTGGATCATTTTTCCAATTAAATCTTGTATGTCTGCTGCTTCAGAAACCTTAAAATAAAGATATTGCCCATTCTGCGTATTATTGTAAAGACTGCTCAATAAAAAATCACTAACAATATTTTCAGAACTTAAATATGAAAAAATAAAGTCAAAGAAAGCAGGACGAATTATGAAATTAATAACAATATCTTCTTTGCTACAGGCTTTAATTTCATGTCCAATATGTTGATTCAATAGCAGAAGTTCACCTTTTCTTAAGGTAATCTGCCTTCCCCCAACCGCCTGCTGCAATTCCCCATTATAAACATAATTGACCTCAATGTAATCATGTTTATGTAAAGGGAAATCCACAAACCTTGTATGCTTCCGAACCATGATCATCTTATCTTTACTTAAGAATTTTTCACTCTCAATAATGAAATTCGTCTTACTTGTGTATAGGTCTTTACTTACTTTCGTTTGCTGCTCAAGAATATCTTTCTCTTCATCTGTCAGTTGTAAAAGTTCGTTTAGAAGTTCTTGGTTCACTCTTTTCACCTATTTCCTGATTTGGATCACAAAGTGCTTTTTATAAGATATAATCATACCATTTACCTGCGCTGATTAGAACAAAAAAAGTATGCTCCTTTTACAGGAACACACCTTAGAAATTACCTATGATTAAATAACCATTACAGATTCAAAATCCCTTTGCGTGGAATAACACCAAATGCATTTGCAAGTTCCTGCAACTGAACATCCGTAATTGTTTGCTTTTTGCCGCCTTGAGCACAAACAATGGTATAAACCTCAGCAGCCTTTTCAGCCGTTTCAATAAGACCAAAGGTTTCATCTAGTGTGGTACCAGCGCCGAAGATTCCATGATGCGGCCAAAGTACAAGGCGGACATCTTCCATTCTTTCAGCAGTTGCTTCCCCAATAGCGTTAGTCCCTGGAACTATCCATGGAGTTATCCCCACACCTTCAGGGAAAACAACCAGACACTCGGTACACATCTCCCATAAGGTTTTTGTAAATTCTTCTTCGTTTAAACTATGTGTAAATGACATCGCAATTAGGTTTGTTGCGTGGCAGTGCATAATCACTCGGTGGTTTTTATCAACGGCTAAGCGTTTCATATGGTTCATAAGATGTGTTGGTAATTCGCTTGTTGCAACCCCGCCATCCTCAAATCCCCAAAGAATTTCATAGCTTTTACCGTCAGCTGAAATACGGATAATACCTAGGTTATTAGCTGGATCTCTTTTTACATTTTTAAAATATTTCCCTGAACCGGTAACGATGAAGTATCTTCCAGCAAGTGCTGATGCATCAAAGTTCATTGGTACTGTTCTTTTAACATCGTCTACATTCAAAAATGGAAAAACTTCGTATTCATGTAATAAATAACTGATATTACCGCCATTTCGTTCATCCCAGCCTAAACGATATAAATTTGAAGTCGTTTCCAACATTTCTTGTAAGAATGGTGCTGAATATATCGCATTTTTAATCATTGTCATTCTCATAGTAAACCTCTCCTAATTTTTAAATTCATTCTAATATGTCAAATTAATAATGTATCATCTTTACATTTTCATCTTAACTCGAACACCAACATAAATCAACATAAACACAGAAAATATTTTTGTTTTATTTTTGTTTTTTAACAAAATTGCCATAAATATCATTTGTTTAGTTTTGTTTTGTTAACATTTTAGACACATTTATATTTATTGGTTTCTGTTTGCACAAAAAAACAGACCGTAAAACGGTCTGCTTTGGATAATTAGAAAATATTAGGATTTTGGTCTATCCTTCTAATAATAGAGAGTGCGGATCTTCCAACAATTCTTTTACTGCAGAAAGGAAACTAACAGCCTCTTTTCCATCTACAATTCGATGATCATAAGAAAGAGCAATGTACATCATCGGGCGATTTTCCATTCGTTCTTTATCAATTGCTACAGGCCTTAATTGAATCTTATGCATACCGAGTATGCCTACTTGCGGGCTATTTAAAATTGGCGTTGACATTAAAGAACCGAAAACACCGCCGTTGGTAATCGTAAATGTTCCACCTTGTAAATCTTTTAAAGTTAAGGCGTTATCACGTGCTTTTTTCCCGAGATCACTGATTTCTTGTTCAATCTCAGCAAAGTTTTTATGATTTGCATTTCGTACTACAGGTACAACCAGACCTTCCGGTGCTGCAACTGCAATTCCGATATCATAAAACTTCTTGATAATGATCTCATCGCCTTGAATTTCGGCATTTAAAAGAGGGAATTGTTTTAAGGCTGACACCACAGCTTTTGTAAAAAATGACATGAACCCAAGTCGAACACCATGTTTTTCAAAAAAGACATCTTTCCGTTTATTGCGTAAATCCATAATAGCAGTCATGTCAACTTCGTTAAAGGTCGTTAACATAGCAGCGGTATGTTGAACTTCAACCAAGCGTTTAGCGATTGTTTGACGGCGGCGTGACATTTTCACACGTTCTACTGGTTTATCAAAATCAGTATCTATTTGTTGTGAGGTTGGATTTTGACTTACCTTTTCCAACTTTGGTTCTTCCTTTACATTAGTGGTACTTGTATGTGCTTTTACATCATCAGGTCTAATTCTGCCAAGGGGATCACGAGTGCTTACTTGGTTTAAATCGATTCCTAGTTCTCTTGCCAATTTTCTTGCAGCAGGTGAAGCAATCGGACGATCCGTTTTCGGAAGTTCTATCTCTTGATGCCCGCTTGGCTGGTCTAATGGTTCATTAGCCGTTTTTTCAGGTGCTGCCGCTTGAACAGCCGGAGTAACACCTTCAGCTGCGTTCTCTTCGATAACAGCAATGACATCACCAACTTCTACCGTGTCACCAGGTTCTTTTAATACTTTTGTAACAACACCTGAGTGTTCGGCATTTAATTCTATATTAACTTTGTCAGTTTCCAGTTCTACAACACTATCCCCTTTGGATACTTTATCACCTATATTAATGAGCCATTGTGAAATGGTTCCTTCTGAAATGGATTCTGCCAGTTCCGGTACTTTTATTTCTATCATGTGTCATATCCTCCTAGGAATTAGGTTAAGTCTTCTTTCAAATTAGGATTTTAACTTAGTATTTCGGTAACATTTATCTGTTTCTAGATGACTCTTTTTCTTGATTCTGAGTAACTACTATACTATCAGTATTCAACGCCTGTTCGATAATACGTTCCTGTTCCTTCTTATGAACTAATGGGTCACCGCCTGCGGTGCTTGATCGGTACTGACGCCCGATGTAACCGACAGTCAGGCTGCCTGCAGCAAGCTCATAAAGAGTTGGTGCAATATAATGCCATGCTCCCATATTCTTCGGTTCTTCCTGTACCCATACAATTTCCCTCAAGTTAGGATAACGGTTAATGATGGTTTCCACTTTTTCCTTCGGAAATGGATACAATTGTTCGATGCGCAGGATGTGTATCTCGTCCAAATTTATCTTTTCGCTACTTGAATCGATTTCTACAGCTAGATCGACCGCTATCTTACCCGTCGTTAACACTAACCGTTTTACCTTCTCCGTCACTTTTCCTAGAAGCTCCTGTTCCATAACCGTTTGGAACTGGCCTTCGCTAAGAGCTGTAGCAGGCGATGAGACCATAGGGTGTCGAAGCAGGCTCTTAGGTGTCAATATAACTAATGGCCGAACATACTCACTACCTAAAATCGATGCTTGACGGCGCAAGATATGAAAATATTGGGCCGCACTTGTCAAGTTAGCTACTGTCCAGTTATTTTCGGCTGCCAACTGTAAGAAACGTTCAAGTCGGGCACTGGAGTGCTCGGGACCTTGCCCCTCGTACCCGTGAGGCAATAGAAGGGTAAGCCCAGATTTTTGTCCCCATTTTGCTCTTGCCGACGAAACAAACTGATCAAAGATGGGCTGCGCCGTGTTGGCAAAGTCGCCATATTGTGCTTCCCACATGACAAGTGTTTCAGGAGCAAATACGTTATAGCCATATTCAAATCCTACAACAGCAGCTTCCGACAGCGGGCTATTATGAACTCCAAACGAGGCCCGTGCTTGTGGAAGATGGTGTAAAGGTGAATAAGTTTCATTCGTTTCTGAATCGTGGAGCAAAATGTGACGCTGTGCAAAAGTTCCACGTTCAGAATCTTGACCTGTTAAACGAATCGGCGTTCCATCTTTTAACATGGCCGCGAATGCCAGCACTTCTGCTACCGCCCATTCTACTTTTCCGTTCTCATCAAGTGCTGTTTCACGGCGCTCGAGAATCCGCTTTAATTTTGGATAAACATGAAAACCTTCCGGCCATTTCAATAGTTCACCGTTTAATTCGCGCAGAGTATCAAGCGGCACGCTTGTGTCCAAAGGTGGAATTCCTTTGGCAATAACCCCAGGAACCTCAACTTCTGCAGGAGATTCACCCTGCTTCTTCTCTGACACTTTGTCATATTCAGCATGCAATTGCTCTTGGACACTAAGGTTGATTTGCTCTACTTCTTTTTGTTCAAGAATGCCTTTCATTTGCAGCTGTTCGGAATACAATGCTCTTACAGTTGGATGGCTCGCGATTTTTTTGTACACCTGTGGTTGGGTAACTGCTGGATCATCCATTTCATTGTGGCCAAATCTTCGGTATCCGACTAAATCAATTAAAAAATCCTTTTGAAAACGCGCTCGGTATTGATATGCAAGGCGAACAGCTGCCAGACAGGCTTCTGGATCATCCGCATTTACATGTACAATTGGAATCTCAAATCCTTTTGCAAGATCACTCGAGTATCTCGTTGAACGAGAATCGTGGCTATCTGTCGTAAAGCCAACCATATTGTTTGCAATAATATGGATGGTTCCACCAGTTCGATATCCTTTTAGTCCGCCCAAATTTAATGTCTCGGCAACAATTCCCTGTCCAGGAAATGCTGCATCACCATGAACCAAAATCGCAAATGCTTTTTTAACATCCTGCTCCGGGTACCCGGATTTCTGTCTTTCCTCTTGAGCTGCTCTTGTAAACCCTTCGACCACGGGATCTACAAATTCAAGATGACTAGGATTATTTGCTAAGGTAATACGTGTACTAAAGGCATTAGGACCTTCGACGAAACGATTGCGGCCTAAATGGTATTTCACATCTCCTGTCCAGCCCTCACTAATGTCAACTAAATCTTCTGACGGACCTTGTTGTTTCGCGTAAGAGTGCTGAAACTCAGAGAAAATCTTGCTGTATGGTTTGTTTAATACATGTGCAAGAACACTTAAGCGGCCGCGATGTGCCATGCCGATCAATACATTGCGTACTCCCTCACCGACACCTTCTCGCACCGCTTCATCCAGCATGGGCACCAGCATGTCAACGCCTTCAATGGAGAATCTCTTTTGGCCGACAAAGGTTTTATGCAAGAATTGCTCAAATCCTTCAACCTCTGTCAAACTCATTAATAGCTTCATTTGCTCTTCTTTTGATAAAGATTTCTGCAGTGAACCCGTCTCTACCATTTGAGTTAACCATTTCACTTCTTCCATATCATGAACGTGGTTAAATTCGAAGGCTAGTGTAGAGGTATAAATATTCTTTAAATGGTTCATAGCATCCCATGCGTTTTGAATGCCTTCCGGCGCTTCCTCCCAAACCAATCTAGCTGGAATCGCTTTCAAATCATGCTCACTAACTCCATGTTTTTCAATGTTGAAAAACTCATGATAGTTTTGATTTTCTACTAACGGATTTAATTTTGACACTAAATGTCCGTGAGAACGAATGCTTTCGAGCAGTTTTACCACTTTCATTACTTTTTCTATATTTGCCAGATTAGTAGGATAAATCTTTTCATGTTCGATTATTTCCTTCTTATAACCTGACTCAAAAGACAATGGTGAGCCCCATTCAAGAAAAAGCTCTTTTAATTCAGGATCAATAGTTTCTGCACCGTTCAAGTACCGTTCATATTGTTCTATTACATAGCCAAGGTTAGGACCATTAAATCTTCCCCATGGATTTGGTTGGTTCTCCACTCCCATTACATTACCCCCAAGTTTGAGTTTCTTTTATGTTAAGATTGGATAATTTAATAAAGTATTTATCGGTTGCTTCAGTATTAGGATAATGTAATAATTGAAATAAAGAAAATGATAAAAAATTATATTTATTGATAAAAAAAAATTATATCAGGCAGATGGGTGAACAATGGATTATCGTGATTGGGAAATACTGAAGGTGCTTTATCATCAAAAAAATCTAACTAAAACAGCTCGACTATTATTTCTGACTCAACCCGCATTAACGAATCGATTAAAGCATATGCAGGAAGAGCTAGGTGTTAAAATCATAACCCGTGAAAGCCGGGGTGTGCACTTCACCCCACAAGGTGAGTATCTAGTCCATTGTGCTGAGGAGGCCCTTGCACATTATCAAAGGGTAAAAGAAACGGTCAAAAATATGAGTAATAACGAAAGCAATGAAGTGGCCGGTACGTTGAAATTGGGGGTATCCAATTTTTTTGCGAATTATGAACTTCCTTATATTTTGAAACTATTCAAACAGCAATATCCCCATGTGGAATTCAAGGTGGTTACAGGCTGGAGCAGGGACGTAACTCAACTAATACATAATAAAGATGTCCATATTAGTTTTGTTCGAGGAGATTATGGTTGGAGAGGTTTATCGAAACATCAAATATTTGAGGAAACCATCTGTATTGCTTCAAAAAATAAGATTGATATGACGGACCTTCCTCGTCTTCCTAGAATTGATTATAGAGGGGATTATTTATTAAAATCAGTCATTGATCACTGGTGGGCTGAAAATTATGCTGAAGCGCCCTTTATCAGTATAGAAGTCGACCAAGTTGATACGTGTAAAGAAATGGTCATAAATGGTTTAGGCTATGGCATCCTGTCCAGCAGGGTAGTTACTGGAATTGAAGACTTATACAAAATCAATTTATTAGATCTAGAAGGAACTCCTATTTTGCGAAGAACGTGGATGTATTACCATAAAGAGTCTTTGGAATGGAATGTGGTTAAGGCATTCGTACATTTCATCGAAAATTTTGATTGGAAAGAAAATGGATAGAACCCATATGCAAAGATTCAGACCAAATGGGTCTGAATCTTTTTCATTTTTAAAAGTTTTTCTACTAATCTTCTACTACAATTTCCTTATAGCATATGCTATTTCAATACATAGGTCTTCTGCCTAGGGACATGTCCTAACTTGTCAATATGTGTCATACCCTTATAACGAATACATGTGGTATCAACCCCGGCCTCTTGTAACTGTTTTGCATAAAACTCTGTATGAAAAACCAACTATTGAATACACGAGTTGAGGCGTTTTTAACAAACAAATGGCACCTCAAAATGCGGTGCCAATTGTTGTTCATAGCCTGAAATTATTAATCACTGTTCCAAAACAAGCAGATTTATTTTTCATACTCATTGTTAATCTTTCTCTTAAACTTGTTACCCATTGTGGTTCATGATCCCACTTTTCTTTCATAGAAGATATTATCCGAACGTATCCATATAAATTAGCAAAGCGTCTACAAGCTGGTAGTAATGACATCATATCGTCTGAGATATCATATTCAGAACGATATCCGTCCATAAAACATTGTTTTTTTAGGGAGAACGTTTCAGGTGATATAGAATCTTTTAAACTAGCAAGTGCCTGCTCAATATCCATTACATACCAATGGTACATGGAATCATCAAAATCAATAACGTTACAAGATTGGAGCTCTTCATCATAGAATACATTATCCAATTCAAAATCATAATGAATCAATCCAAAATTGCTATTCGTGATAGGTATTGAATCAAAATAATTCTTTAATAGTTGAGCTTCTTCGAAAGCAGATGTTTCAAGTGGAAAATCTATTAGAATACTCTGCATCCAATTTAACACGTCACAATATGACCAACGTTTGAATGTCTTGGGTTTATATTCACTTGATAATTGGTGAAGTTTACCTAATGCTTTCCCATAATTGAATATAATGGTATTGTTTAAATCTGTATCGCCAAGCTGTACACCTGATACCCGTTTAAATACTGAAGCATAGTAATCGCCCCAGGGAGTTTGTTTTTCTACAAGTTCCTCTCCATTCTTAGATGTAACAGTCTCTAAAACCCCATATTGTTTGGAACGTAAATAAGATATACATTCAAGTTCTGCTAATATATTTTCTCTTTGTTTCTCTTTTTTGGGTGAAAATCTTAAAAGTTGTGTCCGGCCCTGGGCTCTAAATGGATAAACAGCGTTTGAAGATATTCTATAATACTTAAACAATTCAAGTGATTCTTTATCAAATTCCCAATTTTTTAATAACATTTCTGCTAAGTCGACGTTATTAAAGAGATATTTTAATTTCAACATATACCACAACTCCTCGTTATCTTTTGATATTTTAGGTGTTAGACATTTTCTGTGACAAGCAAAAAAAGCCACAGGGATATACGATAACCCTGTGGCTTCACATTCCTTTTTATAAGAAATGCCAATTCTCTTGTTTGCCATCTCTTATTACAGACAAGTTTTAAATTCTACTACAATCCGTATGAGTGAGAGGCAAGACACTTAAATTCCAAGGTTATTTTGATTAAATTAGGCATAGAGCAATCTCACTCCCTTCAATAATATTAAGAATATGATAACATTTCCAAATAATGGGGTCAATGTTATTTTTTGCCTCTTCAACAAAACTCCCCCATTATTCCAGGAAGGCTTCTTGTTTTGAAACTCTTATCATTTCACTAGGAAAATATTTATTAAAATACTTTTCTACCATGACATGTATATCTTTTCGATACCACTTCGATAGATCATGTTCCTTAAATAACATGGGCATTCCTAACCTCTCGGAACGTTTCCCCTCTGCACCATCCCCAATGGTTAACGTATCAATCCAAATATGGTCGACGATGCCTTCCAATACTTTTGGAAAATCAGGAGTAAATGGCAATACTGGTGATATCGAAGCTTGTGTGGTTATTCCTTCATCATGTATTTCTTTTAAAGCCTTTAACCGTAAGTTAATTCCTGGAGCATAAGGAGCAAAAATTTGCTTTATATCTTCCCTGTCTGTTTCAACTGTCATCGACACAAGGACTTTACATTTTTCTTTCAGTACCACTAACAAATCAATATCTTTGGTGATGAGTGGGGATCGTGTTTGAATCCAAAGAAAATCCGGTGGATTATCAATCATTACTTCTAATATCCTTCGGACAATGTTTGCTTTTCGTTCAATGGGTTGGTAAGGATCGGTTGCAGAAGACATAAAAATATTTACAGGTTTGTTTTTCTTACGAAGGTTAATTATTTCATTTCGGTAATTTTCAGCTGCGTTTGTTTTTATGTCTAACCATTCTCCCCAAGGAATTTCTTTGAATTTTTGAATCGGCATTTCTCTTACATAACAATACCGGCATGAAAACGCACAACCACTGTATGGATTCAATGAATGTGTAAAGCCAACATCTAAATAACCCTTGGCTTCGGTTAGGATTTTCTTGGAAAGTATTTCTTGTACTATAATCCCCAATGTGTGGCTCCTCTCTTAGCTTATCTATTTTATATATTAAACTAAAGAACCCTTCTATAAATAGATAGGGTTTTGGGTATAAGTCATTCCATGAATAACGTAACATTTCCATAGCTTAATTCGCTTTGGTTACTTTAATGTTTCTCTCCTCTAGCTGTTTTTTTGTTTGTTCATCTATGTTTGAATCAGTTATTATGCAGTCAATCTTTGTTATAGGAGCAATTTGCGAAAAAGCTCGTATCCCAAACTTACTTGAATCAACCATTAAGATTGTTTCATCCGCAATCTCCATCATTTGCTTCTTCAACAGTGCTTGTAATTCATTAAAATCACTTAGTCCTTTTTCAAGGTGAACGCCTTTACAAGAGATAAATGCTTTGTTAACGTGATACATTCCGAGCGACCTTTCAGCAAGAGGACCCACAAACGAAAGAGATTGTGATAATAAGGTACCACCTGTGGAAATTACTTTGATTTGTTCTTTTTTACTCAGTTCAATCGCTACTTTTATCGAGTTTGTTAGTACCGTTAATGGCATGTCCTCTAATTCCTTTGCCACATACCATGCCGTTGTACTTGCGTCCAAAACAATTTGATCCCCCGGCTCAATCGAACGTACCGCTTCGACCGCAATTGCTTTCTTCTCCGCTGCGTTGGTAATTTCCCTTTCTATATATGAGGTTTCACCTTGGTCCTTTTCAATACTAACCGCCCCACCATGACTTCTCATTAATAGGTTCTCTTTTTCAAGCTTTTCAAGATCCCTGCGAATGGTTTCCTCCGTAACAGAGAAAATTTTACTCAGTTCTGTAACCCTTACACTTAGCCGTTCATTCACTAATTCAACAATTTTTCTTTGCCTTTCCGCTACTAGCATGTCCTGCACCCTTCCACACTACATTTTTTATTTATATTGTTTTATCCTTTATTTATGTTTGTTTTCTATAATCACTATAACATAATTTTTGAAAAACAAAAATAAATTATAAAAATAAAAAGCATATAATGGTTACATTTCGCAAAATATAAAATTGTTGGAAGTTAAATGAAAGGAGTAAATCAATGCAAAATAATCAACCACCGATTCCAAACCCACCGAGGGCTATTACGACAAAGGATGTACTTTACATAAAGGATGCCTTATCATGGGAGCTTTTAGCATTTAAGAAATTTCATTTTATGGCTAATCAGATCCAAAACCCGCAACTAAAGGATGCACTCAATAAGGCGGGGCAAATGCACCAAAATCATTATCAACGATTAATTACTCACCTTCAGGTGGATAACAATACTGCATTAGCAAATCTTCCTAATACACAGCAGATGCAGCAGCAGTAACTATTATTAATGAACGGAGGAAGAGTAATGTCAAATCAGCAGAGTCAAAACAGCAACAAAATTGCGAACCCGCAGACAGGAGAATTACCTAAAGTTAAAACTCCCGACATGAACGATCGTGATTTTCTTAATGACGCACTTAGCACATGTAAATATTTAACCGACAGCCTCAATATTGCAGTAAGGGAAGCGAGTCACGAACAGCTTTATACGGATGTCTTGCAAATTCTGACTGAAACACATCAAAGCTGCCGGGAACTTTATAACCTCATGTTCCAGCATGGATGGTACAAATTAGAGGCTGAGGAACAGCAAAAGTTAGATCAAGCTTATCAACAATTCAATAACTATTCTTCGCAATTTCCATATTAACGTTATTCTTTGGGGGTGATGCGATTTTGAAAAAGGACGAGAGAGTTAAAGTAACCAGGCTTATGAAATCTAATAAAACAAATAGATCTACAGAAAGCCTTAATAGACCTGAAAATGTCAATATAAAAGACTATGATAGAGCCTGGGAAGATGACCGTCTTTAAAAAATAAAAAAACAGATCCTATTTGAACTGCCCTACTTGTTAGAATACATCCGACATTAGTAGGTACAGTGCTAAAGGGTCTGTTTTTTTACATTATTATATTACCGCTTTGATAGTACCTCTACTTCATAGGATTTAACTTCCTCTAGCCATGATTCTCTTACTGGAACGCCCATTTTCTCACAGTAGTAATCCCAAACTGCACCGAAAGGATAGGTCTTGAATTCTTCCATTAGAGCTAGTCTTTCTGTATAGTTACCTTCTTCTTGAAGCTGCTTTAAATACTCATTTGGTACTAACATTGCATAAAGCAGCGCTTTAATCATATTACGGGTACCAATTGTCCAAGCAGCAACACGGTTAATACTTGCGTCAAAGAAATCTAATCCGATGATAACACGGTCTAAGGCATCGTTACGAACGATTTCTAATGCGATTTCTCTTAATTCATCGTCAAGAATAACAACATGGTCACTGTCCCAGCGAACAGGTCTAGAAACATGCAGCGCAAGTTTTTCGCTAAATAAAAGCATTGATGAAATCTTGTTAGAAACTGTTTCGGTCGGATGGTAGTGGCCTGTATCTAGTAAACATAGCTTATTATTTTTCATCGCATAGTTTAGATAAAATTCATGAGAACCGACTACATAGGATTCAGAACCAATACCAAATACTTTACTTTCAACAGCGTCAAGGTTATATCTTTCATCCGTTTCGACTGCAAAGATTTTATCCAATGATTCTTTTAATCTTTTTCTTGGAGTAAGGCGGTCACTTGGGATATCTTTATAGCCATCTGGAATCCAAATGTTTGTTAATGCTGGTGTCCCGAGCTCTCTTCCGAAATACTCTCCAATTTTACGGCTGCCAATACAGTGATTAATCCAGAATTCACGGATTTCTTCGTTCGGATGAGAAAGTGTTAAACCATCATCTGCTTTTGGGTGTGAGAATAATGTGGGATTATAATCCAATCCTAGTCCATTTTCCTTTGCCCACTTTACCCAGTTTTCAAAATGTTTCGGTTCAAGCTGGTCTCTTTCCACTACTTCTCCGTTGGTTTCTGCATAAATCGCATGTAAATTAACACGGTGCTTTCCTGGGATTAAAGATAAAGCCTTTTCTAAATCACTTCTTAATTCTTCCGCTGTTGTTGCTTTACCAGGATAATTTCCAGTCACATCAATACCGCCAGATAATTCGTTTTGGTTTACTTCGAATCCAGCAACATCATCACCCTGCCAGCAATGAATCGAAATCGGTACGTTTTTTAGCTTTTCTACTACTTCTTCAACGTCTACTCCCCATTTAGCATAGGCTTGTTTCGCAAGTTCAAAATTTTCTTTAATTGACATGTTTATTCTTCCTTCCTTTATTTAGCTGATTACAGGCTGAGCTGGCAGATATTTTTTTACTTCAAACGAATCTTTAATAATCGAACGTGCATCTTTAATATCATTGATTTCTCCAAGAGCCATTAATTGGGCTGCTATGTTACCAATCGCCGTTGCTTCAACTGGTCCTGCATAGACTTCTTTATTGGTAACATCAGCAATCAGCTGGTTAAGCATTTCATTTTGGCAGCCGCCGCCAATAACATTTAATTTGGTAAACTTCTTTTCGAAGATCTCTTCAATTTCTGCAACTGCTTCTTGGTAGCTTACTGCCAAACTATCAAACACACATTTTGCCACTTCCCCAGGAGTACTTGGTACGTGCTGCTGTGTTTCAATACAATAGTTCATGATTGCGTCAATCATATTATCAGGCTTTAGGAAACGGTCATCGTTTACATTTACCATCGCCTTATAATCCCCTGCCTCCCTTGCTAAATCCACAAGTTGTGCAAAGGAATATTCATCATTATAGTTTCGCTTCACTTCTTGGATCATCCAAAGACCCATGATATTTTTCAAGAAGCGGTATTGGTAATCGATTCCGCCTTCATTGGTAAAATTATAGTCCAATGCTTTGGTTACGCAGATTGGAAAATAGTTTTCCACTCCGATTAGTGACCATGTTCCAGAACTGATATAAATGGACTCATCTTCTTCTGGTACCGCAATAACGGCTGAACCAGTATCATGTGTTGCTGGAAGAATCACTTGAAGGTCAAAACCAAGCTCTGAAACTAGTTCCTTTGAAAGAGTTCCAAGAATCGTTTTTGGAGTTTTGATTTCTTGAAACATTTCTTTATTAATCCCGAGAACATCTAAAATCTGCCCATCCCAGTGTTTTGTAAAGGCATTTACCAGCTGTGTAGAGGTTGCATTGGTGTATTCATTTGCTTTTTTACCTGTTAGCAAATAATTGAAATAATCGGGAATCATCAAGAATGATTTTGCTTTTTCCAATATTTCCGGATGGTTCTTCTTTATCGAATAAAGTTGATAAATGGTGTTAAACTTTTGGAATTGGATTCCCGTTTCGAGGTAAAGTCTTTCTTTTGAAAAAAGCTCAAATACCTCTTCCATCATCCCATCTGTCCGTGGATCACGATAGGATACAGCGTCAGTCAGCGGCTGATCATTTTCATCCAATAACAAAAAATCAACGGCCCATGTATCAATTCCAATGCTGTCAGGCTTTATGCCCAATTCCACGCATTTTTTCAGTCCATTTTTGATTTCTTGAAAAAGTGTATCGGCTTCCCAGCAAAAGGAATCCCCTTTTTTCACGATTTTGTTTTCAAAGCGATGAATTTCTTTTAGTTTTAATAGACCATCTTCAAGATAGCCCACTATAAGTCTTCCACTTGATGCACCGATGTCGACGGCTATACTGTATTTTGGCATTAACATCACCTTTCCATTGGAAACGCTTACTGACATCTCTATCTTACTAGAAAAATATAATTTTCCTATAACGTGATTCGACTAATTTATTGTCCTTATTTGCATTAATAACTTCTACATATAGAAAAAGGAGATCCTTCCAAGTTGAAGGGATCTCCTTTTAGATTCTATTGAGAAACTAATGTGAAAAATTTATTGATATTCTTCAAATTTTTCGTTGTACTAGGGACACATAATACCTTGTTTTCATCTAATTCTAGTGGAGCTAGAAGTGGAATATCGGAGGTACTTATACCGTAAACTCTTTCTTCTGATGGTAACAGGTTATCGATTCCCTTGAAATCATTTAATGCTACTAGCGAAGATGACTGGGAGGATATTTCCTCGAATAAATCTTTCTCAACAATCAATATATCTATTGCTCCCAGCGTAATTTCTGCTGACATTTTTTGTATCCCGGCTTGAGAAGCCTGGTCCATGCTGGATTTACTATAGGTTAAATGTTGTACAGAAACTTCTTCATCCGCTTTGTCCTGTACAAGCTTGTTGGTTAATTGTTCTTGTAATTCAACCACACCTTCTGTATTTACCCCTTGTCCCATAATGGTCATATTTAGGACAACTTCTTTTTTCTCACCGATACTACTAATAAAAGAGATTAATAGGATGATGGCAGCAATCGTCCCGATGATATGAAACTTGTAATAGTCCCAGATATAAGCCGCTCTTTCTTTTGGACTCATGGGTGAAAGGATGGCTTTGATGTTTTGCTTCATTCATTGTCTCTCCTTTCCATGACTAATGATGTTTTAAGAAATTTTTAATATTACTTTTTATAATACCACTATCTTCTTTTACATATCTATAAGCCAGTCGATTAAAATCAAATGCTGCAGCAAAACTAATCATTCTTATTTTATAAACACTGACATCAATGGAGGCTTTTTTTCATACTATATTTTTGGGGTGAGAAAATGCCAAGAATAAACTACAGGAGTTCAGACGTTGACTTAATGGCAAGGATGATGAGAGCAGAAGCCGAGGGTGAAGGGAAACTGGGAATGTTAATGGTTGGAAATGTCATTGTTAATCGTGTAAAAGCAGATTGTTTAGACTTTAAAGATTTAAGAAACGTTAACGATGCCATTTTTCAAGTACAAGGAGGAAATTTTTCTTTTGAAGCTGTTCAAAAAGGGAATGTATTTTATCAAAGAGCGAGATCAGCTGAAAAAAGATTAGCAAGACAGAATTTGGAGTATTGGAGAGAACACCCATCAAAATTTTCCCTTTGGTATTTTAATCCGTATGCTCCATGCCCGCCGACATGGTACGATCAACCACAATCTGGTCAATATAAACAGCATTGTTATTATGAACCAAAAGCCGGAACATGCGAGAGTGTTTATACGGGAGCTTAAGCTTACTCATTGAGTAAGCTTTTTACTGTTATAGAGAAATCATAAGTCAGTTATTGAAGTACATAGACTTAACTTTTTCTAAATCAACTATAAACTGGTTAATTTCTTCTTGAGATAATCTTATCGGCATTTGATCGTTTAGGGTAATAATTTGTCCATCCTCTTGGTGTTGGTTTCTTTTAAGGTAATCGTAGATTTGGTTCAATTGGTTTTCATTAAGAATGGATACTGTTTCGAAATATTTCACTTGTTGTAAAGCGAATTCATTTAAAGATGAATCAAACTCCCCTGCTATAATCGATCCTTGCATGAACATCCCGTTTCACTCCTCACAGTTTTATATATTAGTTTCCCCAAATTTTGGGACTAATACAGAATAGAAGAGTACTGAATTCCACATTTTTATCTCAAAATTAGCCAGTTTACACAGTTTCTTAAGACATTCAAAAAATTCTCGTTCAATAGTCCGTCTTTATTATGGGCAGGTGTTAAACAACATACTTTTCCCTCTCCATAACGGTGAAACCAGCCTGCCTCAGATTTGCCATCAGTAGACTCAGAGATGAGAAATACATTTGTATTTTCCTTATCGCAACGAACAAAATAATGTTCATCAACAATTTCAAATGAGGTAGAACTTGGAACCACAGCGTTCCCTTCGGAAGCTTTGTATTGGACAATCTGTTGCTTTTCAGGGTGATACAAAAAAGACCCATTTAACATTTTTACGTAAGATCCTTCAACAGGATATGACGCTAAGCCAGAATGCCACGCAAGCCAGCTCCCGCCATTATTTACATAATTTGTAATTACTATCGAGAGTTCTTCTGTCATCCATGTCTCTGTGTTTTCGTCCAAAGGATTGTATCTATTTTCTTTAAAAAGAATCACCGCATCTGGCTTAGTCCTAAGTACTTCTGGTAATTGGTCAGGATGGCAATAGTCAATTTGCACATCTTGCCTACCATCGTTCAAAGCAGTTTCAAGGGCTTGTTTCGCCCATTCGTGCGAATGATAATAATCCCCAAGCACGGCTACCAATCTAATCAATTCATTCACCCCTCTTTTATCTTCGTTATAATGGCATTGGCTGCCCTTCATAGGTGATAAAAACATTTTCACCGTCAATCTCTCGTTTTCCTTCAATTATATCAAATATACCTTTGGCCGTATCAATCGGGTCCCCTGGTGCACGACCGCCGCCCATATCTGTCTTTATCCACCCGGGATGTATAGAATAAACGTTTATTTTCTTACTTTTTACATACTGATTTAATTGCTGTGTGAACATGTTCAAAGCTGTTTTAGAAGAAGCATACGCATAGTCACCAGCATAAGCATTAGACATACTTCCGGCTTCAGAGGAAATATTGATGATCGATGCACGATCACCCATCATTAAAAGAGGAAGGAAATGTTTTACCACTCTAATCGGACCAAAGAAATTGACATCGAACGTTACTTTCACTTGGTCTAGATCCAATTCCTCAATCTGTTTATCACGTTCTAACAAAACCCCTGCATTATTAATGATTACATCAATGGTTCCAAAGTTTTCTTTCACTGCATTAGCGGCAGAAGAAACTGATTCTTCATCTGTTACATCTAAAGGCAGCAGTGATATTGATTTATACATTTCAGATTGTATTAACTTTTCTGTGCTTTTTTGGAGATTTCTGACTCCAGCTAGAATTTGGTGGCCTCTTTCTGCCCCTACTTGTGATAATGCTAAACCTAGACCTCTATTTGCCCCCGTTATCAAAATCCGCATTCTTTTATCCCTCCTATTATTAATATAAAAGGAGAGGAGTACCATACTAGTATCTCCTCCAAAACCTTTTTATCGATCGTTTTCCAACAATTCCATGATAATTTTTAGGTCTTTGAATGTGTCCATGTACGCATATCTTCCACCGGTATATTCCCCTTTTTGAAGTAACGGCATTTGCTTACTTTCCATTATGGCAATTTTTTCTTTCATTCCTTCTATGAAAAAAGCAATATGGTGAGGGCCTTCGCCGTGTTCATCCAAATGCTTCCGCCAAGTACTTGGATTTTGATCCGGTTCGATTAATTCTAATTGAAGAGAGCCCATATCAAAGAATGCTAGTTTTGCGCGTGCCTCAGTTGGGTTCCCCTCAAACTCTGTATTTGCACGCTCCAATGTATCCGTTAAACTCCACTCGGGTTTTTCGATCCCAAAGAAATCAGCATAGTTCTGGCTTGTTTTTTCAATATCGTTAACAAGAATACCAATTTGAGCAATCACGTTTGTTCCAAGAGCATTATTTTCCGTCATTTGACTGAAACCTCCTATTATTTACGTTCACGATAGGTAAAGGATTAACGATTAGTGACTAAACTGCTCCTCCTTACATCTATCAAACGGGATTATTAATAGATTTTTCTTTTTAGATCATCTTTGATTCCTGATTTTCTATAAAAATAAGTATTAATAATATCCCGCCATTCTTTAGAATGGTTTGCTTGTTCTTGTAATCTGTTTAAGATATCATCAAACCGCTCTTGATCAATCCTATCCTTAAGCTGTGACCAAGTTTCAACTAATTCCTCAGCCTCTTCTACCCCTTCAAAGTGAGTATTGTAAATATGTTGAATCACAGTGACTCCTGATTTTAGCTTATGTGTGTAAGGGACATGATGGAAAAATAACAACAGTTCATCCGGGCATGTTTCAAGGCTTTCATACATATCAGCATTTTCTTTAAAATATTGAGAGGTGTATCCCGTTCCTGTTTTTACAGTCCTGTCCACTCCAATTCCTTCCCAATCTGCAAAATGGTACGTTCCCCAAACGGAATATTCATACCCATCGACATTTGGTCCATAATGATGATTTGGGTTAACCATCCAGCCCACACCTAGTGGTGACGTATATTTTTCATAGATACTCCATGATTTTAACAGCATCTTGCTTACCAGCTCTTTAACCAATTGATCATCACCAAAGGTTTGACCAATCCATTCATCCGTAATTTTTTCAGCTGAAAGGTCTGGGTTCCATGTCAAGCGTCCAAAGCCGTACAGATTAGCTTGTGCCAGCGTATGTCCGGTCCAATTATAATCACTTCCAATATTAGAAACGGCAGTAATTCCGCTATACCTATTTTGGAATAGTGAGCCATCTACAACCTTTTTTACCTCTGAGCCCTTTCCTTTTGCAAACGTATCAAAATCGAGGATTTCCTTCCATTGTGGAACGAGGTAACAAAGATGTCTTTGTTGTCCTGTATATTCTTGAGTCACCTGAAATTCCAACATTTGATTCGTTTTTTCCATTGCACCAAATAATGGCGAGACACCTTCACGAACTTGGAAATCCATTGGACCATTCTTAATCTGTAAAATAACATTGGAATGGAACAACCCGTTTAACGGTTTAAAATGGTCGTAGGCAGCTCTTGCGCGATCTGTAGAGCGGTCACGCCAATCTTGGAGACAGTTATAGACGAAACATCTCCAAAGAACAATGCCATTAAAAGGCTGTAGTGCTTCTGCGAGCATATTTGCACCATCTGCATGATTGCGTCCATATGTAAATGGTCCAGGGCGGTGTTCTGAATCAGCTTTTACCAGGAATCCGCCGAAGTCTGGAATATAGTTGTAAATCTCTTCTGTCTTCTCTTTCCACCATTGTCTAACCTCAGGGTCCAGTGGATCGGCTGTAGATAAATTTCCAATTTGGATTGTACTTGCATAGTTCACACTTAGGAATGTGGTGATTCCATAAGCTCTAAAAATGCCGGCAACTTCTGCCACTTTAGGCAGCATGGTGCATGTAATTAAATTCGTCTCAACTTGGTGTACGTTAACGTTGTTAATGGCGATTCCATTAATTCCCACTGAAGCAAGCAGTCTTGCATAATCTTCAATTCTATTAAGCTCTTGAGTAAATTGGTTATCCTTAAAGAAAATTGAGTTTCCTGCATAACCTCGTTCAATACTGCCATCCATATTATCCCACTGATTAAGCATACGTAATTGAATTTTAGGGTTTTCAACGATATCGATCTGTTGGAAATGCTCCCTATTTTGCATGAGGCGTAACAAGTGAAAAGTACCATATAAAACACCTTTATCCTTTTTGCCTACTATAAAAATAGTATTATTTTGACCAGAAGTAACGGTCTTAATGGCGTATCCATCTTCATTTAAGCAATTAAAATCCATCTCTATTAAATCACCAATAGAATCCTTAACAGCTAACACCAGACCAGATTGCTGCAGTTCTGAGCAAGATTCTGGCATAACCCCTAACATAGAAGAAATTCCCTTGACAAATTCGCTCTTAGCAGATTCCATCACGATAGAGTCTCCTAAAACTGTAAGGTTTCTGCACCATTGAGCATAATCCTCTGCTATTGCTCGATCTTCAATCTTTGTATATTGCAGCCACGCAGAATAACTTTCTTTATGCGCTGTCTTGTATAAATCCATACTATTCTTTGAGATATTTTCAAAAGCGCTTTTCAATATTTATCCTCCTCAATGATTATTGAGTGCAATCTTACCTATTTAATGAATCCCAAATACCTAAAAGATACATAATCCCAAGGGCCCGGTCATATAAGCCGTATCCTGGCCGGCATTTTTCGTCCCAAATATGTCTTCCGTGATCCGGTCTTATATAGCCCTTAAATCCATTTTCATGATACGTTTTCATGATACCAGCAACATCAACTGTCCCATCCTGTCCCCGGTGAGAGGTCTCAATAAAATCACCATTTTCATAGACTTTTATATTTCGAACATGGGCAAATGGAGTACGTTCGGCAAATTCTTTGACCATATCGACCAGATTGTTACTTGGATTTGAACCTAAGGAACCGCTGCAAAGCGTTACCCCATTATTAGGACTATCAACAAGCTTTAACACTCGTCTAATATTCGCTCGATTGGTAATAATACGAGGTAATCCAAATATAGGCCACGGCGGATCATCAGGATGAATGGCCATTTTAATGTCATTCTCTTCACATACTGGAATTATCGCTTCTAGGAAATAGCGCAAATGTTGAAATAAATCTTCTTCTGTTACACCCTTATAAGCATCAAACAGTTTTGTAAGATTTTCTAGCCGCTCAGGCTCCCAGCCTGGCATGGTATAGTCAGGATTATTCGCAATCTTATTAACTAACTCAATTGGATCAATATTATCGACCTTAGATTTTTCATAAAACAAGGCTGTGGAACCATCTTCAAGTCCTTTATATAAATCAGTCCGGATCCAGTCAAATACAGGCATAAAGTTATAACAGATAACTTTGACGCCTGCTTTTGCCAGTTTTTCTATGGTTCTCTTATAGTTCTCTATATATCGATCTCTTGAGGGAAGCCCAAGTTTAATGTCTTCGTGCACATTTACACTTTCAACAACATCAATGTTAAAACCATAATGCTCAGCTTGCTGCTTTGCTTCTAGAATTTTTGCCATCGGCCATTCTTCTCCAGCCGTAATATCATGAAGGGCCCAAACAATGGTTTCCACACCGGGAATTTGTTTAATATGCTTTAAACTTACCGAATCATTTCCTTCCCCATACCAGCGAAACCCCATTCTCATCCTTTAACACCGCCTATCCATTTCATTAACGTATTACCATTTATATAACTTGTAAGGCTTGCCCGGCCGGAATATAATAGGTTGGAATACTCGGAAACATTTTTTGCAGACATTGTGCTAAATAACTCATTCCAGGTTCTTCACTTTCCGCATGCCCAAGAACAATCAGGTTTCTTTTCTTTCCTTGATCATTGGCATCTCTCACATATTCAGGAGTTTCCCATTCTGCACCTTCTCCATATATAATCAGATCCAAACTTTCCTGTTCAAAAAGGGGGATGCATAAACTTCCTCCGCCTCTATAACCAGCTAAAAGCCCGATGCGCGTACATTTCATCGCCAAATCTCCGGCAAAACGTAAATACGGGATCCCTAATCTTCGCTTTATATGATCTGATATATCTGCTAATGGCATGGGAGGAATACTTAGAATCGTCGCAGCAGGCTGATTTTCTACGATATAAGATTGCCAGTCGAGGGCCTGTATTAAACCTGCGATAATTCCATCCGGCTTATACCGGTGCCAATAATCATGGAAACGATAGATTGCAAGACCTGATTCCATAATCAACTTGCGTTTGTTATTATATACAGGATCCTTCTCCAAGGATTCGCTATCATCATGATGACTGAAGTATATACCTTCATGGGTAATCAACAAGCTTGCACCCAAGGCGATGGTTTGTTCAATTACCTTGTGTGTAGCCATAAAGGCTGTGGCTATCCCCTTCACTTCAGCTGCCGGGTCACCTGCCTTAAGGGTATCCACCGTATTTTGAATGTGCTCTACCGGTTCCATTAATTTATCAAGGACATCTTGTACAGTAATTGGCATTGTTTTTCACCCTTTCATGGGAAAGGCGTTAATAAAACACCTATTATTTAGCTGATACTTCTGGCTGGTCTGCTGTTTCTATCCATATTGCCTTTTCTTGTGCTTCAATAGATAATTCGGCAGCTCTAAAAGTATGCTCCTGGGTCATCGCGTTTTCTGTTCCATTTAAGCAGTCCAGAATAAATTCTCCAAAAAATGGACAACCCACTTTACCGGATAATTGATAATGTTTTTCCCCTTGATGATTCACCAAATACAAGTGATCTCTGCGGCTATCTCTCGCAATATCGACATACTTACGTACTTCGATATAGCCTTCTGTTCCTAGGATCGTGACCCTGCCATCGCCCCAAGTACCGAGCCCGTCAGGTGGCTTCCTTATCAGCAAGCCATAATAAGGTACCAAGTAAATCCTTTGGCTTTCCTAACCGTCTCATTGGCGTACCTGCAAGAATTTTGTTTGTTCTGTCTGTATTGGTGCCATCTGGATTTGTTAAAAGAGCGCGGTTCTGTTCAGTCAAGAAAAAGCCTGGTGCAATCGTATTAACCCGTAGTCCAGCTTCAGCAAAATGTACGGACAGCCATTTTGTTAAGTTCTCAATCGCTGATTTCGCTGCACTATAAGCAGGCACTTTCGTCATCGGGCTCGGAGCACTCATCGATGAAATATTAATAATGGTCCCTTGGTTTTCTATCATTTTTTTGGCAAAAATTTGGACAGGAATCAGGGTTCCAATGAAATTTAAATTGAAGACGTATCCAAAACCTTCGGGCGTTAGATCAAAAAAGGTTGTTAAATCATCCCGGTTCAAATCATTTTTTTCAAAGATTTCTTTTGTGGTAATTCCTTTAGGATGATTGCCTCCTGCACCATTGATAAGGACATCACAAATACCAAATTCTGCAGTAACGACTTCCTCTGCTCGTTTCACACTTTCAACACTTAGGACATCACATTCAATGGAGATTGCCTCACCACCAGCACCCTTGATGTCATCAACAACCTTTACTGCCTTCCCATAGTTCCGATTTAAAATAGCTACTTTCATTCGCTGTCTTGCCAATTCTCTAGCCATACATCCGCATAAAACACCACCGCCGCCTGTTACGACGGCTACTTTTCCCTGTAGATGGGGATTCAAAGGTAACATCTAATTATTCTCTCTTCCTACCTGACTTCTCTACTAATCTATGTCTAATAGTGGACAACCTTCCAAAAAGATTCTTTTGGCTGGTGATTTTCGTCAAACAGAAACGGCCAATTTTTTCTGCCTCTGACAGGAAAATCACTTAACCATGTATAATCATCGGCTGCGCCCCAAAAGGTTACAGAAGTAATGTGATTTCGATATTGTCGAAGCAATTGAAATACTTGGTGGTATCTTTCAGCCTGCAACTCTAACATTTCATGGGTTGGTTCCGTAAGGTCAGTCCGCTTATCTTCAAAGTTGAAGACAGATACATCCAATTCTGTCAGGTGCAGCTTCAAACCAAGAGATACATATCGTTCAATCGCTGTACGAATATCTTCTAGACTTGGATTGACTAGATTCCAATGCGCTTGGAGGCCAACTCCGTGAATAGGAATACCCTTATCAACCAATGATTTCACAAGCTTATAGATTTTTTCGCGTTTTTCCGGATTGGATTCATTATAGTCATTGTAAAAAAGCAGGGCGTCTGGGTCAGCCTCATGTGCGAATTCAAATGCTTTTTCGATATAATCCTCTCCGATTATTTCTAACCATTTTGTAGGACGAAGTAATTCTGGACCCTCATCGGTTACCGCTTCGTTTACCACATCCCAGCAGAAAATCGTCCCTTTATATCTTTTCATCACTGTCGTAATATGATGCTTCATACGTTGTAGAAGCGTTTCTCTATCAGCGTCTTCAAATACCCAGTCAGGCGTCTGATTATGCCAGACTAATGTATGTCCGCGCATCTTCATTCCATTTTCCTTAGCAAAGGCAGCCAATTGATCGGCTTTTTCAAACGTGTACTGTCCCTCAGCAGGCTGTTTTTCGATGAATTTCATATCATTTTCGGCTGTAATACTATTAAAATGTTTTCTTAATAAATCCTTTTGTGACTCAATCGTTGTTAAATTAACCGCTGCACCAATATTAAAAAATTCTTCATACACTTTTGATAAAGAAGGAACTTCTACCGTCGTTTTCACCATTATTTATCTCTCCTTAACACCATGATTTTATTAAAAAATCAGATGAGAGAACTCATCTGATTCTTTTTTCAACCTTTTACTCCGCCTAAAGTTAATCCTTTAACAAAATATTTTTGCAGGAATGGGTACACCATGATGATTGGCAGACTTGCTACGATGGTCATCGTAGCCCTGATGGATGTTGGTGAAACCATGTTGGCACTTGCATTGGCATTTGCAAACGCGTCTGCAGCGGTTTTTCCAGACATCGATGCGTTTGAATTCTGCAGTATCTTCATTAACTCATATTGAAGGGTAGATAAGTTTGCGCTTGATGAATTGTATAAGAACACATCAAACCAAGAATTCCATTGGTAAACCGCGACAAACAATGATACAGTCGCTAATACCGGCAGGGACAATGGCAGGACAACCTTGATGAAAATGGTAAAATCCCCTGCTCCATCAATTTTTGCAGATTCAAATAAACTTTCTGGGATTCCTTCAATAAAGGAACGAATCACGATTAAATTAAATACTCCAATGATCCCTGGAACAATGTAAACCCAAAAACTATCTAGTAAACTTAATTCTTTCACTAATAGATAGTTCGGAATCAATCCACCGTTAAAATACATCGTTAGAACGAATGCGATTGTCACAAATTTCTTCAGTACGAAATCCTTTCGGCTGATTGTATAAGCCACCATTGCCGTACCCAAAACGGATGTTAGTGTACCAATAATCGTTCTTAGAACAGAAATGAAGAAAGAATTTACGATACTTGCTTCACCAAAAACGTGTTCATAATTTGCCCAAGTAAATTCTCGCGGCCAGAGGTAAATTCCTCCCCGTAACGAATCACTAGCTTCATTGAAAGAAACAGCCAGCTGATTAAGAAATGGATATAACATGACCACGCAAAGCAAAACTAAAAAAGTATAATTGAAAATATCAAATAAATAATCGCCTACACCGGAGTGATGTCGAGTAGCTTTGAAAAATCGTCTCTGTGTCATATAGTTCCCCCTTAGAAAAGCCTTGGCTGACCAAATCGTTTGGCAATATGGTTTGCGGTAAATAAGAAGATGAAACTCACTACGGTTTTAAAGATACCGGCAGCGGTTGCAAGTGAGAAGTTCCCCATTGACATACCGTATTTTAATACATAAATATCAAGGTTTTCTGAGTAAGCTAGATTCATAGGATTTCCTAATAAATACTGTGCTTCAAAGCCTGATTCTAAAATGTAGCCTAAGTTCATGATGAGCAAGATGATAATCGTTGGCTTTAAAGATGGGAGTGTAATATGTCTAATCCGTTGGAATCTAGATGCTCCATCAATATCAGCAGCCTCATATTGTTCTGGATCAATCATGGTGATAGCTGCTAAATAAATGATTGTATTCCAGCCCACATTCTTCCAAACCTCTGTCAGCCCGTTGATGACCCAGAACCATTTTTCCTTACCAAGCCATAGAATGGGCTCATCTATAATACCCAAGTTTACTAATACGATATTAACGATTCCGTTTTCGAGCGAAAGGCTGTAAGAGACAATACTAGCGGCAACTACCCATGATATAAAGTGCGGCAGATAGCTGATGGTTTGTACTGACTTCTTGAACCTTATATGCCTAATTTCATTAATCAGAAGGGCAAGACCGATAGCCGTAACAAAACCTAATACTAGGTTAATCGTGCTCATGCCGATTGTATTCCGAAGCACGCGCCAAAAATTATCGTCCGTGAATAAAAACTTAAAATGTTCTAATCCTATCCACTCCTGGTCAAATAAGCTTCTTGCTGGCTTAAAGTCCTGAAAGGCAATTGACCAACCCCACAATGGAATATACTTAAAAATAACTAACCAAACCAAGAATGGCAGACTCATGGCCAATAATGCTTTTTGTGACATCATCCTCTGTAAGAAGGATTTTTTAGTTTTTGTAGAGATGGAAACTGAAGGTTTTATTACCTCTTTTACTGCTGCTTTGGAACCAATCTGCATTCTTACCCCTCCTCTTTCTGAAAAATCTTAGAAAACAGCCATACCCTAAAATCATAAGCTGCCCCCTTAGTTACTCCCGAAAGAAGGGAGCGGCTTATGATTTCAAGATAGTGAAGCTTTAAAGCAAGAGGCCGATACAGCCAATTGGGCGATATCAGCCTGCTTTTTCAAGATTCTACTAAACTATTTCTTTGCAGCTGCTTTAATACGATCCTCTACTACCTTATCCATTAAGTCTTCTAAAGCTTTTACGTCTAAAGTATTAAATTCTTTAATATATTCATCCCAAACTTTATCAAAGTCACCCGGCTTAGCTAGAACTAATTTAGGGAAGTAAACTTTCGTTAAGTCAGTTTTTCTTTGACCAAAGATTTGAGCATCAGAGCCTTGTTCAACAACAGCACTCCATGTTGGATACCATGGACGGTCGTCTGGATCTGCAAATAAATCAGAGAAAACTTTAACGCCATATGCTTCAAGAATAGCTTTGTCACCATCCGTGTAGGCTACTTGAGCAACTTCAGGCTGTTTTCCAGGAACCCATGCGTTTCCGTCGCTATAAAGCATGTCGCCCATTGGCCAGTAGTACTCAAAAGTGTTTAAACCGGACTTATCACGGAAATCTTCATCACTTGTTTTAGCATACTGTTCTTCAGTTTGGAAAAATCTACCTTTATCATCAACACTATAAGTCTCGTCTTTAATACCCCAGAACATTAACTTCTGGTTTTCTTCTTTAACCATGTTATCGAAGTACTTAATGATGCGGACTGGATCTTTCGCACTTACTGTGATACCAATACCACGGTTATTAATGAATGCCGGCGGATCGATATATTGATCTTTTTGTCCGTCAAATGTGATTGGAAGCGGCATATAACGTAAATCGTCATTTCCCGCGGCTTTTAGGTTATCTAATGCTTGGTTAACCTGCCAGCCGTAATCAAAGAATCCAAGTACGCGGCCAGAAGCTAGTTTTGCAAGATATTCATCATAGTTAGCAACGAATGATTCTTTATCAAATAAACCTTTGCTGTTTAGTTCATTTAACTCTTTTAGATAACGTTTTGTAATATCGTTATCAGCATATACATCTGTCTTATGTGTCTTCATATCTACAATCACTTCACCATCATTTGGGTAGCCTGCTAGATGGTTTGGAACGTTAGATAGTGCAAAGAAGCGCCAGTCATAAGTTAAAGCTGTAAATCCAATAGTAGAAGCGCCATTTACTTCTGGATGTTTCTTTTGATAATCTTCAAGTAAAGCAAAATATTCATCTAGTGTTTTTATTTTAGGATATCCAGCTTCTTTTAGAATGCCGCGTTGAATCCAGAAGGCACCTTGTGTAATATTCGGGTCTTTAATAAACCCTTGCTTAGCAGCGAAAGGAAGGAAGTTAATCTTTCCGTCCTTATCTTTCATTTGCTCCCAATGTGGTCCGTATAGTTTTTTTATATTAGGACCGTGTTCTTCAATCAATTCTGTAAGATCAATAAATGCACCTGCGTCTAGTATTTTATCAATTGCAATATCCGGAACAAGAACATCTGGATACTTTCCACTTGCGATCATTGTCCCAATTTTTGTGTTAATGTCACCAACTAGGTACTCTGTTTTGAAGTTAACTCCCGTTTGATCTTCAAAAATTTTCCCTATAGTCGTTTCATTCGTGTTTCCGTCTTTCCCTGGGGAAGCTGCATTAAAATAAGTAAAGGTTACTTTGTCTTTCGAATCACCAGATCCGTCTGCATTACCGCTTGTTTCCTTATCCTTTTCACAGCCCGCAACTGCGATTAACAGGATAAGCATTAAGAGTACTGAGAGAAACTTTTTTGCCATTTTGGAACCCCCTTTTTATTCGTGAAAGCACTTTCATTGTATAATCTAAGGGTCTTCAGCACCATTTAAAAAGTATAGGTGTTACTTAATAAAGTAAAGATTTTTATCCGAATTACTAGTGATCGGGCTTTCTATTTGAGATGGCAATTGAATCGTAATGGATGTACCATAATCTAGATGACTATCAATATTAAAATAAAACTGATCAGGATAGTATAATTTCAATCGATAATACACATTTTTAATGCCCACATTCTCTCCTATATCTTCTTCATTTTCTAATGAGGCTAATAATTGCTTTCTCTTTTCTTCTGTAATTCCTACCCCATTATCCTTTATCACACAGGTTACTGTATCAGCATATAACGAGATGGATAAGGAGATTTCTCCATTTTCCTTTAATGGCTCAATACCATGAATACTGGCGTTTTCAATAAAAGGCAAAAGTGACATATTCGGTATCTTACATTCTTCTGCAGCTTCATCGATTTTAATCCGATAATCTAATTTATCTCCAAATCTATATTTTTGAATTTCTAAAAAACTAGTAATTAAATTAATTTCATCCCGAACTGGTACAAAGTCCTTCCCCCAGGTAAGAGAATTACGAAATATTTTCGCCATGTTATGGATAATTTTCGCGGTTTCTCTTTCATCCTTCATCAAGCTTCTCATTCGTATTGTTTCTAAAGCATTAAACAAAAAATGTGGATTAATCTGACTTTGCAGTGCACTTAACTGCGCACGGTTTCTTTTTATTTCTAAATCCTTATTTTGAATATTGACTAACAAAACATCATTAATTAAATCATTGATTTTCTTGGTCATACGATTGAATTCACTTGTTAATTGTCCAATTTCATCTTGATATTCCTGATCATGGATTAACTTAAAGTCCTGGTTCTTCATCCTCTTTACATGGCGTAAAATCCTTTGTAATCGGGTCAAAAATGATCTAGAAATAATGACAATAATTATAGTAGGAGCTAAAAAATTGATAATGGCCAGCAAGATAATAAAAAGTTTAGATTTATTAACCGTTTTAAGCATGGTTTCTTCCGATATGGTTCCAACCACTGACCAGTCATTTAAATAAGATCCATTATTAAGATTGGCTTGGATGGTAACCAGATTATTCTCTTTTTGTATTTGATTAAATTTGATTGACTTATCGAGCTGTTGCTTTAGAGATTGATTATTTGTGTATTCAATCTCTCCTTTTTCATTAAGTAAATATACATCCCCTTTAAACGTTACATTGTTGAAGATATCTCTGATCGTCACAGGATTAATTTCAACCTTTACGAACTTTTGTTTATCATTGTAAAAATAATCTAAATTACGGATGATACTAAAGGTTTCAAAATTCTGATTGGAAGGTGTATCAATGAGAATTTGTGAGCCATTACTATTTTTTAAGGCGTCTTTGAAGTGTTTTAATTCTTGTTGAAGGCTGTCAATTGAATAAACCCCGCCTGAATAGATAATGGAGGAGTTATCCGTATAAAAGCGAATTGAGTTAATAGATGGGTTTATGGGTCTAGACTGATTAAAGTTCCGTAAAAAACTATTATGTTTTTCGATATAATCTATATCTGAGACATAATCCTTTTCTAAAAATAGATTTAGATTTAAATTCGTATATAACGAGGAGGAAATCCCTACCGCCTCGTCGATAATTGTTTTAAATTCTCTATTAATCTGCTGCAGTGCCAAAGTAGAATCTTGCATTTGCTGTTTTTTAACATTTTCAATGGTAACGATGTAAAAGATTACATTTGTTAAAACGATTGGAATAAATACCGCAAAAAAGTACATGACCAGCATTTTATTTTTTAATCTAATATTATGAAAACTCCTGCTTGTCCTCATTTTCCTATCACATTTCTTTCGTTGATTAGTTTATTCCGATACTCAGAAGGGGTGATATTTTCTAACTTACCAAAAATAGTGACAAAGTAATCAGTATTATTAAATCCAACACATTCAGCAATTTCATAAATTCTTTTTTCCGATTGACGCAGCATTTTTTTCGCTTCATTAATTCTTACTTGCAGTAAATAATCCTTGAAGTAGATTCCATAGGTTTTCTTAAACAATTGACCTAAATACACCGGATTCATAAAAAACTTGCTTGCTATGGTTTTTAAGCTAATGTTTTCATGGTAATGGAGGTCAATGTATTGTTTTATTTTGTGCGCTTCGCCATTAGCAGACTGTTTTCTTAATTTAGATATTTCATCTTTACACTCTATAATAAAATTAATGATTAGTTCCTTTAGCTGAGGTAAAGTCAAGTTGTAATTATGTAAGGTATATATAATTCGATAGGATTGTAAACTTGAAGGTTCTCCTCCCATTTTCCTTATAATTTTTAAAACAGAATGTACAAAGCTATTGATAGAAGCTAGAAAAGCCGTATGAGATAGTTTCTTTGATACTAGAGATTGAAACAGAATCTCTAGTGAATGACTGATTTGTGGTGTTGATTCTTCTTCAATATGTTCAACTAATGATTGATAAATGGTTTCGTCGGGTTCAGCAAAAGAGACCGGTTTATCGACAATGTCTTCAAAGATAATGATTCCATTTTCGTTGTTTGCATATTTATGCTGTTTTGCCCTTTCAACACCATCAGCTGATTGTTTCAACAACGTAAGACTAGGAACAGCTTCACCAACATAAAAGGTGAGATCCTCAGATATTCTGTTCGTAAGTTCCTTCTTTACCCACGTCATAAATTTCTTAATGCTCATTTGAAACCTTGCTAAGTGATTAGAGGTAATGAGGACACCTACAGCACCTTGAGCCGCTTTTTGTATCCATATTCTTTCCTGGCTGCTGCACACATCCCGAATCACAGCTGCTAATGTCATTTTGATCTGTCGTACCCTTTCCTCGTTGTTTAAAGCAGATTCCCCGAATAATCCATTTACTTCAATTAATAGGTAAAAGAACTCGTTAGGGTTCCCTACCGAAAGGAGATTTAAAAGGTCTACTAAATGATCATTGTTCGCAGTATTCCCTAATAGCAGATGGTTAAAAACAATTTTTGCTTGCTCTTCCAACTTTTGTTCCTGAAGCTTTTTTTGTTCGTTGATTGTTTTCGAAAGTGCTCTCAGCGTTTGTTCAATTTCATCCTGATCGATTGGCTTTAAAACAAAATCATGGACACCGTATCTTAATGCTTGTTGAGCATATTTAAAATCACTATGTCCGCTGATAATAATAAATTTTGTTAGAACTCCTTCTATTTCGATTGCTTGTTTAATGAGCCCAATTCCATCAAGTACAGGCATACGGATATCAGTAATGATAAGATCTGGGTTTACTTCATGCATCATCTTTAATGCGTCTTCGCCGTTTGCAGCCTCGCCTACTATCTGAAATCCGCAGTCTTCCCAATTGATTAGATTTCTTAATCCTTTGCGGAAATACATTTCATCATCTACTAATATTACTTTGTTCATTTCCGACCCACTCCTGTTCTCGTTGGTTAGGTAATCCAGATTAAAAATAATTCCATCTATAGAGAAGGCCCACAAATCATAACCTTGCGGGCCTTATATTTATTAAACTTATTTATTCGGCATCCAGATTTTGTAGTTGCCGCTTAGGGCTAGAATACTAAAGAAGTATAGGCAATTGTCGTAGTATCTTCTGACTCCTGTTCTTACTGGGGTATTCCAGAGCAATTCCACCCATTTTTTTCCTTCTACATCATCTGCCGCCAAAGAAGCCATGGCATTGGTTGCTAGCAAACCAACGGGATGAAGTGATTTCTCTTCAAATGGTTCACCTACAATAGTATATCTGCGATAGTCAGCAGGTTCTTTATCGGCAAAGAAGGCTTGAATCTTGTTGGCTTCTTCACGCTCCCATTCATCTCCTCTAAACCACTCGTAATCGAGGCCTATGTTTGCTGCAACGCGATAGGAGTCGCTGAAGAAATGCCCGTAACCATTTTCATTGTTTGGTGTTCCATCATAATAAGCATACTCAGGTGCCAAACCTGTTTCTGGATGACAAGCAAGTTTTAGATATTCTCTGCTTGCAGCCGCTGCTTCCTTCCAAAACGGCCGATCCTCTTCGTATGCCCATAGTGCAAAGAGTTCATAGAAGTGTGGTAAATGATAGGATGGATCAGAAAACTCACAATTAGGTATAAATTTTATTAGTTTATTTTCCGGATTCCACATTGGATATCCGTCACCATTTTCTCCTTTATGAATACAAGTTCTCAACAAGTCTTTCGCCTGAACGCTATAATTAAACGGTACTGCACCATCACCCCATCGATGAGAAGCAAAGAATAACGCCATTGCAAAAAACTCTTCTCCATCAGGCGCAGGACCATAAGCTCGTTTAGAACCGTCCGGGTTACAAGACCAAGCAAAATAGCCAGCATTTTCTCCAGTGGTCATATACATGTACTTCATCGTCCACTTCCACAAACGGTCAAAGACATCTTTATTGTCCATTTGCACAGCCATCATCATTCCATAGGACATGCCCTCAGTCCGTACATCCAGGTTTCCAGTATCAAGCATGTACCCTAAATCATCGCCAACGGGATAGTAGATTCTTGTATCCTCATTTCCATTAAATAACTCATTCCAATTTCGCTGAATTCTAGTTGAAATTTCTTCATCTGTTTTTCCAATTTCTTTAAATAGATTGCGATATTGCCCTGTATAATATGAACCTTCCTGCATTTCCACTAATCTTGACATAAATTCCCCTCCAATTAACAAGTAATTAATCTATCATTTTTGCAAGTATTATGTGCTTAAACTTGATGGTAAATATTTAAAATGTGCTGGTAGTCATAAACTGCCAGCACACTTTAATTTGTAAATTTTATGTATACATGATAACGCTTACAGTTATTTAGAATACAAGGTAAATGATTTAGTAATCTTGTACTTTAATACTTTGCATTTATTTTATTATAGCCGCTGAAACCTAGTTTGTCTATCGGATAAACTAAGTATTTTTGCACAATTGTTTGAAACTTATATACATACAATTAAAACTCACTTTTGAGTACTTATCTTTTGCTGTTTTATTTCAAAATAAAACGGTCCCAAAGTTGGAGAACACTTTGGGACCTGTTTGATTATTTCATTAAAGCTTCTGCTAATTCAGTTAATATTTTTGCCTGTTGATCTGTGAAGTCTTTATTCGTTTTTGCTTTAACTTCATTGATAAAAGCATTTAGTTGTCCGTCTCTTGCACCTTTATCGCCTCGTTCATCAGCTGCTTTGGCTGCTTCTAGTTTCGTAATTAAAGAGTTTCCTTTATTCGTATTGTCTAATGAGTTTACTTTATTACTCGCAACATCATGTCCAGTCAGGAACATTTTAGTTAGCTCACCAAGACTGTCAAAGTTAACCATGACGTTGATTGTAACTGATTTCGCAGATGTGTTGCCAGCAAGGTCTTCCCCTTCTGCCGTATACGTATGGCTTCCTAGACCAAGCTCGAAAGCCGGTACTGAAACATCCTCACATGTAGATGAGGCGACTCCTGATAAGGCGTCTGCTGCTTGACAAGTGATACTAATATGTTGATCTACTGTGAATGATGTTCCGTCCTCTACTGAGAAGGTGATTTCTGGAGCCGTTTGATCAATGTTAATCTCGATTGATTTCTTTTGTCCAATATTACCTGCTTGGTCCACACTCCAATATTCAAGTACATGTTTGCCATCTTCTATTATCGTAACAGTATTTCCTTCCTGTTCGGCAGAACCATCTAATGAATGATAAGTTGCTTTAACACCAGATTGATAATCAAACCCTGTCAAATTCACCGACACAGGGCTATGATACCAGCCTTCCTGTATATCCCCTTTTAGCTCATATTCCGTGTCTGGTGCATTTACATCTGGTATCTCTACTACATCGATGCTCGGTGCAGGCGGTTTTTCCATCCCTGTTCCAAGGAAGAAGCTAGTATGTGGCGGCTGGTTATAGCCGACATTCTGCCACGCAATCGATAAACGGTACTGAGGATCATGCATTAAGGTGTAAATTCTATTTTTTGCTTCCTCTGTTGTCATGTACACTCTTAGGGCACTGCTGTCATCGGTTCTCCAAATGATTTCTTCTCTCCAGTCACCTAACAAATCAGCCTGCAGGACCGGATTTCCTTTGGTGCTGTTATTTGTTTGCGTTCCTTCTGCGGTAAGAATATTTACTAACTTGCTACTTTCATAGTCCCACTTATCGATGGTTCCAACGCCTGTTGATGTGGCATCATCCCATTTATGATCGACTAACTCGCGGGACAAGTCGCCGTCCCACCAAATCGCAAAATTGCTTGAAGGAATGTTTTCGGATATTTTTTCACCCTTTGCAGTATGAATTCCGCCTACTTTACTGTTCCAAGCACCAGAAATTGCCCATGCTTCAGCCCCGTCGTACCTAGGGTCAACGTCTGCTGACACACCACGGCCTGTGTCCTGGCCGGTTTTCACACCCCAAAGAATTTCACCAGTTTCTGCATCGCGCATGTCATATCCATATGGACCTTCTTTATGCTCTTGGACTGCAAAAACTTCAAGTCCTGGTCTTGCAGGATCAAGATCACTCACATGCTGTGCATCTCCATGTCCTAATCCGGTTGTATATAATCCCTTGCCATTATCATCAATTACCGCTTGACCATAGACAATCTCATCTTTACCGTCCTTGTCGACATCCGCAACGCTTACATTATGATACCCTTGACCAGCATAATCTCTTTGACCTTCATCGTTAGAATCAAAGACCCACTGTTTTGTCAATTTTCCATTTTTAAAGTTGTATGCTGCAAGCACTGATCTCGTATAGTATCCACGTGCCATAATAATACTTGGTGTCTCTCCATTTAAATAAGCTACAGCGGCTAGGAAACGATCCACGCGGTTTCCGTAAGTGTCACCCCAGGCTCCCACATCCCCTCGAGGAGGTTCATATTCTGTAGTATCAAGTGCTTTTCCCGTCTCTCCATCAAATACAGTCAAGTACTCTGCACCTTGCAGAACGTATCCTGTACTGTTACGGTGATCAGCATCGGCTCGGCCAATTACAGTTCCCTGTCCGTCTTTCGTTCCATCCGCGGTCTTGAATACAATTTCCGACTTTCCATCCCCATCGAAATCATAAACAAGGAATGGAGAGTAGTGCGCACCTGCGCGAATATTTTTTCCTAAATCGATACGCCACTTTAAAGTGCCATCCATTTCATAGGCATCTACATATACATTACCTGTATAGCCTGCTTGGGAGTTATCCCTGGAATTGGTTGGATCCCACTTTAACACCAATTCATACTGACCGTCAGCATCTAAGTCACCTACACTTGCATCATTTGCACGGTACGAATATGGATCGCCAAGCGGTGTCACGCCATCCGCTGGTTTTTGAAGCGGAATATCAAAGAAATTTTGATTCAAAACTTTCGTTGTTTCCTTTGATTTTCTTTCTTTGCCCTCAAGGACAGCACGAATCTCATAAACTGATTCAGCTTTTCCGTCCTTATCGACGTAGTTGGTGCTGGCTGTAATTGGTTCAGCATTAATCTTTTCACCATCACGGTAGACATTAAAACTAATACTTTCAGGATCTGTTCCGAGCATTCTCCAGCTGATAAAAACACCTTCATCTGTTTTCATCGCAACTGGTGCACGGTCAAGCTCTTCCATTTGTCGTTTAAGTTTTGTTACCGCTGGAGTTTTCAAAACTTTCGATTGCTCTGAAATACCGCCTGCATTAACAGCTGAAACTTTGTAAAAATAAGGAATCGTTGTTAAAACCGTCTCATCTTTGTAGGATGTAGTTTTTGTTTTACCGATAAATTCGTAAGTTCCTTTTTCCTTATTTGAACGATAGACATTATACGTAATCGCTCCTTCAACCTGATCCCAGCTAATCATAAGGTCATTCTTATTCACTTCGCCCACTTTTAAATGGTCTGGTGCAGCAGGAACTGGCTGTGATGGGTCAACCATTACTACTTTTAGCGGTAGTGAGGGATCAGTTTCCACATTGGCATTATCAATGGTTGTAGCAACATACTCATATTCCATTCCTACATCGACCGTATTATCTGTAAAGGACGTTGTTGAGCTGCTGCCCACTAAGGTAAATTCACTTGTACCCGCCACTTTGCGGTAGACGTTATATTTAACCGCATCCTCAACTGCTTTCCATGAAAGAGTCACAAGCGGGTTTTCTGCATCCAGCGATTTCTCGTCCACTTTAAGTTCGGACGGAGCAATCAAAATTGGGGTTATTTCAACACCGTTTACAATTCCTGTTGCACCTCCGAAACTAAAATTCATTTGTCCATCTTTAACTGAAACTTGAGAAACAACTTTGGTGGTAAAATTATTTCTAGAAGCAGAAATTTGCCCATAATCCTGACCTTCTACTGCCAGAGTTGTTCTTGCACTTCCTGTCATATCGCCAACATAGACTTTTAGCGCATAAAGACCGTTTGGTACATCGACATTAAATTTCCAGCCAACATTAAAATAACCTAGCCAGTCACGAATAAGGTCTCCACCGGTACCGCGGTCACGCCCAATCATCCCAGTTGGATCGACAATTCCATAACCTCTTTGAGCAGTATATACGGTGGACAAATTGACACCTGTATAACCTTCGGCAATTGGATTACCGGCTAAACTAAAATCAAATTTTAAGGTTGCTTTTTTTGTTGTGAATTGTTTTACATCCGATAATTCTGATTCACCTTTTCCATTTATAGCAGAAACCACTACATCGTATGTTTTTCCTTCTTCCATTCCTGTGATATTCAGTTGAGAAATAGTAGAAGTTCCGATCAATTTATATTCGCTGTCAGTTGATAATTTACGGTAAACCCTATAGATGTCTGCACCTTCAACAGCTTTCCACGTGACAAGCGCACCTGCGTTACTAATGCTGCTTACCACTACATCAGCTGGTTTCGCTGGAACGTTTGCTGGTGGTTCGATCCCTGTAACATACTGAGAAAGCGAAATATTCAGATTTTTAATTTCATCCGATACTAGACGCGCGAGCTGGATCGCTCCGTATTCCTGGAAGTGTGTATTATCCTGTGAACCATTTGGGAATGCAGTATAAACACCCGGGTCTGTATGTAAGAATACAGAAAGACTTCCTTCAGGCCCAATGGTATCGTAATAGGCAACACTTCGTGCACTTAAGTCAACCACATTGACATTCATTTCTGCTGCTACTTCTTTCATCCCCTGCACATACTCTGGGAAGCTGACATTAAACTTTCCTGTTGTGGCATTAAAATCGCGTCTGCCAACCGGTGTTACTAGAATCGGAATCGCTCCCCGCTGACGAGCACCATTTATATACGTTTTTAAATAATTTTTATAGTCAGGGACAGATGCATATCGTTCAGGAATACTTATGGTCGCATCGTTATGACCAAATTGTATGAGAAAAAAGTCGTTTGGTTTTATTTCTCTTAAAACATTATCTAAACGACCTTCATTGATAAACGACTTTGTACTTCTACCGCCAATGGCGTGGTTCTTAAAGGTTACATCAGAGCTGAAAAAACGCGGAATCATTTGACCCCATCCAGCTTCTGGTCTCCAATATTCATCATAAGTCTGAACCGTTGAGTCACCTGCGATATAAATGGTTGGAAGTTCTCCCGCTGTTCTTTCCGGAAGTTTCTCAATGGTCATTCCGTTTACTTTTGGGTTTGTTCCAGTAAATTCAAAATTTAATTGTCCGTCTATTAGGGCAATTTCAAATTCACGTTCAATAAATTCACCTTTTAAAACGGAAGCATTTTGAACCTTTTGGATATTTTCAGCCTTAATGCCTACATTTGTCGTGTCTTCGTTGTCGCCTGCAATGACAGTGACCAAATAATCACCATTTGGCAGGTCCACGTTAAAGGATGTCTCAGTTGTCGAAATAAAATCTGATTTTAAGGGGTCTGATGTTGCACGATCTGTTGAGGTCACCTTGGAGATATCAGCAAAACCATAGCTTGATTCTGCCGAATAAGCTGTGTCTGAAGTAACTTTAGTGTAGCCATCTTGCACGGAACTCGTTGCTGTTCCAAAGTCAAACTTTTTTAAAAGTGTTGGTTCTTCCGCCGATACTTGAATTGGGCCAGCGGGAACCGAGGTAAATAGTAACAATAAACTTAAAATGACTGCAAAATACTTCCTTGGACTTCTTCTCCTAATTATCAAAAAATTTCCTCCCTACAACCTGTATTCTTATCTAATAACCTAACTTAGTAGTTCCTTAAACCATCTCCTTTTTAGCTATTTTGACAGCGTTTTCACCTGTATATTAGCTCCATTTATGGCTTTTCAGTTAGAAAAAAAACAGTCAATAATGTTTAAAATTCAGTGCTCTGCAGAAAATGAACATTTATACCTATTCTTCGTTAGGTACCTTTCCTTATCTAAAATACTTTCATCAACGGACTAATTGACTTTTTACCTAGGTATTTGCAGAAACATAAAAGGAATAGATAATTATTATCAAGTCCTAAATTGGAAAAATTTAGCTAAATATAAGGACATAACATATTTTATATGGCTAATATGTTATGTCCTTTCTTCTTCAACTAACTCAGAAAAATCCCCACTGTTCTGCACTGCTTGAGGTGATACACGAATGTCATATAACAACCACTACTAATCAAATGGTACAAACCTTTCCTTTGGTCTTGAATATATATGTTACTAGTATTGTTGAATAGTAAGGATCTGAAATTTTATCTCTTGCTAAAAAATTTCAGGGAATTGCTTTATTGAACATATACGCTAGTAACAAAAGAGGTGAAAACTTGGAAACTATCCATATTTTTACAGCGGCGAACAATGACTACTCCAAGCCGCTTGCCGTGATGTTAAACTCTTTGCTTAGCAATTATAAAGCAGATAATCCTTTGAATATCTATATCCTGACGAGCGACATAACAGAGGATAACCAACAAAAGATTCAAGCTTCACTCATTCCACACTCTGCCAGCGTTCAATTTATAATTCCTGATGGGTCGCTGTTTGCGGGCCAATCTCCCAAAGGCTATTGGTCGATTGAAGCATATTACCGGTTAATAATTCCCAGCATTTTGAATGAAACCGCTGAAAAGGCAATTTACTTTGACTGCGATACCATTATTAAAGAGGATATATCCAAGCTATGGAACCATTATCTCGGAGACTATACAATTGGAGCCGCAGAAGATTGTTCCTCTTTTAGGCAGGCTAGGCGCCTTAGGATTCCTCGTCCTTATGTGAACTCGGGTGTGCTGCTGTTTAACTTGAAGAAATGGCGTGAAGAAAACCTTCAAGAAAAAGTGTTGCATTGCTTAAACACATTTTCAAATCTTACACATCCGGATCAGGATGCATTAAATATCGTTCTGTCTAGACGGATCATGCAGTTGGATACAAAATGGAACTATCCTCTGTTGTATAGGCGAGTGAAAGTAATTACAAAGGTCAAAGCCCGCCGTAGCGGACGGATAATCAGAAAACGTTATAGCTACAAATATGTAATAAAAAAGCAATACCGACATATAACTCCTGCAATTATTCACTACGTGGGCCCCGGCAAACCGTGGAAGGTAACTGACAACCCCCTTCATAACGATTACTGGCAATATGAAGGGGTGACCAACTGGCCTGATTAACAAAATTTTACTGCATGATCAGGGCTTGATATTCAAGCTCTTTTTCTATTAGATATGATAGACTCTACCACAAGGATTATTTGGGCGTTTTGTTAAAAAGACTCTCTATCTATTGATAGAGAGCCTAGATATTGGTTTATTATTTTAAAAGCTATTAATATTTTGCTAATTGTATATTTCACTAACTATTAAATCAATAAACTCCTGTTGTAGGTTTAAATCAATCGATCTGTATAATACTTCAAGCAAATGTTCAATGCTAAGGATTTGCATAATCTTTCTCGTCACCCACTAACAATTCTTATCTGGTAAACGCAGCTGGAACTCCGCCATCAACGGTTAACATACATCCTGTTGTTCGATCAGATTTTGATGAAGCAAAGAATGCAATGGACTCAGCAATATCTGATGGGTAGATATTTACTAGTAGTGTCGTACGTTTACGATAGTGTTCTTCTAATTGATCAGGATGGATTCCGTATGCAGCCGCACGTTCTTCACGCCAGCTTGAACCCCAAATCGCAGAACCTTGAAGAACAGCATCTGGAAGAACAGAGTTAACACGAATTCCAAACTCGCCGCCTTCAGCTGCGATACATCTAGCTAAGTGTGTTTCGAGTGCTTTTACAGAGCTGTAAGCTGCTGCGTTTTTACCTGCGTACACAGAGTTCTTAGAACCGATAAATACCATGTTACCGCCAATGCCTTGACCCTTCATCTGCTTGAATGCTTCGCGGGCAACTAAGAAATATCCCGTTCCTAACACATTCATATTTAAGTTCCACTCTTTAAGTGTAGTCTCATCAAATGGACTAGATGTAGCAAGACCTGCATTGTTAACGATAATGTCAACACCGCCGTAAGTAAGAGCTGTTTGATCAAATGCAGCTTGTACTTGCTCTTCGCTAGTAACATCCATCTTAACAGCAAGGGCACGGTTAGCACCGTATTGGTCGTTAATTTCTGCTGCTACTTTTTCTGCGCCTTCAAGATTTAAGTCTGCCAGCACAACATGAGCACCTTCAGATACGAGACGACGAGCCGTTGCACTTCCGATACCGCCGGCACCACCAGTGATGAATGCTACTTTACGAGAAAATTCTGCTTCAGCTGGAGCAAGAGTTAACTTATATAATTCTAATGGCCAGTACTCCACGTTATAAGATTCGTTTTCACTTAAAGAAACAAAGTTTCCTAGAGTTGTAGAGCCTTTCATTACCGCAATGGCACGGTGGTACAGGGCGCCGCTTACTCTTGAGTTATTTACATCCTTACCTGAATTCACCATCCCTACTCCAGGAATTAAGATAACACGTGGAGCTGGTTCAAACATTTTGTCGCCTTCGTTTTTGTTGCGCTCGAAGTAAGCTTTGTATCCTTCTTTGAAGCTGGCAACTCCTTCTTTAATGCTTTCGATTAATGCTTCAACGTCTTTTGTCTGTGGATCCCAATTGATGTAAAGTGGAACCATTTTCGTATGAACTAAGTGGTCTGGGCAAGCTGCTCCAATTTGTGAAAGCTCTGGTGCGTGATAGCTGTTAACAAATTGAAGTACATCTTCACCACGATCATACGTTAAAAGCATTTTCTTTTCTTCACTTACCGCACCACGTATGATTGGCATAACTTTTGCTAGAATACTAGTTGCTTCTTCATCAGTAAGCGATTGATATTTTTGACCGCCAAAAGCAGTTTCTTCATTTAATTTTGCATTGATAAAACTTTCCGCTTCGTTGATAATTTCAATTGTTTTTGCATAGGATTCTTCTGAGGTCTCTCCCCAAGTGACAAGTCCGTGTTTTTCCATTAATACTAGCTCGGCATTTGGATTATTTCTTACACCTTCTGCGATCATTTTTGAAAGTGTGAAGCCAGGGCGTACGTAAGGTACCCAAACAAAACGATTTCCAAATATCTCTTCCGCAATCTGCTTTCCGTTGTCTGCACAGCAAAGGCTGATAATTGCGTCTGGGTGTGTATGGTCAACATGCTTGAATGGTAAGAAAGCGTGTAATAACGTTTCAATCGAAGCTCTTGGATGCTTGCTGTCAATCATACAATGTGAAAGATACGCAACCATATCTTCATCAGTCATTTCATCACGTTCAAATAATGGGCGAATATCCTCTAAATTTAGCCCCGTGAAATTTTGAGCCTTCATCGTTGCTAAATCAGAACCGCTGCCCTTAACCCACATAACCTCGATATCACGTCCACGGAAGTCTTTTTCCGTTGTTTTCATGGAAGTATTACCGCCACCCCAGTTACATACGGCACGGTCGGTTCCAATTAAATTGGAACGATACACTAATTCTTCTACCCCTTTTGCTGCTTGTGAAGCTTTTTCACTTTCCCATAAGTTCTTTACCATCTACTATTTCCCCCGTTTGTTTGTAATTATGTTTGTTATCTTCTGTTTTATTATAATATATGTTTGTTTATTTTTGAATAGCAAAGTGATAAATCTTTTTATTTTTTTGATTTTATTACAAAAAGGCTGTGTCAAACTTGGCTGTTGATTTGCGCTCCAGGCGCTATGCTTTCCGCGGGCTCGCCCGTGAGCCTCCTCGGTCGTTCCGACCTGCGGGGTCTCACTCAGCTCGTACATCCCGCAGGAGTCAAGCGCCTTCCGCTCCAATCAACAGGTTCCAAAATCAACAGTTTCCTTTAACACAGCCTATAAAAAAGCCGACAAGCACACATCGTCTTGTCGACTTCAGTTATTATAGACACTGCTATAATTCCAATCTTATTGGCTGACCGCTAATTGCTGATTGATTGGCTGCAAGAGTAACTGAGTGGGTTTTTAGGGAATCTTTGTAGTCTGATAATATTCCTGCCGGATTACCAGTTTTAATTGCTTCGAGAAATACCTTATTTTCTGAAATGTATGGATTTACTTGTTCTTTATGTTCTAAAATTTGTTTACCTTTAATCTCTCGTAAATACTCATTACGCAGCTCTAGAATTCCTTCTTCTGTAAATAAATCCAAGCCGGCCTTACTGGAATCTTTCAGAATACAAGTATTTGATATGGTTGCAACCATGCCATTCTGCAGCTTCATAGTAACACTGCCAACATCAGACACTGTGGTTCCTTCTACCTTTTCCTGCATGATTGTGCTGCTGTAAGCTGCGTACACTTCGGTAATTTCACCGCACAAGAAACGTAAAAGGTCTACGATATGCGTTGTTTGTTCAACAAATTGTCCCCCTGATTTATTTACATCTCTCCACCACGGAACCATCGGCATGTCCCCCATCCAATATCCAAGGGCGATCCCAGCTTTTCGATGTTCAAGTAACGACAAGGCTTTCTTCGTGGTTACTTTATAACGCCAGTGGTAACCAACAGAAGTAATGAGTCCTTTTTCTTCTATTCTTTTCGCAATTTCAAGCGGCTGTTCGTTTATTCCTAAGGGCTTTTCCACAAAAAATGGAATATTTCTGTCTATCAAAGCAAATTCAATTGCTCCATGAGCCATAGGTGGTACACAAACATAGACTGCGTCGAGATTTTGTTTCTCTAACATTTCATCTACATTTGTATAACCCTTTGCATTCGACCAGTTTCTTGCTTCTTTTTCTGCCTTTTCAATACTTGTACCACAAAAAGCTGTAACCTGTACTCCATCTAAGTCTGCCAATATAGCTGCATGCGTTTTGGCAAACCACCCGGTACCAATGATCCCTATTTTCAAGGAAATCGCTCCTTTTTTATTGAGGTTATAAACCATTAATTACAATATAAGCGGCTTTTACTGTGGACTCTTTTGTATATCCACTTTTTTGTTTTATTGTAATATATGTTTGTTTATTTTTGAAAACAAATTTTACTAAAATTAAAAAGAGCAAGCTGTTAAAAGCTTACTCTTTCACGAATGAAAATTTATTTAACAATTTTTACCTCTTGTTCTTCAATAACCACTTTTTCATCCTCCGCCAAGTTAGTAAAGATGACTGGTGTAATAATGGATGGTACTTTTTCTTTAATAACTTCAAAGTCAGCTTCGAGCAGCTTTTGACCTTTTTGGACACGCTGGCCGTCACTTACAAACGAAGTAAAGCCTTCCCCATTTAGCGATACAGTTTCAAGACCAACATGAATCAGGATCTCTTTGCCATCGGTAGACTTTACACTGACCGCATGTTTGGTCGGGAATACACTGATTACTTCACCATCTACTGGAGATACAACTGTGCCGTTTGTAGGATTTACAGCAAATCCATCACCAATCATTTTTTGTGAAAATACTGGGTCAGGCACGACATCTAGAGGAACGATTTCCCCTTCTAATGGCTGCAAAATTGAATCATCAACTGCTGCCTTCTTACTTTTGAATAAATTTTTAAACATAAATAATACCGCCTTTTTGAATACTAATAATAACTTTAAGAACATAAGTTATTTACTTATATTATTTTCCCCTAATTTTATTCCTTTATCAAAACATACGCTTACGACAGATTTTATTAGAATTTTCTTTATTTTTTGTCCACAAAAAAGTTAATCCGCACAAGGTGTTTGTGCGGAAATGATTGGCTATGAAGCTATTTTACTAAAACTATTACAGAGGTTCTTTAATGTGTACAATCTTGCCGTTACGATAAACAATTCATTGTAATTGTTTTTTACGTATTCATCAATGATGTTAATTCCTGTTCTGAATTGATCTACCAAGTATAGCGTGTATTTTTCATTCCAATCAAATTGATTTATTCTAATCAGTTCATCTGCTACTATTTGAAACTTATATTCTTCAATCAGATATTTAATTTGTAATAATTTATTGTTCTCAATTCTAAAGTTATTTTTTGTTCTTTGCGTTTGAACAAATTTAATAAAACCATTTATATTCTCTGCCAGGATAAGCGCTTTTTGCATTTCGGACTGCATTTCATCCTCTCCTCAAAATTATTTCTATAGAAAGTGTATGTTTTGGGATAATACGATGCCACCCTTTATTAAGTAATCACTCATTAACTCTCGATTTTTTCTGGCTTTGAATTGTTCATATTTTGAGGGCTTTCGATGTGAATACAGGGCATTAATGGATGCTCTAACACTTGAACAATAACCACAATTTAAACATGTACCGTCTTGAAACAACCTTAAATTCCTACACTCAGGACATTTTACTATTTCCATTGACATCCCCTCCACCGCTCCTTTACTGCTTTTAGTCCTATTTTATGAAGGGGTGAGAGAATATATATTTATTGTTTACTAGAAAAACAATAAAATGGTCTAAAAATATCCTCGAAAACTGGTGTATTTGATGTCGTGTAAACCCCCTTGAATCGTGCTGCAGCACTTTGATTCCAGGGGGTTTTCTTATTGAAATTTTTTTGCGATTTTGTTGTGTGTCACTTCCATTTTCCCTGGCAGGACAAACAGATATTCAATCAGGCTTTCAAGCAAATCCATTAATAAAGAAGTTGTTTCGTAATCCATTTCCGTTTCTAATTCAAGCATCCGATGCAGGGAACCATCAGTTGCGAGCAGGTGGCTGAGAGATTGGATTGGCTTTGCCAGGTCAACTTGATTTGGAAGGATTTCAAGCTGTTGTGATAAAGGCTGCCCTTTACTTTTTTCTTTAAGAAAATGTTTTAGGATACTTTCTATGACACGTTTAGACATTACTGCCGTAGCTGAATTTTCTCTGGATTCAAATACATTTATCGCTGATCGGTAAGCTCTGATAAGGTCTTTGGGTATATTAGGGAGACTTTCTATATGATTAATGAGATGTTTTGAAGCTTGGACGTCATAGATATATGTATCTGCATGTTCATTCTGGTCATCCTGACCATCCTTCGTCATTATAATAAATACGGTTGATTTTTTACACCCAGGACAACTGGACTCTGTTAACAATCCATTTTTGCTGCTTTGAAAGTTCGCATTAATCATAAATTCGGTAATATTTCGGCATTGAGGGCACTCACTTTGTATGCTCTTTGGTATTTTTACATTACCATATCGAATGTAAGAATTGACGGAACCAGGATTGATCCTTCTCATACCTTAGCCTCCCTACTTTTCCACTTTATGTAAATACAATTTCTAATTTGATGATAGCAACTCTATACTTGTTAGTTTTCCCCTAAAAAGAAAAATCATGTTCTTTTCGGACAAGCATAAGATGAAATAACAAACTTTTTGCTGAAAGGGTTGTTCAGCATGACTAATAGGCCGAAATTAACTGCTTCGCTGTATGCGTTGATGGCGATTAGTTTTTGGGGCGTTTCATTTGTATCCACAAAAGCTGTACTGGGAAAGCTAGATCCTTATTCATTACTTGTTATTCGGTTCGGGATTGGAGCCTTATTCTTGCTGTTGCTGCTGCTATTACAACGACAGCGCCTGCAAATCGCAATTAAATTTGTTCCACATTTAATGATACTAGGCATTCTTGGGGTTTTTGTACATCAAGTACTCCAGGCGACAGCATTGTTGACAATAAATGCTTCTGCAGCTGGCTGGCTCATATCGTTTTCACCTGTTTTTACCGTGATTCTTTCGATCCTTTTTTTGCACGAAAAGATGAGTATAACAAAGGCTGTCGGTATGGTTTTCGCAATCACTGGAGTTCTGATTATCTCAAGTACAAGAAGTGGACAATCCTTTCAGTTTGCGATGAATATAGGCTTCCTTCTCATGATTCTGAGCACGTTAAATTGGGCAGTTTATTCTGTGCTATTAAAAAGTTTAAAAATTCCTTATCCCCCTCTCGTGGTAACGTTTTATATGTGTTTATTAGGCTTGATCCTTACTACACCTTTTATTATCCGAAATAAAGGCTGGGAAAACCTTTCATTGTTAAACCATTCAGAGTGGGCTCATCTGTTGTTTCTTGGTGTCTTTGTTTCGGGAATTGCCTATTGGTATTGGGGAAAAGCACTTGAGGTTCTAGAGGCGTCAAAGGTTTCCATGTTTCTCTATTTGGAGCCGATTGCAACTTTATTTGCGGCGGTTCTGCTTTTACAAGAAAAAGTTTTACTCATAAGTGCTGCAGGAGGAATCATAATTATTATTGGAGTAATTATTGTTAACGGTCAGCTTGTGCCTTTGTTGTTGCGTTTCTTAAAGAAATAACGGCTATAGGAGGAGAGCTTTATGAATTTGACAGCTAAGATTAAGAATGTATTAGATTCCTTAAAAAGTCCATCTAAAGCCGATCTAAAGAATGCATTGTTACAAATTGATATGAAACTTGATGATCTTGCACAATTACCAGTACCCTCTGAAGGAAAGCCTTACAATCGAAAGCTTCTATATAAAAATGATGATGTCGAGCTGCTTGTGATGAATTGGTCTCAGTTGGAGTGCGCCCCTCATGACCATGGGAATTCCCACGGATGGATCCAAGTGATAGTCGGCACTTCCCTTAATTCTGTTTATGAAGTTAAAGGTGATAGCTTACCTAAAGAATTGTTTTATCAGTATCACCATAAAGGGCAATATTTTTATGCACCAAAAAAGGCGGTCCATAAAATGAAAGCCTCAAATAATACAGATATGGTAACTCTCCATCTATATTCCCCGCCCATTACCGGGATGATGGTCTATGACTTAGAAAAATGTGCTGCCTGTGTGGTTTCCGATGATTGTGGTGCCTGGTGGCCCGATGAACAATATCAGAAGCTAAAAGAAATAAAATTAAGTAAAAAGTAAACACCATGATCCCTTTATTCAAGGTATCATGGTGTGTTTGAATTATTTTTTAAAAATCATTTATCAAAAAGACTAAGTACAACGGTCACTTTAAACAAGTCTCCATCTACATCTATATCTAAAGTACCCTCATGTAAATCAATTATCGACTTAGCAATAGCAAGTCCTAAGCCAGAACCATCCGTATGACGTGATTCATCACCACGTTTAAACCGTTCAAATAGCTCATCGATATTCTCACTTAACTCATATTTAGAGATATTCTTAAAGGTAATACTCACTTGATGATTTTCTTCTTTAACATTAATATAGGCTCTTGAATTTTCTAACGAATATTTGGTTATATTTCCAATTATATTATCAAATACCCGCCAAAGCTTTTGTCCATCCACAAAAGCATAAATAGGATGCTCTGGATTTGATACCCGAAATTGGACCTGAGACTCTTCCATTTTTTCATTGTACTCAGCTAGGGATTGTTGAAGCAATTGGACGATGTCGACCTTTACTTTCGTCAGTTCAATCGCTCCGCTGGCCATTTTAGATGCTTCAAAAAGATCATCGATTAATACCTTTAAGCGTTTTGACTTACGATCAATAATTTCAATATACGCATTTCGCTCATCCTCTGTTAACTCAGGTTTCTTTAGAAGGTCCGAATACGTAATAATGGAAGTTAAGGGTGTGCGTAAGTCATGACTGACATTTGTGATTAATTCGGTTTTTAGCCTTTCGCTTTTTGCTTGGGCATTTTGTGATGTTTTGACACCGTGTTTCATATGATTAATATCCCCAGCCAGCTGGGCAAAAACGGATCTCCCAATAATAGTTAAGTCAGGTTTGAACTCTCCCTTAGCCAATGCCGAGGCATTTGAAAGGATTTGATTAAAATATCCTGTTCTTTTGATAATGAGAATAATAAGTGGCAGCCCGATCATCAAAATTGCAGGAATAAAAAGCGCTAAGAAGTCTTCGTCAATATAAATTAGTGTCGTTAAGATTCCAAAAGAAAAAACAATGGTTAAAAGTAAGAAAACCTGCGTTCCTACTCTTCGGTTCAGGAAGGCATTTCGAAATACGTTAATGATACTCGCAAAGAAATTCCTAACACTCTTTAATACACGTCCAATTATCGTTTTTCGCCAAACTCCCTTGTCAGATGTGATCGTTTTAATTCTGTTAAATAGATAGACAGCTTGGACCATCGTTAATCCAATGATAATGGTTAAAAATACAAGATTAATGATGATATCATCTGCAGCAATATTAAAATAGATATAAGATGTACTATCTATTAAAGCCATGGAAGCTATGACAAATATTCCTTGTAAAATTAACGCAACATCAAATGGGATATTGTTATATTTACTCTGCCATTTACTTGGTGCAATTTTTTCGATAACTGCCATTCTTTTTCCTATAACTCCACTTGCTGCCAATGCAAGTATGCCGGCTAAAGTATAAATCCAAAAGACGATTCTTTGATTATCATAATTATGATAATTCTGAATAATCATGTTTGTTATAGGGGCGTCTTTTGAAACTCCTATTTTCCCTTCATATCGATCATTGGAATTGGTTCGCGGAAGGTCAACCAAATCCTCAGATCCGATGACTAATAATGGTCCTTCATTAAATACAAGATAACGATTTTCTTTGGTTGGATAGCTCTGAATATAATACATATTTTCATTGTTTATATATTGGTCAACTGATTTTCTACTCTTTGTTGAAAGATTGGTGAATACTTGACCTGTTTCTGTATTTTTTAAGTAATAAACAAAAACCTCTTGGTAATTTTCATAGTCCTCACGATGAAATTCTAGCTCCTTGAGATACTCTTCAATATTTTCTTCTTTTTCTTGTATGATACTTTTCTTTATATTCTCGTCACTTTCAAAGTTTTTTGTAATTTCATCAATTTTTTGATCGCGTTCCTTGATATAGATATCTGCAATCTTTTCGTTATTATTTGCTTTTGCCTCATCTATTCTAGGTTGGTACTGCTGTTCTATGTTCCTGATTTGTTCAGTTAAATTACCATATTGGTACCTTTGTTGCTCTATTTCATCCTTAGATACAGTAATTGCCTCTTTCATTTCTTCCTTTGTTTGATAGCTAATTTCAAATGCATCGATATATTGTGTTAAATGATCTAGTTCAACTTGGAATTGTGATGTTTTAAAGTAACTACGCTGATAATAATCATTTTCATTTATCAAAGCGGAAATAACACCACTGACTCCAAACGCAAACAATACGAGCCATCCAATAATTTTCATTCTATTTTTCCATTTTGTATCCAATTCCCCACACCACCTTTAAATATCTTGGATTTTTTGGGTCAATTTCGATTTTTTCTCGAATTTTACGAATATGCACTGCTACCGTGTTTTCCGCATTATAGCAGGGTTCATTCCAGACCCTTTCGTATATATCAGAGATGGAAAACACACGGCCAGCATTGACCATTAGCAATTCGACAATTTTATATTCGATCGGTGTTAATTTTACCCGCTCCCCGTTTACAGCAACTTCCTTTGCCTCCTGATCAATCGTAAGACCATTCAAATCAATGGTTTTATTTTTCCGATCAAATTGACCTAATGTTACAAACCTTCTAAGCTGTGATTTTACCCTTGCAATAAGCTCCAATGGATTAAAAGGTTTTGTTACATAATCATCCGCGCCAATCTGCAAGCCTAAAATCTTATCCGTATCTTCACTTTTAGCACTTAAAATAATGATGGGAATATTTTTTTGTTCACGTATTTTAAATGTGGCCGAAATCCCATCCATTCTCGGCATCATAATGTCCAGCAGAATCAAATGTACCTCGCGTTCATTTAAAATTTCTAGTGCTTCAATTCCATCCTGTGCCTTATATACTATAAGACCTTCATTCCTTAGGTAGATTTCAATCCCATCACAAATTTCTTTATCATCATCTACCACCAGCACAGTATATTCATCCATAAAGAAAATACCCCCTTTCCAATGTTTAACGTTTCATTTCTTACGAATGAGTCTAGTATAAGCAATATTTCTTAAGTTTAAAGTAGGAGAAAAATGAAGAATTTCTTAAGATTTTTCGTTACATGCTTTCTTTTAGATTCTATCAAAGTATTTAGAACATAGTATATTTTTGTATTTCTAGCGTATAGATAATCTAAATTAGCAATCTATCAGTAAAGGATGAAGCTCTTTGTGTATGGATCTTGGAAGGCTGACATCTAAACTAAATGAGTTAACTTTTTCGATATTGTTATCAGGTTACAAATCTTTTTCCTCAAATTGGAATAAAAAAGGGAAAAAGCCCCTCTATCATTCCCTATGGTTCATCACGAAAGGAACTGGCGAAGTAATGATAAATGGTGAGAAAAATGACCTTTCGCCTGGGAAACTGATTGTTTTTACACCTGGGATGATATACGACAAAAAATCTTCTTCTTCAAATCCGCTCGAGTTTTATTTTATACGGTTTACTTATGCAGGCGCCATTGAGAAAAAAGAGCAATGGCATTTCAAACAGCCTCAGGAAATATCTTTTCCATTAGATGGCGTTTATCCTATTAAAAACAGCTCTGGTGTAGCCCTTTTATTCGATGAAATCATTTCTTTATCTAAACGTAGAGGATCAACAATTGCATTTAGGCAAAAAATCTTATTTCATGAACTATTATTTACTTTGGTACAGGACTTTCAAGCTCAAACGATTTCTAAGGACACAAGACAAGTGATTGAGGAAACGATTGATTATATCGGTCACCATTATCATCATGCTATAACCTTAACAGACTTAGCAAAGCTGGCAGGCTTAAGTAAAAGTCACTATTCCAGACTTTTCAAAAAAAATACCGGCTACAGTCCAATTGAATATCTAACCCATTTACGGATTGACCGGGCAAAAGAGCTTCTTGCCCATTCTGATATAAGGGTCAAAGAAGTCAGCCAAAATGTCGGTTACGAGGATGAACTCTATTTCAGTCGAATTTTCAAAAAGATCGTTGGCGTCTCCCCTACTCAATTCAGTGATGAACAAAAATTATTAGACCAATAGAAAAAGGATGGTTCAGATTCCTGACCATCCTTTTTACCATTCCATCTTAAAGTTTAACTTTTAAAGTTTTCCCTTTACTCTGATTCTGGCATAATTGATAGTACACGGATTGGTTGTTTAGCAGCTGTTGATGATCTCCCATTTCTACAATTCTGCCTTTATCTAAGACAATAATTTTATCTGCACGCTGGATGGTGGAAAGTCGATGTGCAATGATAATCGTTGTTCGATTCTTGGACATTTCTTTTAAGGCGTCTTGAACCGCTTGTTCTGTTTCTGTATCAACATTAGCTGTCGCTTCATCAAGTATAAGTACATCATTGTCTGCAATCATTGCTCTTAAAAAGGAGAGCAGCTGCTTTTGTCCTGCCGACAATACCGTTCCTTCCTCTCCGAGCATCGTGTTATATCCCTTTGGCAGCATTCTAAAAAAAGAATCAATGTTTACAGCCCTCGCCGCTGTTATGATTTCTTCATTACTTACATCGTTATGATTCAAGCGAATATTGTCAAAGACAGTCCCTGAAAAGATAAAAGCGTCTTGTTGAATGATTCCGATGTGCCTTCTAAGCTCGTTTAATTGAACATCTTTAATATTTATTCCATCAAGACTGATGGTCCCCTTTTGATTATCATAAAACCGGTTTATGAGTTGAATAATCGAACTTTTGCCGGCACCTGTCGCACCGACAACACCTACTGTTTCTCCTTGGTTGATTCTAAAATGGACATCCTTTAATACCCATTCCTGATTTTTGTAAGCAAACCAAACATGGTGAAATACAATGTCTCCCTTAACTTTTTCTGGAAGTTCCTTAGGGTGGACAGGGTTTACGATCGTTGGTTTTGTTTCTAAGGTTTCAAAAATCCGTTCAGCTGACGCAAGAGCGGCTTGTATTTGATTAAACCTGTCTGCTAATCCTCTGAGCGGTTCAAAAAATTGCCTAACATAATGAGTAAACGCATACACGGTCCCAAAGGTGATACTTCCATCTACTACACTTCTTCCTCCATACCAAACCAAAAGCGCAAGCGAAATATTTCCAAATAATCCGATGGAAGGATTAAATATAGAATTGATTACCGTTTGACGCATCCCAGCCCGATAATGCTCCTCATTTAATTCATTAAAGATTTCAAGCTGTTTTCCTTCGCGGGCGAATAGTTGGATAACACTCATACCTGAGAGATTTTCAGCTAGATAGGAAAGAAGTTTTGAAAGAATACTCCTTAGATTCCTCTGTGTATCACGTAATACCCTTTTAAAATAAAAGGTAACGATTGCTATGACTGGTATGACTAAAAAGCAAATCAGGGTTAGTTTTACACTCATATATAACATAAGGGCGATGATTCCAATCAGAATTAAAACTTCTTTTACTAAGTTCACAATCACTTGAGAGTATAGTTGGTTCAGCGATTCAACATCATGGGTAATCCTTGTTACTAATCTGCCAATCGGGTTTTGCCTAAAAAAATCCATCTGCATGAGGGAAAAGTGCTTAAAAATGGCTTGCCTGAAATCATATATTACATACTGTCCTATAAATTGAAGTGTGTTATTTTGGTAATAGGTACAAATAGAAGAGACCATTATCAATAAGAAATAGATAATGCCCAAGTACATCATCCCTTGATAATCGTTCATCTTGATGTAAGAGTCGATTGCTACTTTAATAATAAATGGCTGGGCTAAACTGGCTATTACAATAAAGCCTGTCAACAGAAATGAAAATAAAAGGAGTTTTCGATAGGGTTTTGCGAACATCAGCATACCTTTTAATAATTGACGGTCACCTATTGGGGGATGGATTCCCTTTTTTATACTTCGAATTTTCATCTCCTCCTTTTCTTAATGAGGATCTTTCTTCCATTAAGGGGTGGACAGGTAAATTCCGTTGTTTGCTGAGTAAACATTTTTTTGTAAATTCCATCCTGCTTTAAAAGAGATTGATGTGTGCCCCTTTCAACAATCTCCCCTTTATCTAAAACAATGATCTGATCAGCCTCCTTTATCGTAGAAATTCGGTGGCTAATAATGATGGAAGTTCGACTTTTCATTTGTGTTTTCAGTGTGTTTAAAATATTTGTTTCTGTTTTAGAATCCACTGCTGATAGGCTGTCATCAAAAATGATGATAGGAGAAGGTTTTATCAATGCTCTTGCGATACTGACACGCTGACGTTGTCCACCTGATAAAGAAAGCCCTCTTTCTCCTAATTCAGTTTCAAATTTATCAGGGAGATCCACAATATCTTCATAAACGTGGGCTTGCCTTGCTGCATGAAATACCTGTTCATCTTGATAGGGGTTTGGGTCAAAGGCAATATTTTCTTTTATGGATGAGGAAAATAAGAAATTGTCTTGTGGGACGTATGCAACCGATTCCCGCAGAGTTTTTAGCGGAACATCTCGGATATCGTGATCATCGATAAAAATTGAATTTTTGGGAGGATTGTATAAACGTAAGAGCAAGTTGACTAAGGTTGATTTGCCGCTTCCTACTTTCCCGACAATGGCTAAACTAGTTCCTTTCGGGATGGAAACGGTAATATTCTTTAATGCATTCTCTTTACTCCTTTGATACTTAAAAGATAAATTATTTATAATTATATTTCCTTGAAAAGAGGTGATAGGGGTAATCCCTTCTTCATCTTGAATAGCAGGTTCCGTAGATAAAACATGACGAATTCGGTTATCTGCGGCTTTACCCTGCTGGAGGAGATTTATGACCTTCCCTATGTTTTCAATCGGGGCAATCAACAAAGATAAATAGGTGTTAAAGGCAACAAAGTCACCAAGCGAAATGGTACTCTTCATTACTAAGATGGAGCCGAATACGATGGAAATTAAATAACTTAGCCCGACAATTCCTTGACTTAACGAGGTGAACAGCGAATTTGCACGAATTAACTGTTTATTGACCTCGACATTTCCTTGATTATCGTTTGTAAACTTCTTACGTTCTTTTTCCTCTTGGATATAGGTTTTGATAACACTAATCCCCGAACAAAATTCTTGAACTGTGCTTGTCAATGTCCCGATTGCTTCTTGTACTTTTAAGGAATGCGTTTGAGTCTTTGACCGGAAACGATAGGCAATATACGTTAATCCTGGTAAAGGTAATAAGACCAGTAACGTTAAATAGAAATGAATGGTACTAGCCATCATAAATACAGAGATCGAAATGAGCACGGCAGCTTCGACCATCTGAAAATATCCCTGCATAACGATCTGCCTCATGATATTGACATCGTTTACGGCATGAGCCATCAGATTCCCAATTCGCTGGTTTTGATAATATTCAGCCTGCAATCTCTCCCAATGTGAAAACAAGGAACTCCGTAAGTCCCGCTCTAGGATTCTTGACATCTTGAATATATAAATTCGGCCGCTCGACCGAAAAAGAAAAGCACCGAATCCGACAATAACAAACCATAGTGACAACTCCCATAAATCAGAAACATGAATGGATTTATTTTGAAGCCCATCTGTGAACTTTTTTAATAAAACGGGGACAAATAATTGCAAAACAAGGGAGACGGTTAAAAGAATGGTGCCCAGCAAATAACTCCATTTATGTAGAACAAAATGCTCCTTAAAGATAGGTTTATTACTCATCATACCCCCTCCTTCATAAAGGAATATGCTTAGAATAACGCACCCTTCAACCAATCACAATGGATTTCCCCATCATCTTTCATGGATTATCATGCTTTAAAAGTATCAAAAAATCCAACTAACACTTTAAAGCAAAAATAAAACTACCTGTCCCTCAATTTGAGAAACAGGCAGCGGCCGCAAACGGTTTATTTTTCTTTTCTTAAACTCAAGTCCGTTTTGGTAGTACCGAAATACCAACAATCCTTTATTTTCTATTTGTAACAACGAGTACTTTAAAGCTTTCTTCAAGTTGATTTACCAGCATTTTATGATTGTTTTTTGCTATTTTCATATATTCATTGGTCACTTTTCCCCAGAAGCTCTGGCTTTCACGTGAATAGCGAACATACGATTCACTACTTTCTTCAACGTTCTTTTCTATAGATTCGATAAGATTAACAGTGAATTTGATTGGTGTTATCGCCAAATTCTCTAATTGTTCAGAAATGTCTTCTACTTGCTGTGTATACTGGTTTAATCCATCATTTTTTTCAAAATTACTGGATAAACCATTGACGATTTCCCTGTTTGACTTTCTTGATTCTGTATATAAATCAAAGATTGATTTTCTAAAGTCTTTATTGAGCTTAATTACATCTTTTACAGACTTAAGATAAGCTTCTTCACTGCTTTCGCGGAGCTTTCTTGCTTGATCCAACATTTGTTCGTATTGTCCCCAAAGTGTTTCTACATATGAATTGGATACACCTACGTCTTCTTGAGCTTCAGTTTTCAATTGTATATTTGTTTCTTCTGCGTATGGATAAGATAAAACTGCTTCTTCTTGAACTTCAGCTTTCATTTGTGTTTTTGCTTCTGCTTCTGAAGCTTGTGTTTTTGTTTCTAATTCTGGAGCTTTTTCCTCTTTCTTTGTCATGGTTTTAGTCATTTTCGTTCCTCCTTAGTTTCTACTTTTATTTTCATTTCTCTATGGAATCCTTCTTTTCAAATGAAGGGAAATAGAGCTCAATTATACCTTTATACTTGTGTTATCAAAGATTTGCAGCTATCTAACTAATTCGCATTTCCCTTTATAAATATGTATTGTAAGCCTTTTTATTTCTTAGGATAACTTTCCGCAATATCAAATTCAAGCTACCAAGTTACAACTTTTGACTATATATGTATTTTACACCTATAGGTAAAGACGTGTCAATAATTACTAATGAAGCAAACAATCCTCACTATCATCAGTGAGATGTTTGCTTCATTCATTGATTTAAATAAATACATTTCCTATCCATTGTTCTTATCAACCTCAGAATTTGATTCAATTACATTTACTAGTTCTTGAATGATATCGTTAAGCCTCATCATGCTTGTATCTTTCTTAAGAATACTAGAAGTTTTAAGAAGAAGAATTTCTTCTTGATTACTCATAAAAATCCCTCCATTTATAATAATATAACAAATTTTTAGGACTGCATTTATGCGTTACTCATATATGTAATTTACATATATAATAACTCAATCATTCATATATGTAAATTACATATATGAATTTTCAAAAAAATTCTTATTACTAATTACATTCTAACTTCAACTAAAAATTCTGTAAAATGAATGAAAGTCAACTATTGTTAAATCTAAGTTAAGCATAAAGGGATTTTAAAATATTAAGTAATCTGAAATAACGACAAATACTTTTCATTCTTTGTTTTTCGATAGTAGAATTGCTCATAAATACTCAATTATAGGGCGGATTCATCACATTTCATAAGAAAGTGACGATGGAAACTCTTCATACTCAAACAGGTATGAAGGAAAGTATGTGGAATTATACATTTACAAGGAAAATAACTTGTAACTAATCGGAAAGGTTGTGAGTTTATGAGACTTCTGGATGTACAGCCTAAGAAAAACCTAAGCTACATCTTCGTTCAATTTCCAGGAATGAAAATGAATGTCCCTATGCTCTCGAACAATGAGGGAAAGGTGGTGAATGAAGATGTTGCTTTATGTATCCAATTAAATAGCAAAGAGAAGGTTAATAGTTTATATCTAGTACGCACACAGAGTATAAAACCGTTTGACTTCTCTGATGAAGAAATTGGAGCAAAAGCATTTTTTCGAGTCATCAAGAAAAAAGAAATCTCTCCGGCCTCACACACGAATGAATCCGATGATTTTGTCACGTTTATTACAGATGAAGTGGCTGTTGTGCAAAAGAAAACAGCAGCAGGATATGAATTCGTCTTAGTTTTAAATAAACGTGAAATTGGACTGGTCGCTTCGATTGAAGAAGAAGTTTTACAAACAGAAAAAGTACTATTGACACTTATTGAGGAGCTGAATGAAAGTGTCATAGCTCAAACAGTTAAAAAGAAGAATATGATTGTCTTCGGAAGGAGGGCCAAAAAGAGGATATTCTTTGGAGGCCTTGTCTTTCAAGATACTGAAGTTATAGATCCAAACCGAATGTTTTTTGAGGGCGTTAAAAGAAAAGTTATGGTATTTTCTCCTGCCGCATTAGACTTTATCGGTCCAGGTGATCGTAACCAACCCATCTTTAACACGAAGGGAGGGTAACGCAGCTTCAAAAAGGGATAGACAATTTCATACTAACAAATAATCGAAACATATGGATTAAAAGGATAATCCTTTTCGATTGTAATAGATATAAAAAAATAGTGAAAGGATAAATCGCAGCCTAAGACTTCTCTTTAAAGAGAATGAAGCAATTTCAAATAGAGCAAAAAGACTTAACCATGGGGTTAAGTCTTCAGGCTGTCGAGAAAATCTCGACAGCTATTATTTTTCACAATAACTTTAATGATTCACCGCGTTAATATGTTATAATATTCCTATAAATAACAGGACGGTGTATAGAATGTACAAGCCAAATAGAGAAATTCAAAACGAAGCTGAATTTGTTTTTATTGATGATTTAGTACCGCAAGAACACCTATTAAGGAAGGTGGACAAGTATATAGATTTTTCTTTTATTGGTGAGAGGGTCCGTCCTTTTTATTCAGAAAATAACGGGCGTCCTTCGGACCCTATACAGCTCTTTAAAATGATGTTTATCGGATACTTTTATG